>CAYQNS010000162.1:0-8676 GCA_964418755.1 uncultured Desulfobacteraceae bacterium
TAGCAAACCAGGCTAATAAAAACAAGTCTAAAATAGTTTAAGTATCGTTGTAGGGCTATGCTTGCGCTTTAATCTTGCATAAAAAATTGAAAAATTCATTGATCATTGAATAAGTAGTTCAGCTATTTCAAAAAAATTAATATATTTGTGTGAATTATTCCATATACTTTTTCCAAATTTTTTCATAACGCCCGTCTTTTTTCATGGTATCTAAAGCATTTTGAAGCTTGGATATAGTTGAATCGGGAACTTGTTTGCTAAATGCAAAATAATATTGATATTTATCCGACAACAAATAGGCAGGTTCAACATCATTAATACCAATTGCCGGAATCCGTGTATCCGTTGAGTGCATAAGCCTTTTAAGTCTCCAGGACATTTCAAACTTAAGGAAGGTAATCAGGTCTACTCGTCCTTTAATAAGTTTTAACAAATTCAGCCTTTCATCAAAAACAAGATCGAGATTTTTTCCTTTTGCAAACCCGTTATTGATCAACTCTTTCGTACTGGTAGAGCCCAACATGGAACCAATTCGGTATTTCTTTGCGTCTTCCAAAGAATTTATTTTGATATCCTTTCGGCTTTTGAGCTTGAACAACCAAATCTCCCTTGGGCATGTCGGGCCAATCCACTTAAAGAGTGCATCCCGGGCTTCTGTTCTGGCCATATTAACAACTATAATATCGGGCTCTTTCTGAATGGTTTTATAGGCTCTTGACCACGGGTAAATTCGTGCTTTCCCCACTTGTTTAACACCTGAATCTCTAATCAGGTTCTCAAGAATTTCGATGTCAAATCCGGTAACCACACCATTTTCTTCATAACTGAACGGGGGGTAATTCTCAGCCAGAACTTTAAGTCCATCAGCATAAGCCGCGGGTGTTAAGAAAAAAAATATTAATACCGTTACCAGTCGTTTAGTTCTTTTATGTTTATAATTGTTCATGATAGTAAGCGTTCGTATAAAATTAGAAAAATCGAAATGTTAATCCATCATTTGGCTTGAAAGCGGATGGGAATAGTAAATTTTTTGTAGATTGCAGCTTGGGTCTTAAAAAAGATTCTGAAGGTCGGGCTGGTTAACAATGGATCGCAAAAACTGATTTGTACGGTGATCCAGACGGTTTTTCATCACACGCAGGATTCGCTGGGTGAATATATAGCCCAGATCGTGATTTTTGTTCATCAGATCGATGATTGTTTTTCTTCTCAGGGAAAAGACTTCACACGGTTCGGCACAGATGGCATGAGATGTGTACGGTCCGCCATCGAGCATGGCGGACCAGCCAAAGGAATATCCCTCCTTGATGGAATCGACATACAGGGTGATTTTTTCCGACATTTTTTTTTCCAGCAGGACTTTACCCCTTTTCAGCAGATAGAGCCGGTTTGCTTTATCACCTTCCCTGAATATCACCTCTTCCTGGACAAAATGCAGAATATCGATATGAGAACGCAAATTTTCAAGCATGGCATCGGTCAGATACCTCATCAGCACGATCTGTTTTAGTTCTTCCAATGAAACCATCGGCTGCCTCGTCTGTTATTTTTTTGTAAAATGGGGGTCAAGTCTGCTCTTGACGCTTGTTAAAATTATAAATGGGTCAAGGGCAGACTTGACCCCCATCATTCATATCCCGTTCGGAAAAACGAGCTTCTCCGGTTCTTTTTCCCATGCCAAGGCTACTGGGCTATAAACTAATGCGGAGTCGTCAACTATAATAACGGATAGCCGAATATGTTCCGCCGGTTGCGTATCTAATTCACCTTGATTATCAAATATCAATTTTAGTGCATCTTTCTCACCAAAACCCCAACGAACGGCCTTTTCATTAGAATCCACATAAATTGTGCACTTTATGCCTTTTCTTTCGGATAATTTTAGAAGCTCTTTTATTTCATCAACTAAATATCCAGGCTTAGCTGCTATGATCCTATGTTGGGCAGATTTCAAGAAATTTAGGATATACAGATCTATTCAGCCGGTATCCCCTCTGATCTTATTTGCTCGTATACCGTTTTTAGCAGGTGTTGGCTGACAAGATCTTTGAATTCTTTTTCATTTAGGAACTTTGCCGTTATTTCCTCGTTTTGTTCCATTCGATCAATGAACAAACCTTCAAGAGCCTCTTTGAAAACGTATCCAAAGCCTTCAAGTGTGTTTGCCAAAGCAACCTGTCGGATTTCAGCATCCGCAACAGCATCCTCCCTGATAGAATCAAAGAATAATTGATCAGCAGGTTTGAACTCAGTCCCGAATCTGTCATTCAATATATCGATCAGATCTGAGAGCTTTATGTTTTCCCAGTGACTTACACCGCTACCCACGCTTACAGGTCCTGAAACCTCACCACCTTTTCCATACTCAAGATCAATTCCCCCTTCGCTGATTTTCTGTAGGCGATAATATTTCAGATTAATTTCGTCATCAAAATAGTATTTAGGCCCAGAGTCTTTTTTAGGTAGTTTGGCCAGCAGAAAGCGGACAAAGGAATAAAGCTTTTCCAGATCCGAATCATAAAACGGGATAACCTGTGACATGAAAGCATACAGATTCCGATAGGCAACCAGGACTTTCCTGAATTCCTCTTGAGTTTCCTCATCCAGATCTTTGAACCGATTTACAGCTGGATCAATACAAGCGTTCATCTGAGCATGATCTGCGGGCGTCTGTTTCTTTTTCGGCCGGTAAAATATTCTGGCAAATTCATCGACCTCGGTTTTGAAATAAACTTGCTGTGAATCAAGCCGGGCCTGTAATTCGTATAGTTGCCTTGGTTCAGCCTGTTCTCCAACAGCGGTTTGCTCGTAGTATGGTTGAAACGCCTCCTGAATTTCTTTTGTTTCGTTCACAAAATCGAGAACGAACGTATCCTCTTTCCCCGGATGGGTTCGGTTTAGCCTTGAAAGCGTCTGGACCGCCTGTATACCGGACAAACGCTTGTCCACATACATGGTATGAAGAAAGGGTTGGTCAAAGCCTGTTTGGTATTTCTCGGCTACAAGGAGCACCTGGTATTCATCGGAATCGAATTTCTCCGGTAATTCCTTCTCTTTAATACCCTTGTTCATCCCTACCTCTGTGTATTCGACGTGTTTTATGTCTGGATCAACTACGGTGCCGGAAAAAGCAACGAGGGTCTTGATGTCCGAATAGGCCTTTTCTTTTATATATTTGTCAAACGCTTGTTTGTATCGGACAGCATGCAATCTGGATGATGTCACCACCATCGCTTTTGCCCTGCCACCGATTTTGTGTTTTGTGAATGTCCTGAAGTGCTCAACCATGACTTCAGTTTTTTGGGCGATGTTGTGGGGATGCAGGCTCATGAATCTCGCAAGAGCCTTAGCAGCTTTCTTTTTATCGACCTTTGGGTCATTCTCGATGGCCTTAATTAAACGATAATACGTTTTGTAAGTGGTGTAATGTTTGAGCACATCCAGGATAAAATTTTCCTCAATGGCCTGACGCATACTGTAAAGATGATACGGAGTAGGTTTGCCGTCCGGCCCAGTAATGCCGAATACCTCAAGAGTTTTATATTTCGGTGTGGCTGTAAATGCGAAAAAGCTGATGTTTGGTTGTTTGCCGCGTTTTGCCATTGCCTTGAGGATTTCCTCTTCATAGTCTGGCAAGCCCTCTTCCTCGGCTTTTTTCTTGGCCTCTTCCTTAATAGCTGTACCGGCCAGAACACCCTTTAGCTCTGTTGCTGCTTCACCGCCCTGAGAGCTGTGGGCCTCATCAATAATGACCGCGTATTTTCGTTTGGGCAGTTCCTCTATTTTTTCCGTGACAAATGGAAACTTTTGAAGTGTCGTGATGACGATTGGGACGGCAGATTCAAGGGCATTTGCAAGCTGTGTAGAGTCTATATCGATCTTTTCCACAACACCGGTTTTATGCTCGAATTGATAGATGGTGTTCTGCAATTGTTGATCAAGTACCCGCCGATCAGTAACGACAATAATAGAGTCGAAAACTTTTTCGTCCTTATCATTGTGCAAACTTGCCAAACGGTGAGCCATCCAGGCGATGGAGTTGCTTTTTCCGCTTCCTGCTGAATGTTGAACAAGGTAATTTTTTCCGACACCTTCTTGTCGGGCATCAGCAACCAGTTTCCGCACTACATCAAGCTGATGGTAGCGGGGAAAGATCATTTTTTCGCTTTTAACTTTTTTTCCGCCGATCTTTTTTTCCTCAACCTGGAGGTGAATAAATCGGGCCAAAATATCGAGGAAACTATCCCGCTGCCAAACGTATTCCCAGAGATAATAAGTCTTATGTTTACCTGACATATCCGGGTTACCAGAACCACCGCTTTTCCCGAGATTGAAGGGTAGGAAATATGTGGACCGCCCAGAAAGACGGGTTGCCATATAACATTCATCGGTATCAACGGCGAAATGTACAAGTGCTCGTCGCTTGAACTGAAACATCAAATCCTTATGATCGCGGTCATTTTTATACTGGTGAACAGCGTTTCGCCACGTCTGACCGGTCATGGGGTTTTTCAGTTCCGCCGTCACAATTGGAATCCCATTAAGGCTCAGGACCATATCCAATGTATTGCCGTGTTTAGGGCTGTATTGGACCTGACGTGTGACCGTTAGGCGATTAGATTCATACAGACGTTTGGTGTCTGGATTCATTCCGCTGGCGGGGGCAAAATAGGCTAATCGAAATAATTTTCCATAGCATTTGAACCCATGACGCAATACAGCAAGACAGCCTTGGTTTTTAGAATTGAGAGCCCCACAGAGATCGTCCAGAAGTGTTTCTTCTGCTTTGTCTTTCTGGATTCCTTTCAGATATGACCATTCATCAGATTGGGTTGTTTGAATAAAAGGAATTAATATGGAAGGATCAATGCAGCGTTCTTGATTAAAATTGAGTGGATTACCTTTCTCATAGCCAGCATTTGATACTAAATAGTCCTCAATAGCAGATTCAAAGCTGGCCTCTGTGTGATGGCCTGGCATCAGGCGGCCTCCTTACGGACATCTATTTTGCCGGTTACGGCGGCGGTTATCAGGGCGGTGCGGTATTTTTTAAGTAAAGATGAATCTGTATCATTGATTTTTCCTGCAAGAATTTCGACTTTAGAAATCAGTTGTTCAATTTTAGCAGTTTTTTTATCAAGGAAATCAACAATAGCTTGCTGCTCTTCCAAAGGCGGAATTGCAAAATATGAGTTGTCAATCCAATACTTCCCAAGCCCATAGCGTGTAACGCCGTTGACCAAGCCCAATGCGGTGCTGATAACTTTAGACCCTCAGTATCTCGACTGCTAAGACTCAATACTCTACAATTTGCGAAATCCTTCACATCATCGAAAGCTTTGGAGTATTCTCCATTAGGATCCAAAATAATGAAACGTGCATTCGGTGTTTTTGAACTTTTATTATATGCAGCTTTCAGCGACCACCTGATCAATCCTGCGATTGAACAAGATTTTCCGCTACCAGTATTGCCAAGGACTGCTAAATGACGACCAAACAACTTATCAGGATCGACTGAAACATGAACGCCCCCAGCCAATTGGGCTGTTCCTATTTTCAGCCTGGCATTCTCATCCCTTCCTTCGACTATACATGCCAATTCATCTTTCGTCGGTAGGATTACAGCATCTCCGACTGAGGGATAGACAGATACTCCTCTCTCAAGATTAAATGTAGAACCAGACTTTCCCTTGCATTCTTCAAGCGTCATATTGCCGACAGGAATTAGTGTCAATTTTCTTTTAGGGAAGGGAAGGTCGATCAGATCTTTATCGTGTGAGCGATGAAATTTCGAGTACCCTGTTTCTTCAATACCTAACCATGTTATGATACCTACAACAGCACCTTTTTCATTAGGAATAATAAGGTATCCATTGAGTCTCGGAAAGGGTCTTGGCACTCCAGTGTTAATTGAAACCGAATGAGGAGATTTAGTGTCGAGCGAGACGGAAAAACTACTTGGTGATACAGTTTCAATATAGCCAATTGTGCGATTCGAAATAGATTCTATAGGGGTTATCATATTTAATCCTCTATATCGCTAACCCCACATTGCTGAAGGGAATCTCCGTTAGAATTCTCAGCACCTCTTCTTTTTAAAAGCTCGGCCTTTCGCCAAGTAATATTATCAATTGCGGGTTTTGGCAGATAATTATTAACTAATACCTTGATGTTTCCAAAATGGCTTCCCAGTAACAAGGTAATTTGAGCCTTGTTTCCGATTTCGGCACAGAACTTGGATATTCTACCATTCCTGTCACTATGGGCAATAATGGCAAGATGAGTTGAAGGTAGTGTGAGCATGTCCTTTATAATTCTATTAATGTGGTCATCACCAAAACCATAACCATACGTAACAAGTGTTGAATTTGGACGACATATTCCCGCTGAAAAATCTCTGAACAATTCGACATAGGGATACATTGAAGTTTCAATATCCTTGGCCGAGTTTGGATAAATCATCAGTGTATTTAATGGTTCAACCGGTATTTCTGGATGATCATCTTTTGCACCAAAAGGCAAACCAGTTTTGATTAATCCATTTTTTGTAGATAACCAATCGAGGGATCCATGTAGTTTTGTAAATTTTGCGACTCCTTCAAGGAACCTTGGCTCACCTCTTATTCCTGGAGGATTGTAATGAAAATCTACATCAAGACGAGAAGCTCGAAATATGGGTGCTAATGATCCAACAAATCTATCAATCAGCCTGATCCCGGCTCTATCACATGCATACTCTATGAAACGGTCATAATTTGTTGTGAAAATATTCAGTCTATCTCTTGATCCCATTCTTGATGCAAAGCTTAAAATAAACGACACCAGAATGCCAACAGCATTTAAAGTATCTCCATCTGGATCTGAAAAAAGTTTAGACTTATAGTCTCTTTCCGCCTGAATAATTGTCCGTAGAAAATCCAGAAGTATTCGATTGATCGAATCCCGAACTTTGTCTGCCCCTTCATCCTCCATAATTTCAAGGCCACTCAATAGAGCAATTCCGCACCTGATTCTGTCCTCGATATTGGCGTCACCGCGTCCCATTTCTTTGGCTGTTTTTTTCGCCCACTTTTCAATTTTATCACCCCATTGACCATCAAAATGATCTGAACTCATATCTGCTGCTGAAACCTCAGCTTCATTACAAATCCCGAGCGTGAATCCACTACCCAAAAGGACAGATAGATGTTCGCTTTGAAACAATGAGGCGAACCAAGGCTCAATTTTTTTCCTCAATCCTGGAACCTTTTCGGACTCTGGTCCCTCAGATTGATCATCCCAAACTACTTCGTCGACGCGGCAGTATTGTAATGTCGATTCACTCATCGGTAGCTCCCACTTTTGTTGGTGCTATATTTAAAGGCTAATATATCTGATGCTATCTCAATCCCGTTATGTTCTCAACAGGCTCCTCCTGCAAAATTCTACCGCTGTTTTATCCATACCCTGGAGTTTATCAAGTCCTAACGATCGCAGCCTTAGCATTCCATTAATCATGCCAATAATTAGGCTTACCGTCTTGCTAATGGGAACCTTTACAAACTCACCGGAGGATCTTCCTCTTTTTAGGCAATCAGAAAGGTAAGAGGACAGGAATTTTCGCTGTTTTTTAATGTTCTTTGTACAGATATGTCTGGGATCGTTCAACCTGGGTGGACAGGTAACTATAACCAGATGGATTTCTTCTGGCATTTCCTGAACCAGTTCAAAATTAAGCTGAATCAGGCCTTCAATTTTATCGAATTCTGCTGAAGTTTCTTGGGGTAAAGATTCCAAGCGGGAAAAATATTTATTGAAAGCTGCCTCTACGATTTGAATATAGAGGTCATCTTTGCTCTTGAAATGGTAATAAAGAAGAGGATCGCTTGTGCCGGATTCTACAATGATTTGGCGTGTAGTGGTCCCTTTGAATCCTTGGTAGGCGAATAGGCGAGTGGCGGTCTCAATGATATCGTGTTTTTTGGTCAACATCCAACCTCTTTGGGGTTCAGATGTTTTAATCAAACAATTAAAACCGACAGTTATCAGCAAACTATTGAAATGTCAATATATAATATTAAGATTATCGATATTTAATTGGCATGTTTTGTAAAATTTGAATTATTTTATGATTTGCTGGTCTATTTAACGCCAGACACTTTTGATAAAAACCCTGGAGACCTTTTGAATATACCGAATCAACAGAGCCGATATAGCCCAGTATCGATTCGTAGTTAAGCCTCCAGACGCCATGAATTCCAGAAAGATTGTGCAAAGATTGGGGACGTATGGAGATTGGGATATCCATTTATTATTCAAGCATAATACCCCGCGAATTCCCCGCAACTATCATTGAAATATTCCATCGCCTCATCAATGGTGTTAAAGATTATCCAGTCATGCCGTATTGTTTTTTCACCCTGCTTGCGAATCCGTTCAATTTCGGTGTTTCCGAAATATTCAAAATGGTCATGATAATCTGTGTACAGTTCATGTTTCCGCATTTTGGTGTCCTCCTTTTCCTTTGTTTTTTCACAGATTACCACATGGGTTTGACAGATACGGTCACAGTGTTGTAAATTTATTGATATTTTTTAGGACACCAGTTTAGGCCTGACAAAAATGCATCCTGGGGGACATTCTTTACAAAGCACACAAACCAAAATATAAATAGCACATGATGTCTTGGGGAGCATT
>CAYQNS010000163.1:0-8525 GCA_964418755.1 uncultured Desulfobacteraceae bacterium
CGTCGTGCAGCAGGCGCTGCACAAGCATGGAATTATCAGTCATTTCAATTACCATTTTACAGTTTCCGGGTTCAATCCATCGTAGGGTGGGCTGTGCCCACCGAATCGGCCTTTAGGGGCCATTGATTTTTTACATAATCAATAGCCTTTGAGACCCGGCCTTACGGAATTTTGATTTAAAACGTGTAGAACTCACGCATAAGCATGCGTAAAACCGGGAACAGGTTTTTGGTTTTAAATAAGTGTAGTCAATGATTGACAGTTCGGGTGGCATTTATGAATTTCAGTTCAGTATCGCTGTTTCCGGATTAACGCGTACTAATGCGTTCAGACAGCTACCCGTTATAAATCAAAACACCATAAGGCCTATTGCCTATTTTCAGTTTTTTTGTATTGTACCCGATATCGTGTTTCCATACTGGGATCGGTTACACAATCAAAGGTCGTTTCAGCATTTTTTCATAAAGATCAATATACTGGCCGGCGGTAACCGAATGATTGAACAGGGCCGCACTCTGCTGCATAATTCGTTTAATCTGCCCATTTTTTATCCGGGCGGGCAACTGGTAAAAATCCAGCGCCTGATCGATGGCCCAGGAGAGTCCTTGAGTGTCAAATGCTTCAAAAAGAAAGCCGTTGCCGGTGTTACCTGGCGTGTCGATGGGGGTAACTGTGTCATGGATACCGCCGGTATCATGAGCCACAGGCAGGGTCCCGTAGATGGGGCCGATCATCTGGGGCAGACCGCAGGGTTCGAAAAGAGAGGGCATGAGAACAAAATCAGCAGCCCCGTAGGCCAGATGCTCAAGGTGTTCATTGAAATTGCAGATGGCAACCCGGTCATGCAACTGATGAAATGTCACGATATTTCTGAAATGCGGCTGATATTCACCATCGGCGATAAATACGAACTGGAGTTGCTGGTCCCAGTACCTGGATATGACATCATACAGGATGCCGGTTAACAGGTGGCAGCCTTTTTGCACCGGATCCAGCCGCGACGGCCAGTAAAAAACCGGGGCATTTTTATTTTGAAGCAGTCCCAGTGCTTTTTGCAGTGCCAGTTTGTTCTCCCTTTTTCCGTCGCCATGGTTCTCGGGGGTGTAGCAACGGGGAAGTTTTTTGTCTGCTGCCGGATTAAAAGCCGGATCAGGAGCGTTCAGAATGCCGACCGCACACTGGGCCGCTTTTTTGCCGGCGAGTTCCCGCATGAGCGGGGGAGTGACAAAAGCATGACGGCCCTCTATAATTTCATCGAGAAAGGTCGGGCTGACGGTGTTGACAAAATGGGCCGCAAAAACCCCGCTCACCAGGAAATCAACCGGGTTGACGGAACGGGCGCTTTCATACTCGTAAGCCATCCGGTCATAGTACAGATTGTCCCAGAAATAGGCGGCGTCAATTCCCTTGTCTTCGATGTGGGCAAGAGTGCATTTGACGGTATGAATGTTGTGCAGGGTAAACAGACAAGGAATGCCCATCCGCCGGGACATGGCTGGAATCAGACCGGTCATCCAGTCATTGCAGTGGATCAGATCGGGTTTGACCCGGGGGATGATATTGTTGATGACTTCCCGCTGAAAAGCCAGCCCCACCCCGGTGTTTTTACCCCCATAGTCGCTATAGACTTTGTTCATATAGTAAAAAGCGCGATCCTGGGCCAGATGGATTTTGTCATCGGGCATGACCGATCGAATGGTTTGCCGTTCTTTATTCAAAAAGGGTGCCAGGTGGTCATTGAATATGGCCCGATAGTCGGGAAGGGCGACATGAACATCCGCGCCCTGATCAAAGAGCGCTTTTATCAGGGCTGCGGACACATCAGCCAGCCCCCCGGCCTTGGCCGTGAGATAGTTGGAAAAACTGCCCATACGCTCCGGCAGATAAGTCACTTCGGGCGTGACGATGAGAATACGGGGATTTTTTACCGATTCAGCCATTTCTCGTTCCTCCCCGGGCGCATAGCGCGGCATCCCGTGTTATACTTAATTATACATCCCCTTTCAGGGGAACGGCAAACTTGTAGAAAAAGAACGCCGGGTATCATCCGGTTTGGGCCCAGGTAATCAGCCCGGGCGTGTTTTTAATCCAGTCATCTCCTTTGGGGGTGGTCCTGACCGTAAAACCAAACCGGCCGGTATGCCGACAGGGCAGCATGCAGCTATAAAGAAAATTTCCCTTGCCATGCTCCTTTTCAACACGCATCAGTTCGGTGTTGCCCTGGGTAATCGTTTCCAGGGTTTTCAATGTTCCGCAAAAAAGCTCAACATCCACTTCGTCCGGTTTTAATTCTCCCAAAAATACCTGGGCCGTGACCTTGAATTTTTGATCCACCAGAAAGGGTCCTTCCGAGTCGGCCATCGGTTTTTGTATCTGAATGGCATGCCAGTTGTCCATTAGTCGTTTATGTCGAACCGACAGTTCTTTCGCAACCCGGGCGTTATTTTCCAGAAGCTGTCCGAACTGCCGGATAGCGGGTATATAAAACCGCTGTTCGTATTCATTCATCATCCGCAGGCTGCTGTATTTTTCCAGGGCGAGTTTCATCGAAGACTTCATCATCTCCAGCCAGCGGACGGGCATATTACCACTACCGTGTTCGTAAAAACAGGGGATCACTTCATTTTCCAGTACGTTATACAGTGCACGGCTTTCAACGGCGTCCTGGTAGGCCGTATCCGTATACTCTTCACCGCTGCCGATACGCCAGCCGCATTTTTCGCAATACCCTTCAGCCCACCAGCCATCCATGATGCTGACATTCAAAATACCGTTAACGGCGGCTTTCATTCCGGATGTACCGCAGGCTTCAAAGGGACGTCGGGGGGTGTTCAGCCATACATCGGCCCCCTGTACCAGGTTGCGCGCAACATGCATATCGTAATTTTCTATAAAGGCGACTCTGCGGCGAACGTCCGGCCGCTTGGAAAACTCTATAACCTGTTTGATGAGTTTTTTACCTTCATTGTCTTTGGGGTGGGCCTTGCCGGCAAAAATGAACTGAACCGGATATTTATCCGAATTGATAAGGGCTTCCAGGCGATCCGGGTCCTGCAGCAGCAGGTCGGCGCGTTTGTAAGTTGCAAATCGACGGGCAAAGGCAATGGTCAATATGTTGGGGTCAAGAACTGTTTCCGCCTGCTGAATAAGGTTTTTTGGGGCATTACGCCTTGCATACTGGCGGGTCATCAATTTACGGCAATTACGCACCAGTTTTGAACGGCTTATTTCATGGGAGCGCCACAGTTCTTCATCATAGATATCGTCAATGCGGTTTATATTATCGGCGGGCCGGGTGTTCAAGTACCATCGGGGGCCCATGTACCGTTCAAACAACCGGGCGATTTCAGGTCCTATAAA
Organism: uncultured Desulfobacteraceae bacterium; assembly: GCA_964418755.1. Classification (GTDB taxonomy): domain Bacteria; phylum Desulfobacterota; class Desulfobacteria; order Desulfobacterales; family 4572-123; genus 4572-123. Next base: position 3,361 of record CAYQNS010000163.1, read on the forward strand.
GGAGGGGATGTGAATGCCGTTGGTAATATGAGATATGGGCACCTCCTCTTCCGGCCGCCCGGGCCAGACATGGGCCCACATATTTCGGGCCACTTTGCCGTGCAGTTTGCTGACGCCGTTGCAGTACTGGGCCATGCGCAGTCCGAGAACAAACATGGAAAGGGGCCCTTCCGGCGCCGTTCCCCTGGGTTGTCCCCAGCTCAGGATATTTTCGATACTTGTGCCGAGTCTTTTGGCAAAGGGTTGCAGGGCGGGTTTTACTAATTCGACCGGAAACTCATCCTGGCCTGCGGCTACCGGCGTATGGGTGGTAAAAATCATGGTGCGGGCAATAATTTCACGGGCCGCAGGCAGATCAAGATGATTGGTTTCCATAATCTGGGCCAGACGTTCTAAAACACAGAAAGCACAGTGCCCCTCGTTCATGTGACAGACCGAAGGTATAATTCCCATGGCGGCAAGCGCTTTTATTCCGCCGATGCCCAATAAAATTTCCTGGGAAAGCCGGATATTTTTATCGGCAATATAGAGCCGTGATGTAATCTCCCGTATCGGCCGGGGATTTTCCGGCAAATTGGTGTCCAGCAGATAAAGCGGTATGCGGCCGATGTTCACCCGCCAGACGATGGCATGGATGTCGCCCTGGGGCCCGGTGACGGTGATGCGGATCTCCTGACCGTTGGGGTCTTTGGCCCGGGTAATGGGCAGGTAATAAAGGTCCGAGTTAGGATATTCTTCCTGCTGCCACCCGTTCTGGTCGAGAAATTGATGAAAATATCCGTGCCGGTACAGCAGCCCCACCCCTGACAAGGGCAGGGCCTTGCCTGAAGCGGCCTTGAGATGATCACCGGCAAGCACGCCAAGGCCGCCGGCAAACAGGGGCAGACTTTCGTGGATGCCGAATTCCATGGAAAGATAAGCGATATTTCCATGGGCCCGGTAAGGCGTATCGGAGAGGTCTACCGGTGTTGTAACCTGCTGCTCAAAATTTTCACGCACCCGCTCCAGGTGAGCCAAAAAACTCTCATCGAGGGCCAGTTTTTTCAGTTGGTCCTGGGAAAGGCCGGTCGCGAAAACAAGTGGGTTGCGGTTTGATGCTTCCCACAGGTTTGGATCGATACGGCGAAAGAGTTCAAGGGCATCCTTCTGCCAGCTCCACCAGAGATTTTGGGATAGCTGGATGAAAAAAGAGAGCGGTTTCGGGATTCTGGGAAATACTTGAAACGTTGTTATCTGACTCATTTTACTACCTTTTTTGTTATTATTCAATAAAAATCATGCAAGCGAAAAAATCACCGTTCAAAATTGTATTGCCTGAGTTCTTACAGGTTCAACCGGTTCGATTTTTCCTGTTTTACTGTTTGACGAGTATTGTTGAATGGACAGGTGCCAGTATGTGTAGATGGACTTAAAAACAGAATACACCTTTTTGGGGGTTCAGATCAACTAATATTCATTTTAGTAACCGTTCCCGGCTACTTTAATTTTATCCATACCCGCAGCAACTCACTGACGCCCCAGGCCTGGGCGTCACAGCCGCGCTGGGTATGGGGGAAATCGCCATCCAGAATTTCCGGGACCTGTCCGATACAGCCCCGGTTTATCGTCTCCGTACTGCTGGACAGCCAGGCCCGGGCCGTTTCAGCAGCTCCGGCACCATAAACCCGGGTCCATGCCTCGCAAAAAGATGGGAAAATCCAGGTCCATGCGGTGCCGTTGTGATAGGCGGGTTTGCGCCGGGTGTCTTCGTCTCCTGAATATTGACCCTGATAGGGATGCTGCGGATCATTGACAGGGCGTTCCTGATGAACGATGGGCAATGGGAAGCGTACCGACTGGTCGGCCAGACTGCGGATGGCACCGGGAACCAGCAGGGTTTCACAGGCACTTAAAATTTTGCGGCCCATCCCCCTGTCATTTACAGCACCCAGCGTGACGGCAAGCAATTGATTGGGCCGCAGGGCATCATCGGCCGTTGCCCTCGCGGCACCTTGGCCGGATTCGGCATGCAGGCAATCCGACAGGTATCCGTTATCGAGAACAAACAGGCTTTTTATTGAAAATCGCACCCGATCGGCTGTCTCCCGCCATTGGACCCGGTGTTGTTCCGTGTCAATACGGGATAGAAAGCTAAGGGCTGCATGCCAGAGAGCCTGGATTTCAATGGGATACCCTTCACGGGAGGAGCCGGGTGGATGGTTCGTGTCCATCCAGGTAAAATGGGCCGGGCTGAATATGAGGCCTGACTCGGGATCCATATGGATACCGTTAGGGGTTCCTAAGATGAGGCTTTGTCCCATGTCGATGAGGATTCGGCGTAGCGTTCGGTTCCCGCACACCGTCTCCAGAAAATCAAGGTTGCCCTGTTTTTCCGCCAGGTCGGCGCAATCGGTGAAAAACCAGAGCGGGGCGTCCGACGTATCCCGGTTGTCGGCATTTTGTCCGTGGATCATGTTGGGAAGGGTGCCGTTTTCTTCCAAGATAGCGAACTGCTTGAGGATCATAAATGCTTTTTTTGTCCAGCCCGCGCTGATCATGCCCCGCAGGACAATCAGCGTATCCCTGCCCCAGTCCAGAAACCACGGGTACCCGGCAATCACGGTTGCCAGGGCGTGACGCTTTACGATATACTGTCCCAGGGCCTCTTTAAGAAAGCAAATCATATCGGGATTGCGGTTCTCAGTCAGCGGTAAATCTCTGGGGCCATCGGGCGGGCCGGGGGGCTCTGCCGGTGCCTGGTCAGGTTCGGCGGCGATCTTGGCCGTCAGGGTAACTGCATTTCCACCGTTGACGGTACATGAGAAATAACCGGGGCTGAACAAGTCCGAAGCAGGGTCAAGCCCCCGATCGGCTTCCATGGGGTGGTGAATACTGTAATGCCATTCGGGTTCCGGTATAAAAGATCCTTTTGAGATCATCAGCGACAATGTGCGGTCGGGCTGCGGTGTAAAAATGAATCCGTCGGGCACTGCGGTAATCGCCTGCGGCCAGTCCCGTTCCGGACCAAGATAGGCCTTTGTGGCGGCATGGAAATTCCGGCTTTCAATATCCGGGCGTAAAATCAACTGAACGGGTTTGGCATCGGCCAGGTATCCGTTTTTTCCTTCGGCACGATCCCGGTAAAAACAGAGGCGCACGCCATTTTTATCGGGTATCATCTCCGCCTGAATGCAGATTCCGATATGTTCACCCTGGCCCGTGGGAACCGTAAAATGCCAGATACCGCTGGTGTGATTTTTGAAATAAAAGGTGTCGATACAATCATTGCCCAACTCCTGAGAATAATCCTGAAAAACGATCCAGGCCCGGCATCGGGTGAACATTACCCAGCGGTCTTCGGGGAACTCGGGGCTGAGGTTGGCCGCCAGCAGTGCATCATACCGGCTGTTCAGCCCAGCCCAGGCAGCGTTGGCCCTGAGCATGGCCCCGCGGCCGTTGGTGCCCAGGAAAAGCAGCCGGTCGCAGAGCAATTCTCCCCGTTTAAAAATAGGTTGTATCCGGGCGTCACGGGCCGCAGACAGGAACAGCAGAGGAGCCTGTTTATGGTTACAGACGCCGTTTGCATATAACGCGAGATGCAACGTAAGGTCTCGATGCATTTTCGGGACTTTAAGGGGTATACAAAGTACGAACCACGAGCCGTCACTGCATGCCAGGCTTTCTTCCTGCTGCAGGCATGTCTGTTCCTGCATGATCCTGGCCTGGAAATTGTTTTCAGCGCGGATCAGCAGGAAATGATCCGGCGGTACCATGACCTGACGGTGTAAATCCCGGGGATGCTGCCAGACCACGACTCCCGGTTGCCCTCCGGAAGGATTCAGGGATCGGCAGAATTCCAGGGGGTCCTGCACCAGGCACCGGGCCGCCGATACCGGGTTGAAATTTCCGGTATCCCGGATGCCGGTATAAAAACAAAAGACCTCCCACACCTTGGCCTGGAGCCGCTGTTCAATGATTCGAAATGGAATTTCAGGCGAGGCAGTCATGGCCTTTCGGATCTGCTCCACCTCGCTTTTGTCCGAAGTCAGACAGAGCACCTGTCCGGGGGCCAGGTGGCAAGTGCGCCGGGTGTCAATGGCGGCAACGGTTATTTTTTTTTCGGAGATAAGGTCCCACAAAGGGGCCTGCGAGTCTGGTTTCTGATGTGCCCAGGTGCAATCCGCCGGGTGTTTGTCATCCAGGTTGACCAGAATTACCAGTGTTTTATCGGTAGGTTGATGCCGGCGCAGCACTGCCAGACAATTGCCGGATTTATGTTCAAGCATGGTGATTTCACAACGGTCATGAAAGGCCGGATGGGTTTTCAACAGGTAGTTCAATCGCCGGATATGCTCGATCTGGTTAACCGGGGCGTCCCAGTTCAGGGAGGGGAATTCATGCACATTGATTTTTTCCGTGGCATACCATTCCACGCCGTTGGCAAAAGCAAATCCGCCCTGAACGGACAAAAGCGCGCAAAGCGCGGTGCGCATTTTCGCCCAGGTATGGGATCGTGCCGCCAGGCGGAGGTTGTCATGGGTTTCCGCAAAATGGATCATCAAACCGTCGCTTCGGGAGATATCCAATGCTTCGGGAAGATAATTTTCGATCTGGCCGCGGTCGTAATTTTGAAACAGCTCCGAATAGGTCCAGTTGAAACCGGCCCGGTTCAGGATACGGCGGCTAGTTGAAATTTTGCCACCCAGGCCTTCCAGCAGGAAAACAGTATCCGGGTATTGTTCCCGGACCGTCGCCACAATAAAGGTCCAGGCCGGCACAGGGATCATGTAGCCGGCATCGCAGCGGAAACCGTCGACTCCGCGGCGGCACCATGTCAGAAATATGGCGGCCATGTACTGCCACAGATCCTGGTGAGTATAATCCAGCCGGGTCAGGTCCTCCCAGTTCACCCCCCAGGCACCCGGAACTTCTATGCGGCCCTTTTGGTCCCTGACCAGCCATTCCGGGTGTGATCCGTGGAGCCTGGCGGCCCAGCCGGTGTGGTTGATGGCGACATCCAGTAATATCCCGGCGTTGCGGGCATGCACGGCATCAACCAGCTCAATGAATTGTTCCAGTGGGGTCGCCCGGGGATCGAATTCGGCCAGGGCCGGGTCGACTTCCGTAAAGTTCAAGGCCGCATAGGGGCTGCCAAAGCGCCCCATGCGGGCATAGGTGGTGGGGGT
>CAYQNS010000164.1:0-8497 GCA_964418755.1 uncultured Desulfobacteraceae bacterium
TGAACCGTAAGCCCAAATCGTTCATCAGAAGGAAAATTCTTTGTGATTCTATAGACCTGTAGTGTAAGATGATGGGCTTTCTCCCAGACTTTAAGTTTTCTAAAATCTCTCATCTCCACCCCTTCGCATTGCTAACGGCTAAACGCTAATGGCAAACCGCACAGGTTGCAAAAATTCAGCCTGCATTATTGTTTGTGTCTCCTGCATGAAACGGAACATTCATTCCGGCCTTTGGCTCATCTCGAGGTGCAGTTTTTCTCCGCTGTACGGGTGTTGCGCCGCTACCGCTTCATCAAGCTCCACGCCCAACCCGGGACCATCCGGGGGAATGATATAGCCATTTTCCCATCGGACAGGTTTTTTTAAAATTTCGGCGTGAAAACCACCCCAGGTTTCGATGCTTTCCTGCATCAGGAAATTGGGAGTGCAGGTGGCTATCTGGATATTTGCAGCTCCCTCTATGGGGCCGCAATAGAGATGCGGTGCGATCTGGGCATAATGCGCTTCGGCAATGGCGGCAATCTTTTTGGCTTCCAGTATTCCACCCGACCGCCCCAGGGCGGGCTGAAGGATGGAGGCCGCCTGGCTTTTCAGCACCTGTGCGAACTCATATTTGGTGGACAGCCGTTCTCCGGTCGCTATGGGTATGCTGGTGGCCCGGGCAACCCGGGCCATCTCTTCGACATTCTCCGGGGGTACCGGTTCTTCAAACCAGAGCGGGTCGTATTTTTCGAGCCGCCGGGCCAGACGGATGGCACCGGATGCGGTCATCTGGCCGTGGGTGCCGAAAAGAAGGTCACAGCGCCCCCCCACGGCTTCACGAATCGTCTTCACGAATTGTTCCGTATGTTCCAGCGCTTCCATGGAGAGCTGCCGCGGATCAAATGCGGAGTAGGGTCCCACCGGGTCGAACTTTACGGCAGTAAACCCCATTTTGACATACTCGGATGCCCTTTCCGCCGCCAGTGCGGCATCACGGTATACATCGGTCCTGTCCGCATCCTTCGGATAAATATAGGTATAGGACCTCAATTTTTCATGAACCTGCCCTCCCAGCAGTTCATAGACCGGCTTGTTCAGCTCCTTGCCGATGATGTCCCAGCAGCACGTTTCGATGGCGCTGAGCACTCCCATTATCGAGAGGTCGGAGCGCTGGGTGTATCCGCTGGAGTAAATGATGCGCCAGAGCTTTTCGATTTTAAACGGGTCCGAATTCACGACATACCGCTCGAACACATCTTCTACCATCTGCGTCACAACGCGTGGATGAAACGGAACGGCATAAACCTCGCCGATCCCTTCCACGCCGGTGTCGGTGATAAGCTTGACAAAAACCCAGTAACGGCCCCCGAAATGGGGCGGCGGGTTTCCCACTACATATGTTTTGATGTCTTTTATGATCATAGCAGCTCCTTAAACATTTATAAGTGAATAGCGAGAAGTGAATAGTGTATAATTAAGGTATTCTATCGATTTTATTTTGTATAAGAATAGTGAAACATGAGCTTCGAGTGGTGAGAAATAGATTGTCGGTTTCGTTTCCATCAAAACTCATTACTCACCACGCATTATTTTCATTCTTTGTTAAAATCTCTGAGTTTTTGCTTTCCAGAGCCTTGATGGGTATGTATGACAAGGCAGAGCAAAGCGATACCATAAGTTTTCACTTTTCATTTTTAACGTTCCACCAGCAGCCGGGCAAATACCAATGCATCTTCAGGCCCGATGGCACGTGCATTATTTTGGGTCATGGGCATGTTCTCCTCCGACAACATTACCCTGGCCAGGGTTTCCGGATCAACGCCCGTTCCGGCAAGGGACAGGTCTACACCGGCCCTGTCAACCAGTGCCCGGAATGCCGTGGCAGCATTCTCGCCGCTTTTATATCCCAGTGCTTCGGCCAAGGCAGCATGACGCCCGGGAGATGCCTGGGTGTTCCAGCCCAGGAGGACATCCATGCCCATGGTGACCGCTTGCCCGTGGGGAATTCCTGCAAGCGTAGCCAGGGCATGGCCGATGGAGTGGGCACCACCTGTCCCGGTCTGGGCAAACGCGCTTCCTGCAATAGTGGATGCGATGAGCATGCCACTGCGCGCATCCATGTCCGACGGGTTTTTAATCGCCTGAATCAAGTGCCGCCCCACCAGTTTGACGGCCTGCAGGGCCAGGGCATCCGAGATGGGGTTATGCTGTTGGCAGGTAAAGGCCTCCATGGCGTGGACAAGGGCATCCAGCCCGGTAATGGCGGTTATCGTGCCCGGGATACTGACCGTCAGCGAGGGGTCGAGAATTACCAGGTCCGGGACAAGCTCCGGTCCCCATGCCCAGACCTTGCGTCCATTGCAGGTGGCAAAAACTGCGGTTTGCGTCATCTCGGCTCCGGTCCCGGCCGTCGTCGGAATCATGATTCTTTTCAGACGGGGTTTCGGAAGCGGTTCGGCACACAGGGCGTAAGACTCCACAGGTTCTTTTGCTTCAGCGATAATGGCTGACAATTTGGCCACATCCAGGGCCGACCCCCCACCCAGTCCGATGACACAGGGCTGTTTCATACGCCGTAAAATTGCGGCGGCCGCATCGATGGTTTCCGAGTGAGGCTCTCCCGTAAACTCGCTGAAGACGGTCACATTGAAGCCGGATCTCTCCAGGATCGATTGGATGCGCTCAACGATTCCGGCCTGGACGACACCGGCGTCGCTGATTATAACGATTTCAGATGTCTCATTGTTCAAGGCGGCAATTTCATCCGCCAGATTCTCAACCCGGCCAACCCCGAAAAGAATGGGCTTTATGCCTGAAAAAGAAAAATTCTTCATCAATACCTCCCTGTTTGGAAATTTAGTAACCGTTTACGGCTAATAAAGTGAAAAGTAATTCGGGTTTGGCAGCCTATTTTAAATCCTGAAAGTTTCACCGATTTATTGGCAGGTTGTCGTCCACTCCAGTCCCAGGCGATCCAGTGTTTGAGGCGTCGGCAGGCCGGAGGTGACGTCCCATCCCGACTGCCGGTAATATTCCGCTTTGGCGGTTTCGAATTCGGCCTGGTCCAGTTTCCAGCCGTCCGTGGGGCCGTTCTTGAGGGCCTGTTTAAAAAATTTTTCAGGCAGCGTGTCCTGCTTGCGGCCGACACCTTCACGACCATTGAAGACACGCATCATATTCAACCGGCGCTCGCCCACAGCCAAAAGTTCCGCTATCGTTACCTTCCATCCCGTGACCGCACGGACCAGTATCACAATCTCTTCAGGCCCATAAAGGTGCCACGACGCGCCCCAGACAAAATGGCACAGATTGAGGCTGTCGGCCAGACTGTACATGTGCTGGGTTTTGCGCGCAAAATTAACTTTCTCACGGTTCAGGCTTTGGGAGGGCTGCGGTTTCTTCAAGCCCAGCAGCTCGAGCCGTTTTTTGTAATATTGATAGGCCCCTTCATAGGCGGCATCATGTTCACTGCTCATGTGGTCGGCGCCAAAAGGATTGACGGCGTATATCAGGCCCAGACTTTTTTTCAGTTGGGGCATGTGGGCCGGTGCTTCCTGGCCTTTACTGGTAGTTAAATATTCAGACCCACACCCGAGTTGTGCCGAGGCACGGGCCGAACCTTCGGCCAGCACATTGCCGAACCCTTCCCGTTTACCGATCATTTCCGTCATCTTCACCATGGTCCCGGCATTGCCGAAATTCAATTTCAATCCATCGGTGTCATCCAGCCCCAGAACGCCCGCCTCAAAGGCCTCCATGGCCCACGCAATGGTGGCCCCGCAGGATATGGTGTCCATGCCGTATCGGTTGCACAACTCATTGGCCTTGGCAATGGCAGCCAGATCATCTATGCCGCAGTAGGAGCCAAAAGCGGCCAGCGTCTCGTATTCCGGGCCGCCGTACTTCGGATCTACCCGATAGGGGCCGGATTTAATTTCGACCACGGGTTTGCAATGTACGATGCAGCCAAAACAGGTATCACGGCCGTATCGCTGCTGCTTTTTATTCTCACGGCCCTTACGGATCGTGTCGTACATCGTCACCCCGTCTATTTTTTCATGGTTTTCAAAGACACCTTTTGTAAAATTGTAACTGGGCAGGCCGCCGACGGCCTGCTGGCCTGAAACAGCACCGGTGGTGCCGTAGGTGCCCATTGATGCGATCATGGAATCGGGAAATGCTTTGGCGCCCCAATGCACCAGGTGTTTGAACGCTTCCCTGTCCGCCAGGGCAGGCCTTGAGGTACCCCGGACCGCGATGGCTCTCAAATTTTTGCTTCCCATCACGGCGCCCATACCGGTGCGGCCGTTTGCCCGGTTGCAATGGTTGATAAGAGCGGCAAATCGCACCAGCTTTTCCCCGGCCGGGCCTATTTGCAGAACCTTGATTTTCTTGTCGTCCAGAGATTCCCGGATGATCTCCTCGGCATCTCCGGTTGATTTGCCCCACAGGTCTGATGCATCACGCAGTTCCGCCGCTCCATCACAGATCCATAAAAAGACAGGCGTGGGGGCTCTGCCTGTGATGATGACGGCGTCAAAACCCGCAAATTTGAGTTCCGCAGGAAAGAAGCCCCCGCATTGGGAATCGTCCACGCATCCGGTCAGGGGCGATTTGGCACTCGCCGTCAGCCGGCTCTGGCCTGAAATGGAGGTGCCGGTAACAACGCCGACGCTGAGCGCCAGAACATTCTCCGGTCCCAGAGGGTCGATGCCGGGTGGTATCTCATTGAGCAGGTAGTAAAGATTCAGAGCGCTTCCCCCCAGATACTTTCGGTAAAAGGCTTCGGGAGGCGTTTCAATTTCAATTTTTTGGGAAGAAAGGTCGACGTGAAGGATCTTTCCAGTATATCCGTAAGGCATATGTTTCTCCTGATTATAGAACCTGAACTCAGGTAGAATTCGGTTTGGAACGTATACTTCCATATTGAAAATATAGCCATAATTTAATATGATATTTCTGTCAACTTACAAATAATGTTTATGAGACCTTATGTTTCGTACTGCAGGAAACAGGTTTTTGTAGCGTAAGTCGCTGAATTTAATTACAAACCATGCTGAACGCTTATGTATATTAACAGTAGGTTATCGTGGTCGGATCCCAAAACGCCTTAGTTATTAAACGTCATTTGCGTTAATTATTCGACGAAATGCATATCATTTTATATATTATTTTACCAAAATGTGTATATTACTGGTTAATTATTCGACGAAATGTAAATTGATCCACGGTGTTTTCCTTCCTGCCTGAACAGGGCCTGCAGGATGCTGTGATTCCGATGATAATGGAGGCACATGAATATTTCTGAAATGCTTGAGTTAAATGAAAAGGCAGGCACTCTATTCAAAATACCGGGTATTTCAAAGTTTATCTTGATATTGTGAATATTATTTTTTCAAAGGGCAAAATATAAGTAAGACAAAGGAGCAAATATGAAAATCGGATTTATCGGATTGGGAAATCTGGGGTATCCCCTGGCCATGAATTTGGTCAAGGCAGGTCATGAGGTGACCGTAAACGACCTTCACCCTGAAGCCGGTGCGGGTATAATCGAAGCCGGCGGGAGCTGGTCTGATGACATCGCCGGCGTATGCCGTGCGGCGGACGTAGTCATAACAGCATTGCCTTCACCCGGGGTTTCCCGGGCCGTGGTGGAGCATGCGGACGGCGTTTTTGACAACATGATGAAAGGAAGCTGCTGGATCGAAATGAGCACCACCGATTTTGAAGATATCCAGCGCCTGGCAGGAATTGCCCGGGAGAAAGGCTTTGACGTGTTGGAATGCCCGGTGACCGGCGGCGTGCACCTGGCCCATACCGGTGAAATCACAGTGCTGGTCGGCGGCGACATCAATGTGTATAAACGCTATAAACCCATCCTCAAAGTGATGGGCAAAGAGGTGATCCATCTGGGTGCTGTCGGCAATGCCTCCGTGGTCAAGGTGGTCACCAATATGCTGGCGTTTATCCATCTGGTTGCCGCCGGGGAAGGCATGATGCTGGCTGCCAGGCAAGGGGTCGACCTGGGGGCCGCATACAAGGCGATTCGAGCGAGCTCCGGCAACAGCTTTGTCCATGAAACCGAATCGCAGCTTATTCTCAACGGTAGCTATAACGTCAATTTCACAATGGACCTGGCCTGTAAAGATCTGCGGCTTGCAGGTAAAATAGCGGAAAAACTCAATGTTCCCCTGGAACTGGGCGGTATGACGCACCAGATTTTTGAAAGGGCCCGCAACCTGTTCGGTGGTGATGCCTGGTCGCCCAAAGTGGTTAAAATGCTGGAAGATGCCTGTGGGCAGCCGTTGCGTGCGCCGGGATTCCCCGAAACACTGGTCTCCGAATAACCCGGTGGACTGCTTTTTTTGGGACACTCTCAATATACCTTTAATCGACTGATATTTGGTTTTCTGACAAGATATCCCCATTCTCCAAGTATCTTTTCTCAAAATACTCAACATTTCAAATAATTCGCGTAAGATTATATTTAATTTTGCCGATACCTTAAAGGAGAAAGAATCCTGGTCCAAAGGATTTATTTGTGGAAAGATAAATCATTGAAATGACATTATTACTGTAAAAGCGGAAATAAATTTGAAGATACAATATAAAGTCACCGTTATAATTGCTTTGTTTGGAACTGTTATCGTCACCCTGCTGTCACTGGGTTATGATATGCAGAATTACAGAGTTGTCAGAGATAAGGAGATGGAAAACATCAAGAATATCTCTGAAGAGATTGCTCTGCATGTGGAATCCAACCTTAAAGAAAAAGCATCGTTAGCCCTTACGCTTTCCACTGCTCCGCTTATCAAGGATACCTTGCTGAAAAGTAATTCTGAATTTGCCTTATTGACCGAAAAAAAACGAAAAGAAGAGATCGAGAGCCTAAACGAGCAATGGAAGAAAAGTGCAGACATTAACGATCCCTTTATCCAAGCCCACATAACCAACTCCGTTGCCGAATATCTTAGCTATCAGCAAATGATCATGCCCGGCACCTATGGTGAAATATTTCTCACCAACCGTTATGGGGTCATGATTGCTACCACTGGCAAACTGACCACACTTGCTCACGCCCACAAATATTGGTGGCTGGCGGCCTATGATAATGGCCAAGGAAGAATTTTTCTAGATGATCGTGGTTTTGATACAAGCGTAGAGGGATACGTGCTTGGGGTGGTTGTTCCAATTAGGGATGGCAACGATATAATTGGAATATTGAAATGCAACGTTAATATCATGGGGCCGTTGACCGATGTCGTCCAGGAGTATAACCAACGCCATCCTGGCAACCTGAAAATTGTACGCACGGAAGGACTCATAGTGGCCGAACAGGACGTCACCCCTCTAACAACCACGGTAAACGAGGACCTCGTTGGGACATTACGACAAAAAGAGAAAGGCACTACCACCATTACTGGCACTAACGGAAAGCAACTTGTGGCCTTTTTACCTATCCGAATAACAATGGGATCAGAAAAATATGGTTTTGGAGGCAAACAAGAATCGATTGATCACATCAAGGGCAATAAGGGCGAAGCGTGGCATATTGTTATCTCTCTCCCTGAAGAAGAGGTCGTTAAAGCTTCCCATAAAACAAATTTATTGATTATTATTGCTGGAATTATCCTCACCGTATTGACCGCTGCTGTCGCAATGCTCTTTGGAAAATGGGTAGCCAAGCCCATAGTCAAACTTTCCCAGACTGCCCAAGGTATTGGTGAAGGACATCTTGATACAAGGGCTGATATCTTTTCCAATGACGAGATTGGCTCCCTGTCCAAATCGCTGAACAGAATGGCAGAAAATCTTCAAAACACGATGACGTATAGGGATGAATTGATCCAGGAGATAGAGAAGCGCCAAAAAGCGGAAAAAAAGTTACAGCTTCTTGCAACCACTGATGAGTTAACCGGAGCTTTTAATCGTAGGGCTTTTAATGATTATCTGTATACGAATATTGGCAGAGCAAAGCGCTATAAGGAACCGCTTTCAATCCTCTTGCTTGATATCGATAATTTTAAAATTATAAATGATTCACATGGCCATGATGCTGGAGACCAAGTCTTAGAAGCCTTGGTTCGTGTTGTACAGAAATTCATTCGTCAGGAGGATATTATGGCACGTTGGGGTGGCGAAGAGTTTACCATTTTGCTGCCTCAAACAGACAAAGGCGCCGCCATGCAATTAGCAGAACGATTAAGGGAAAAAATTTCTGAGCATGACTTCCCCAAAATTGGTCATGTTACTGTAAGTATCGGCCATACGGAACTTCAAGTTGATGACACTTCCGATTTAGTTGTTAAACGAGTGGACAAAGCTCTTTATCAGGCAAAAGAGGGGGGGAAAAATATTGTAATATCCTGGTAAGGATGCAAAAATCCTATCATTATTACAAATACGGTGCCTCTTGCTTGCCCCTGTTCTTTTGGGGCAAGTGATTTCAATCGTTAAATGTACCTGCTATTAAAACGTAACAAAATGATAATTGACACCTAAATGGTTTAGGCGC
>CAYQNS010000165.1:0-8419 GCA_964418755.1 uncultured Desulfobacteraceae bacterium
TGTGGCTCATTTTTTTTGACCGTAAATGGCTCACTTTTAGATGACCATTGACACCCGCTTCTCTATTACAGGTAATGTTCTAAAGGAAAAATCACTTTGAAGATTGTTGTGTTCCATTGTCATTAAAGTTCCCAACAAATGTCCTGAATATTTAAAATCTCAATGTTTAGTGCCATCGAATCGCGGTGCTGACCTGCGCCGTGGGCAGCGCAAGCAAGCGCAGCTTGATTGTAGTGCTCACGGTGTCGGGTCCAGTTCCTTGTTCCGGCGCGTAGCGACGAGAGGCTAATTCTTCTTGTGTGAGGCCTGACTCCTCTCTTGCTTGCTTCAGCAATACGCCGATTGTAAAATGCTCATATCCAGAATCAAAATTTTCTGCAAATGCTGGGTCCTTTTTTTTTCTTTTTTTGATATACTTTTGGAGATCACTCATAATTGTTTCCTTTTAAAATAATCCTTCATGCGTTTCTCAGCAGTTTTAATTGCCCGTTTGGGAGTTTTTGAGTTTTATCCTTCAAGAGTCAAATAGAGACTTGACCACATTTCCACTTATGGCATCGATGGGTTAAATGCCAAATGTGCCTGGGGATATAATGTCTATTTGCTCTTGCCATTTTTTTTACATTGAATTTTCTATATTGCTCTTTTTGGCCTCAAAAAATGACATATTGATCTGTTTTGAGGATGTCTCTAAGATGTTTTTTTAATTATAACAGACGGTTGGTGTGGTTCAACCCCATTTTCCAAATTTTCCATTTTCCACATTTTCGGCCGCATGAATGGAGGCATACCCAGTAATTATTGCTCCCACGTCTCCTAATTTATAATAATGGAAGTCCTTGCCAATGCTGTTCTGGATTGATTTAAAATATACCGTATTTCATACTTACCCGGCTTTCCAGGCGCTTTTAATGTAGCTGGGTTGCCTTGGGATGTATAAGCATAGCTTAGATATTCACTGTCTTTTGCGCCTGCCGGCACAATGGTGATATAATCACTTCCATAGTTTGGTCCCTGCCAGTTTACCTGAAACTTTGCTCCCGCCTTTACTATAGCTGGTGCATTTACTTGCGCGCTGGCTTTAGTCAATTTTATTGCTATTCTTGCCAGGACTCTCTTAGACTGATTTAAAATATACCGGATCTCATAATCTCCAGATGTATCCGGTGCTTTCAATTTTAAAGGACTGCCATAAGATGTATACGTATAATTAAAATAGGTTTTCTCATCCGTACCTTTAGGTACAATAGTAATATAATCGCCACTATTATTGGGCCCAATCCAGGTTACTTGAATATCAGATCCCGCAAGAACAGCTTCTTTTGCTTCAACCTTGCCAGAAACCTCTGAAACTAAAATGTCTTTTCGGGCCAGCACTTTTCTTGACGTGCCCATTATATATCGAAGTTGATATTTACCAGTTGTGGCCGGAGCCTGAATTTCTGCTGGACTGCCCTTAGATGTATAAGCATTATTTAAATATTGTTTATCATCTGCTGATTCCGGAACAATGGCAATATAATCCCCCTCATTATCAGGACCTGTCCACACAAATTTAAAATGGCTGCCAGCAGGTACACTCGGTGCTGTATCAATAGTTGCTGTAACCGGTGTTACTTTTAGATCAATTTTTGCAAGAGTTGCCTTAGTCCTTCCAAAGACATAACGGATTTCATATAATCCCACCTCATCCGGAACTCTAATAGAAACTGGATTCCCTGTCGATGTATAGCGATAATTTTGATATGTCCCTTTTGGTGCATCTTTTGTAACAATGGTAATAAAATCATTTCGGCTATTCGATGCTTCCCATTTAACCTTTACTCTGGAACCTGCAGGTGCTTTGTCTGGCGCCTCTAAACTAGCCTCTCCCGGTTCTTCCAAAATTGGCGCAGGTGCTTCTTTTACTTTTTCAACTGTCTTTGACAAAGCACCCCGCAATTCCCTGGCGTTTGCAGCATTAAGAAATAAACCACCGGTATTTTCAGCCAGGCATCTAAGCCCGATCTGATCTTCTTTTTTTACATCAAAGCTAATCACGTGGGTTATAAAATCTATCCCATTCATGGCAAGTTCCGCACCTACTTCACATGGATCAACACCACAAGTTTCAATCCCATCACTTATCAATAAAACAATTGCCCTCTCTTCTGTATACTTAAGCGCTTCGGCTGCCCTGCGTGTTGCCTCACTAAGAGGTGTTTTTCCTTTTGGATTAATAGCATTAACTTTTTTTATTATGGCATTGGCATTTTTTGGACCTATTGGAATTAAAATTTCAATATCTTCACAATCTCCCTTTCTCCTGTGCCCATACGCTGACAAACCAAGATGTATATCAGCACCAAATTCAGGTACAAGGTCTTTTAGCACCTCCCTTGCAATTTGAATTTTTGGTTTTCCGTCAACCTGACCCCACATGCTTCCTGATGCATCAAGAATAATCATGACCTTTGTGATATCTGTAGAAGCCATCTTAGATTTTTCCGGCTCAGGTTTCTCATTAATTCCTGCGGTTGCACCATGTTTTTTCAACAGCGCAGTCATTTCCTCATATTGTTCCTCCATGGTAATGGATAAGGGGGAATCCCCTTGTTCTGCTTTTGCATTTACATCGGCACCTTTGGAGATTAAATATATAGCAAGTTCAATATGGTTTGACCGTGCTGCCACCATCAACGCAGTATATCCTGCAGTTTTTCCTTTTTGTGTTGATCTATTAACATCCAAACCCTGGTCAACAAGGAACTTGAGACTTTCCATTGAGGTTTGCCTGGAAACCACACCAAGAACAGCATTATCAAACACAGAAACACCATTATCATCAACTTCCTGAATATCAGCATCTTTTTTTATCAGAATTTTTAATATTTCAAGAGTTTTAGCATGTCCTGCTGCCCTCATCATGGGAGTTCTACCCTGATTGCCCGCCAGATTGACATCTGCACCTCTGGATAAAAGCAATTGAACAATCTTGACACGTCCCCTGTTGCATGCTGTGTTCAAAAGACCTGCCTGGACACTCCCTTTGCCTTTTAAATTCGGATCCAGACCATCATCCAACATTTTTTTAATCGTTGCGTAATCATTTTTTGCAACTGCCTTGATTGCATCTGTTACCGTATCTGCATAAATGGTGTTGCAAAATGAAAAAAAAGTAAAACAAAATATAATAGTAAAAAATTTTATTTTATAACCCATAATCAACCTCCTTTATTTTATATCAGATCTCTCTTAGTTCCCCTGGATGTGTTCCTGCCGAACAATCTCCCACCTGAACTCGTGATAGGTGCTCTTGGTTCCATTTTCTATTTTTTCATTTTCTGTTTTCGTCCCACCGCCCTGAATGCTATTTTTACCATCACCTGATTTGGCCTTTAAGTCAGGGCTGATCAGTTTATCTTCCATGTTTTGAGCAAGTTTGTCAGTGTCATGGCGTTTTTCAAATGCTTCCACAAACTTTTCAATGTCTTGATAATTCATGCCCTGAGCCTTTTTGGCAAGTGCTTCCATCTCTTTAGCAATCTGCTCCATTTCGGCAAATTCGGAGTGTGCTTGAGATGCTAATTCTTTTCCTGATATGGAATTGACCGGTCCCAAAGGAAAATTGATATTGGGAATTTTGATTACATCATCATATGGGTCACCATCACGGCAGCCGGAGGAGTTGCCGGTGACCTTTTCACGCAAATCAAAAGCCACTGATAAAGCAGGAAGACTCACATATTTAGCCCGACCGGTTTCAAGATCAATGGTAAGGACAGTTATGGATATCAAGTCTGCTCTTGACTCTATCAAATATCACACAAGAGTCATGAGCAGACTTGACCCCTTTATCTACTTGAAATCAGCCTTCTTTACAGCATTTCACCACCATCCTGTTGGTCATGGTGCCGTAATCTCCTTTTTCCTGGCGGGCCATGAAATCCTCCTGAAAAGATACATTGGAAAAACCGATTTTTTTGAGCATCCGGCATATTTTTTCAGGACTGTAAAGGCGAATACAATAGGTATTATCCCGCAGATGGCCCTTCTCTGAGCAGGTCACTGTCTCTTTGCAGTATATGATATCTTGTTGAAGATCTCGATTTCTGGTGACTTGAATCGTCTTTCCTGGTCGGTGACTGGAGACAGGTTGAAAATTTTTTTGAACATATGTTTTGTCCGGCAGATCTAAAAGCAACGTTCCTTCTGGTTTGAGAATGCGAAAAGATTCTTTTAAAATTTTTTCGTTTTCCTCATTGTTTACAAAATAACCAAATGACCCCCCCATAACAATGACACTGTCAAAACTTTTTGAATCCAGGCCTGTATTACGGGCATCCCCTTGAACAAAGATCGTGTTCAGGTTCTGTTCTCTTGCTTTCTTTTTGCCTAAACGGATCAGGTAGTCGGAATAATCCAGGACCTTTACATCTGAGAATCCTCGTCGGGAGAGCTCAAGGGCATGACGTCCTTGCCCTCCGCAAAGATCAAGAATCGGTGCTGATTTATCAAGACTCAAGGCCGACTCAATAAAATCGACCTCGGCGGTAGTCAAGGCCGTATCACAAACGGACCGGCCGTCTGTCAGCAGGTAGATATCATCGAATATCTCTTTCCACCATTCAGTGTTTACCTGAAAATTCATGGTTCTTTATGTGCTCCAAAACTGAAAATTCCGTCAGATGCAAAAATGGCAGGAGACCCATTCCAGGGTTGAGATCGTGCAATCTCGAGCTCTTCAGGCTCGATATCAATCATGTGGTCGAGTTCGCCTTTTTCCCACATGGACTCCAAGGTGAGACAGTCTGACCAGATGTTCCTGCAATACGTTTCAAGACGATTGATTTGATTCTGGGTAATCAACCTGGGGCGCAATGCCATTTTAATGGGCCCCAAAAGATAGGTGAAGCGATGGTCCACGGCCAATTTTTGCTGGTATTCAATGGTCTCTCTAACATGACCGTAATCCATATTCATGATCATCTCATTGATTCGGTCTGTGGCTTCGCCCACAGAAATATCTGACTTTAACACTGCCATGGGTTGAACCCCGCCCCCGCTCCCAACGTTTGTGGGAACCTGGCCGTACCGGCACAGAAATCCAAACATTCCATCCGGGCCAAATAAACACCTGAAATCAGTCTGGTAAGTGGTTTGGACAATGGATTTATTCTCTATATCCAACTCGGGAATATCTTCAGCCCACAGGTATAGCGGCACTTTTTTTTGAACGATGTAAGAACCCTTTGTTAATGCAAGTTCGATGGCATCATCAGCACTTTTATTAATCCCTCCGACACAAACACCATGGCCTGAATATCCTCTCTCAGGTTTTAGGACCAGGTTGTCCCAGTTTTGCCGGGTCCACTCCACAAGGTCGGATATCACTTCACCGTCCGGGCCGGTTGTCTTCCTGGGAAAAAAACGGCGGGTCCAAGGCGTTCGTTCAATGGTTTCTTTATGAAAACAGCTATTGGTTTCTGGGTCAGTAACAATCTCAAACATACTTTTGACATTGATCGGTTCCGTCCCCCTGGGATTAATAACCCTGCCTTCCTGAACCGCCTGCAGCAAAGGAGAAAGATCGTGTTTTTTGTGCAGGGACAAGAGTACATCTGTATTAAAATCCATAAAAATAATAGAAACAGCCTGACCCTTAAAGCAGACACGGCCGTTGTTGAGCTCTAAAGAGTGGGGGGCCGTTAAAACCCCAGAGATGCCTTCGATCCGATCCAAATGCAGAGCCAGGTTCTGATTTTCTACAACATCTTCAAGGGTTTCTTCTTCGGCGACAACAGCAATCAACCCGGCAGTCGAGTCCTGTCTGACACGGTGGGCCTCAACCAGCAGGTTCACAAAGCCGTTTACCGGGAATAACAACGGGTGACTAAAATCAAGATCAATTTCTGGTGTAACGGAATCAAATAACTTTTCCCATACAGCCTTACCGATTTCCTGAGTAATGCGTTGATAATCCCATCCACCAGGACTGCCCAGATTCCATTCAGAATGATACCCTAAAAAATGATCCGATTGATTCAAAGTTTGTTTCCTTATTGATATGTTTTCCAGTGTTTCTGGCTTATTTTTTTTGTAATACTCGTTCCAGATCATTAAAACAGATTTCCCCCTGATTTAGAACGATCCGCGCGAACTTGACTAAATTATTTTTTCCGTATCGGTCAAATAGGGACAGGAAGTGTTTAAGTCCTAATGTGTAGCATAACTGATATCCTGGATTCAATAAGTATTTCCGGGCAGATGACCAGCCCTGTTCATGAGTCATGCCGGTCCGGGTAAGATGGCTGACAGCCTCTGCCATTGTCATGGTACCGGTCTGCAGTCCCAAATCAACTTTTCCTCTAATGGCCCGCCACAACCGTCTTTTTGCCACTATAAGGCGCTCCTGCGGGTCGCTGACATAGCCGCTTAAACAAAGCATTTCTTCTGCAAAACAGGCCCACCCCTCGTAAAAGACAGGTTGTTCCACTGCCCTGAGAATGGGTGATTTCAGACTCCATCTGCAGATATCCAGCAGGTGGTGCCCTGGCCAGGTTTCGTGGGCCGACAATATTCTATATTCCCTGTTATAATCCTTTTTAGCTTCTTCAGGATCATGGGCATTGATAACATAGAAAGTACCGCCGGAAGGGGGGTGACCCGGTGAAATGCTGTAACTGGATGCTGCCCGGATAGCAGATAGATACCCAGGTACCGGCATCACCTTGACCGGATTGGTTCTGTAGAATCTGTCGGTCACCAGTCCGAAATCTTTGTAGTGTAAGCCCAGCCTTGTAACTTCATCACGATACAGTCCGACCAAGCCATCGTTGCCCATTGTCGGCAAACCAATGGAAGCAGTATACCATGCCTGCCAGGTGGCATGCCCCCTATGCTTTGCCTCGGCCTCCAGAACCCGTGTTATGGATTCGATTTCAAAATCCAATGCGTTATTAGCCTCTTGGATATCCATACCGCAATTGATGTGGGTTTGGATAATGCGGTCCAATTGTTCTTTAGGCAAAACAAATTCCGACCGCACAGCCAAGATCTTAAGATTTTGTTCAAACCGATCCAGAGCTTTTACGGCAGATGAAAGCTCTGGCAAAACCGGCAGCAGCATGATCAGATAAGCCCTTGTGTCCCGGATCATTTCCAGGCCGATATCCCGAAAAATGATGGGGACACTTTTCAAGTTCCTCCCTGATTGATCTAAAAATGCGGGGAGTGTTCTGGCCCGTTGATGCGCCTCGGGTAATCCGGATTCCATAGCTTCAGCCAGGCCAAGACAGGTGATGGTCAGGTAAAATGATGGCTGTGTTTCCCAAACCCGGGTACGGTCCAAATGCTCCAGAAGTGTTTGGGTTACCTTTTTCAAGACCCGGATTTCTGAATGATCGGCCTCTGAATGTTTGCCGGCATCTGATGGAAACGGTTCAGAAATCAATTGATCGATTTCATTCTCCCATAAAGAGAGTTCTCTTACAAAATGATCAATGAAATCAGGCGAAAAACGGTCCCATAAACCCCAGTCGGGATCAGAAGACATTACCTGAGGATAATAATAAAATTCGTCACTGGCTGACACTACAGGAAAACTGCGGGCAATTGCAGTGTATATTTTAGAGCCTATTGTTTCAATAGTTGAGGGCATCATATTTCATATCCTGAGTTTTAATCGCGGTGTTGACCGGGACCGTGCGCCGATCAAGCAGACGTAGTCAGGTTGATCGGTTTGCGGTGTCCGGTCCAGCGCTGCAAATCAGCCGCGCGGCTTTTTGCGTCGTCTCCGCGAGAATTAGCCTTGTTATGTGTTTCCTTTACTCGTTTTTGGAAAATACGCGATAACCGTTTCCTTTACTTCTTTTAACCACTCTCTTCTTTGTTCATCAGAGCTAACAACAATTATGTTGAACATTTTTCGATAGAAGTTATTCACACCGCATAAATCAAAAATACAATTTTTCCATATAGTTTCAAGAGGATCACCAAATATATTCTTCTCTCTTTCAGCTTCTGTATTTGAAGTATTGAATACAAGTGCTGATTTTGCTTTCAATAGACCGTTTGGAATACCTTCCCCGTTATCGCCTTCAAGGAATTCATAAGCAACACCTGGCCTGATTACTCTATCGACCCATCCTTTTAGAATGGCAGGTGGTTGTCCCCACCAATTTGGGTGTATGATGATAATTCCATCCGCATCTGAGATCTCTTCACAATGCTTCTCAATTTCAAAAGGTAGATGAACACCATTTGGGAATTCATTATAGGGTAATATTGGATCAAAGTTTTCTTCATGCAGATCATGAAAATTAACATCATGACCGTTTTGTCTCAATGTTTCAGCAGCAGTAGCTGCTATGGCGTGGTTAAAGCTTTTGGCTCCTCGCTGTTTCATGTGGGTAAGTCAAAGTTTAGCTTACCAGCGATG
>CAYQNS010000166.1:0-8409 GCA_964418755.1 uncultured Desulfobacteraceae bacterium
AAAACCAATCAAGGATAAGACGCAGCATCCATCCTTCATTGTAGAGATCTGTGGGAGGAAATAATGGCTCCTCCGTTGAACACAAAGCAAGCATTTGCCGAATTCGCTCCAAAGCCATCTTCAAATTTTCCTCATGGCGTAAACCCTGTCATTCAATTCCTTGTGGCGCCCCGTTCCGAATCCGGCGTAGAGGCCCGTTTTCGCCCCTGAAAACATTGCGTTAAGCCTTAAAACAGGCCCGTTTTTTATTCTTTTTGTTGAGATATTAACGGATTATCTCGGTCCGACCTGAAATTTCTCGCGCAAATTCAACACCGTTCCCATTTTTCAATTAGATGCAATTTAAAAGGATAATTTTTTGCCCTCTACCCCACTGTATCATTCAAATGGTGGGTTGATGTGTTTCATTCTTCAATAAAATAATCTGTATCGATCTTTTTAATTTCGTAGACGGCTACAGGATCAACACCCACATTATACTCGACCATTAATTCAGCCAATCGTTCACCGTCAATGAGAATAATTTTAGCATCTAGCCCTTTTACGTATTCATCAGCTCCACGGGAGAATCTTGATGTTGTAATAAAAATACCTTTTTTAGCAGCCTGGCCGAGTAATGCCCCTGCAAATTTTTGAATCTCCGGTCTCCCGACAGTTGTGCTATCCCAACGCTTGGCTTGAATATATATAATATCCAGCCCGAGTTTGTCCTCTTTTATAGTGCCGTCGATGCCCTCATCACCAGACCCGCCGAGTGCGGCCCCCGCTTCCCTACGAGACCCGCCGTAGCCCATTTTTATCAGTACATCGATAACCAACCGTTCGAAAAACTCGGGTGAGCAGTTTTTAATGGTATCGAGGAGTTCAGCTGTAAGTGTCTCCTGTAGGTCCTTGTACGCGGCCTCGAACAACTCTTCCGGATTAACATCAACTGGTGTTTTAGGTGGCGTGCCGCCTACCGGTGGTTTTTCTTTCCGTGCTCTAAATTCCTTGAATTCCCGAAATTGTTCAAGGACTTTGATGTCTACCCGCTCCGTTTTGCTTTCGATCAATTCCCGACCACGATCGGTAATTCGGTAAAGAGCACGCTTGGGTGTTTCGACAACCCCGGCCTTTTTCAGGTAGGTCGTTGCCCAGCCGACCCGGTTGTCAAAAACAGCCTGCTTGCCGCTTGGCAATAATTCTTTGCGTTCTTCATCAGTCAACTGGAAAATATCGGCAAGGCTGTTAATGATTTCCCTGAGAGTGTGCTCTTTGCTGTCTGCTATGAAGTGCAAAACCGGCAACATAATGCTTTGATAATCTGGAATAGTCATCGTTTTTCCTTTAAAGCTTAATTGGAAATCCAAAATTCTGGTATACTGCCCTCAATTTTTGAGAAGTCAAACCTTGATATTTGAATTATACCTTGAATTTCAAATTTCAAGGTTTTTGTCCCCTATGCTTGGTAACCAGCGACCTTTCAACCAAACCTTGCAACCAAAGCATCCAGTGTCATATTCGATGCAATCTCATTGTGAGGAATCAATACATAACGCCACAGTTTACCACTATAGCTTTGGGCGTGATTTGAAGCATTAGCGCACCATTTAACTGCGGCTTCTTTCTTGGCAAGTACAATGGGATCTGCCATCTGGTTGCTGGCCTTAGGTTCGAGCATGAATACCGTATCGACGGTCTCGGCTATGAAATCCGGTTGGTATTCCAAATAATCAGAACCTTTGCGGTAAAAGATCTGGAACTGCCCCTTCGCAGGCCTGAACCATTTTATGGCCTCCCGCTCAAGGATCATGGCAAGCCTGCGCTCGCCCTCCGCATCAAATTTCTGAACGGGGTAGAGGCAACGCTCGAATCCACCGAACAGATATTTGGACATGTTGCTCTTGTCATCCGGTGATGAACGATAATCAAGCGGGGGTTCCGCGACCGGATATGAATAAGCACTCTCTTTTAGTTCCGTGAACCCTTTGCTGACCTTCACCTCATAGTCGATTGCTTCTTCCCAATAATGCGCCTGCATCTGTGAGTGAATAAACCGTGCGATATCTTTTTGGTGACAGCGCAGCACCTTGCCCGTTTCATCTTCGGACAAATAGGTTTGAAAATGCCGCACCGTTTGAGCTGCGAGATCATAGAGCAGGTCGGCATGGTCGTCATAGGAAATATCATCGAAACCCATTAGACCGCTGACAACGAAATTTTCCAGACGCGTCTCCTCGAATCCACCATGTTCCAAGAACAACACTTCCAATTGGCCGGTGCGCATGTGTTGAACCCAAAGCTCATCGGAAACAGCAGGATACTTCAGTGTTACTAAATCCAATGAAAATGGTTTGAACCCTGTTTTTACATCCCCTTTGGGTACAACCAGAATACGCGGGATGTCGATGGTTTGCTGTGTCACCACCTCAATTGTTTTTGCAACTACAGCAGCGATATCTGGGTTTTCAGTAATACCATCCAGCAGCATCTGTTCGGGCACAGGCTGCCGCGCCTCCACCGCTTTGGTAATGGCGGCCTGAATCTCCGGTTTATGTAAATAGGTCACACTCGGCAGCTTTTGAGGCTGATTCTCCAGCTTGCGAATCTCCTCCCAGGCCAGTTGGGCCACTTTCCGCTCTTCAGGTTTGGTAAAAACAGATGGTTCATTTTGACCGGCCAATCGAGTACTGTCGGTCACGTGATCCGATTTCAGTCCCAGTTTTTCCGAAAGTTTTGGCCGCGACACCCATGTGGCTGTTTTCCGGCTGAGATCTGCGTCATCCAGAACCACAGCCTGCAAGCGGATGGCTGAATCGGGCCGGTTGGCCTCGTCGATGATTTCCTGGAATTTATCATGAGCCACTATGTTCAGCCGATCCACAGCCATTACCCCTGTCCGTTTTCCGTAAGGAAGGCGCAGACCGCGACCGATGGACTGCTCGATGAGGATGCGCGCATTGGCCGCTCGCAGCGGTACGATGGTATAAAGGTTGGTGACATCCCAGCCCTCCTTGAGCATGTTGACATGGATAACGACCTCGGTGGGCTCATCCGTCTGTTCCACCTTGAGCAGACGCGCGATCATCTCCTCTTCGTCCTTGCCGGTCCGGCTGGAATCCACTTGGATGACCTTGCCATTATACCGGCCTTCGAAAAAAGTATCGGACTGAATCAATTGCAATAGTTGGGCGGCGTGGGTGGTGTCGCGGGCAATGACCAGCAGGAAAGGCTTGACAATGGGGTTGCTGCTTTCCCGTGCGTAGGTCTCCAGTTCCACTTTAACGCTTTCGTGGAGTCGCAGGCCGTCTTCCAGCTTCAAGCGCTCTATCTCCTCGGGCGACATGCCGGCCGGATTAAAATCCTTGCGTGTCACCACCGCCGGCTCTTTTACAAAACCATCGGCCATGGCCCTGCCCAAAGGATAGTCATAAATCACATTTTTAAAGGGTATCGCCCCACGGTTGGTCTCCACAAAGGGGGTGGCGGTCAGCTCTAATCCCAAAATGGGTTTGAGTTCGTTTATCGCCCGTATCCCGGCACTGGCCCGGTAGCGGTGGGATTCGTCCATGAGCAATACCAGGTCGGGAAGCCCCGCCAAGTAGTCGAAGTAGCTCTCACCGATGTATTCGGACAGGCGTTTGATACGGGGCGACTTGCCTCCGCGCACTTCGGAGTTGATTTTTGAGATGTTGAAAATATTGATATGGACACCATCCAATCCGGGAAACATGGCGCGTTGTCTGCGCTGTTCCTCCCGAACGCCAATGCCGCTTTCATAGGTGTCCCCGGTGATGATAGTCGGGGGGTGGACGGCAAATTCGGCAATGCCCTTGAATACATACTTGGGTGTGTTGGGGGTAAAGTCGGCGATCAATTTATTATAAATAGTCAAGTTAGGTGCCAATACAAAAAAATTGCCGATGCCGTGGGCCTGGTACAGGTAGCTGATAAAAGCACCCATCAGGCGTGTTTTGCCCACACCGGTGGCCAAGGCAAAGCACAGGGAGGAAAACTCACGCTCGAAATCCGTCACCGAGGAAAACTCTCTTTGGATTGCCTCAAGCTGAGCGGCCGTGTCGGCGTCCTTTCCGGGCGGGGCGATCTCGATGATGCGATGAAGGATCTCCAGTGAGAGGCGTTGGGGCGGCCGCAGGCTCAGGCGGCCGGATATGGCATTAACATGTCGGTTCATCGTCTTGGTTTCCTGCTGGGGGTTCAAGTCGGTTTTGAAATTCTCGTCTGGCCTGCTCGATTGCCGTATGCAGTTTCTGCTCTAACATTTTTCGGGGCGGAAGCTCGGTCAAATATTCGGCCACCTGTATGCCGCTATTCTCCAGCGCCAGTAGCTCCACCGTTTCCCGTTTTTTCCCCGCGCACAGCACCAGTCCGATGGGAGACTTCTCATCCTCCTGACGCTCGTACTTATCCAGCCAGCGCAAATAGAGTTCCATCTGGCCCTTATCGGCAGGCTTGAAATCGCCCATCTTCAGATCGATAGCTAAGAGGCGTTTGAGCTTGCGGTTGTAAAAAAGAAGATCGATATAATAGTCATCGCTGTCTATTTGAATTCGCTTCTGCCGTGCGATGAATGAAAAACCGGCCCCCAACTCGAGCAAAAATTGCTCCAGTTCACGCAAAATGGCGTCTTCCAGGTCCTTTTCCAGGTAACGATCCCGTAGTCCCAGAAAATCGAGGAAATAGGGATCTTTGAAAACAAGGTCAGGCGTCAGTTGATCTTCATTGCGAAGAGAATCAATCTCATGACGGATGACCTCCTCGGGTTTTTTGGATATGGCAGTGCGCTCGAAAAGCATGGAATCGATCTTTTGACGCAGGGTGCGCACACTCCAGCGTTCGACCCGGCACATTTCAGCATAGAAATCGCGCTGTAAGGCATCTTTTTGGTAGATGATCTCCTTGAAATGGGACCAGCTCAATTGTCTCCACAGCGTAGAGACAATTGGTTCTTCGGAAAAGGCCTCGGCAAAACGAATCATGTGACGCAGGTTCTTGACCGAAAAGCCGCGCCCATATTCGACTTGCAATTGTCGCGACAGTGTAGAGACAATTGCCTGGCCGTATTCCGCCCGCCCTTCTTTCAAAACCTCCTGGTTGACTCGGCGGCCGATCCGCCAATAGAGCATGGTCAGCCCGGTGTTAACGGTAACCGCAACCGAGGCACGTGTCTCCTCAATCATTTGCCGCACATCGCGGATCAAAGACTTGTCTGCGGTTACGAGAACGTTTTTACCTTTCATGGTTTACCTTTTGAACCGCCTATGAATCCCCGTCCGGTACCTTGCGGACAGCTCGCCTATATTTGTATCGAAATGGATGGTCACCATCTGTTCTACGCCTCTTCAAAAAGAGCCATCTGCCCTTTGGGTAGCGGCGCCTGGGGCAGGTTTTCCACCCGCAGGCTGTAATCGTCATGGCCCCACTCACAGCGGGAGAGCACCTGTTTAGGGATTTTTTTTACGGTCAAATTGGGGTAACGATCGGCCCGGGCGCGAAACGCCGTACAGAGCACCAGGAGCGTGCGATCAGACCCCACCTCATCGGAAAGCTGCTGGAGCTGGTCGTGGTTCAAATTGGCCGTAGTAATGTATATGAAATCCTGTTCTGTTGAATAGCCTTGCTGCCAGTAGATCACATCACTGGGCGAATAGGTAAACCCCTCCAATTTGCACAGGGCCTCGGCCAGCATGGCGGCGTTGTAGTCCTTGTTGATCACCCAGTTGCCCCAATTGTCCTTTTCCAGCAACGACGGCGCCAGACGATAGTAGCGAAACCCGCCGCCGCCCTTCCAGTTGACCGACTTGGTGATGCCGCCGGGGTCCTCCCCATCAATCACCTTTTTCAAACGTGGAATGATGTGGGTATGGCAATGCTCACCCAGCTCCACCATGATCCAGCGTCGGCCCATCTTTTGGGCCACTGCGCCGGTGGTGCCGGAACCGGCGAAGGAGTCGAGGACGAGGTCGCCGGGATCGGTAGCGATTGCAATTATTTTTTTTAATAACCTTTCCGGTTTTGGCGTGTCGAATGTCGAGTTTGCATTAAACAGTGCAACACTTTCCTTCTTCGACTCTTGATTATGGCCCACTTCAGTATTCGGCCACCACGTCCAAGAATTCTGACCACGCATTTCGCTTAAAAACCGTTTTAGTCTTGGTCTAGCTTTGCCATTTTTGCCAAACCAGACACGATTGTCAGCCAGCAGTCTTTTGAATGTTTTTTCAGCCAATGCCCAACATCGGCCTTCCGGTGGCGGATGTTCAACTCCACTCGGTGACTTAATCGTATAAAACTGATTAGGGGTTGCGTGCCCAGTCATCCCGGTGAAATCAGTAGAAGCCCATGGCCCTCTCGAATCGTTATCAGGATTTTTGAAAGCTTTTGCTCGTTCATCGCTTATCGGCATCTGGTTAAAAACCTCATTTCCAGAAAATTTATTCTTGCGGAAAACTAAAATGCTATCATGAGCAGTCCCAAGCCTAAGCCTGTTATCTGGTGATGTCCTTTTTTGCCAAACCACATTAGCCACAAAATTGCTCCGCCCGAAAACTTCATCACACAATACCTTTAAATAATGTGACTCGTTATCATCAATTGTGATCCATAGCGAGCCATCTTCTGACATCAAGCGATGGATAATTTCCAACCTGTCACGTATTAAAGAAAGCCAAATGGAATGCTCCAGTCCATCATCATATTGTTCGAATGCGCTACCAGTGTTGTATGGTGGATCAATAAAAACACATTTTATCTTCCCCGCAAACTCCTGTTCCAGCGCTTTCAATGCCAGCATGTTGTCGCCAAATATCAGTCGATTGTCGAAGATGTCCTTATCAGTAACGCGGTGCTTGGCATGATAGGACTTTTCCGGATCTTCGATCAGAATGCGCGGCTCCAGCTTGGTC
Source organism: uncultured Desulfobacteraceae bacterium (assembly GCA_964418755.1). Classification (GTDB taxonomy): domain Bacteria; phylum Desulfobacterota; class Desulfobacteria; order Desulfobacterales; family 4572-123; genus 4572-123. The sequence continues at coordinate 6,906 of CAYQNS010000166.1, forward strand.
CGATTCTCTTTACCGATCCAGGTGAGTTCCAATTTTTGTTTAAATTTCATCATCAATTATCCGTGGATCAGCCCCCGGTCGAACCAAGGGATATAGTTCAAGTTTTCCGCATCTTCACCGTAAAAAAACTTTATCAATTCTGAGAATTCTGTTTCCGGAATAAAACGGGTGTAACGTTTCGGGTCTGTGCAAATTGCTGCTTTTGAGCAAAAGATATTCATCGTCTGGTAACCCTGCCACAATAAAACCCGGGTGAACCGGGAAATTCCAAAATACAATACTCAAATTTCAAACAAATCCGAAATATTAAAGAAAAGCAAAAAAACAAACTCGATTAAACCGAAATTGACTCAGCAGATTCTTTTCTTCATGCCTGATTCATGGTTTATTTATTCTCCCTTATCGCTATCCTTTGTAGCCACAATTTTCCTTTTCCCGTCAGCCGGTATTTCTGCAAACGGCTTTGGGGTTTATCCAGAATAGTATATTCGATCAGGTTTTTACCAAGTAATCTGGAAACGGCCCTGTTTATAGATCCAGAGATGGTCTTATGTCCCAAACCTTTTGCTATTTCACTGCGTGACTTTGGTTTTTTCAGGCTTTTCAGTATTTTTAAATCCACCTCCGACTCTTGCCCCGACTCTTGCCCTGACTCAGGCAGCACTGAAGATATTTCTTCAAAATCTTCGGCAGGTAAAAAGGTAACATATAGGTTGGGGGCAGTGGCCGTCACGACACCAGTCCAGTATTTTCAAAGTTCCGGTTTTTTCAATTTTTCCATTAGGGCCAAATTGTGATGCCAGGGAATTTGTGCAAGGACCTCTTGCACAATTCGCCGATCGGGCCAATGTTCAACAAATTTGCGCATATATTTCAAATTTCGCACGGAAAATCCCTTCATAAACCCATTTGATTCAAGTGTTTAGTTGGACCTGAAATCCCAAATCTCAGGTATCAAATTTCAAACAAAATCAAAAACCAATTGATTGATCGCATATAACCTTGAGTCAGGCCAATGGCGTTGCGTCCCGCACTTTCATGCGGTTTGCCGTTGTCGTGATAAGAAAGGGCAACGGTAGGACGTCGGCCCGGAAAGAATAAATAAAGTTCGTCCAGAAACGGTCCTTTCGGAGTCTCGCAGGCTCGCTTACCTGTCCAATCTCATCGTTATGTGCTGTGAAACGAATGCCCTTGGGGTGCTCAAAAAATGATCCTCGGAATATCGGTTATATGCCTCTGAAAATCTTTATCGCATGCCTTGATCTTGAACAGATAAGCGCAGACTTCGAAAATCCTCATTTTTGAATGGGCACTACACTGTCCGGCTATGACCACAAAGCCTGCGGTACTTTTGCCACCATTCAAAATCTGAATAGACTCTAATTATGCGCGTTTGTCAAGTAATTCCCAAAAATCAAAAACAATCTCGCGCAAAGGCGCCAAGGCGCAGGAAAGCAGGAAAGAAACAATAGGATAGAGGATAGAGGAGACAGAAGTCAGGAAA
>CAYQNS010000167.1:0-8315 GCA_964418755.1 uncultured Desulfobacteraceae bacterium
CGGGAACCCCTTCGATACATTTATTGGCACTGCTGACCAGAAAATCAATATCCAGCTTTTCCATATCAATGGCAATACCACCGAAACTGCTCATGGCATCCACAAAAAAAATTTTCCCATATTTCTTAACAATGGGGGCAATTTTTTCAATCGGATTCAGCCGGCCGGTGGTTGTCTCGCAATGAACAACGGCAACATGGGTTATCGCCTTGTCCTGTTCCAGTACGGCCTCCAGTTTTTTCATATCAACAGAATAGATTTCTCCGCTGTCCTGAATGACGGTGTCGATATTGAGGACTTCGGCAATCTGCCCGATCCGGTTGCCGTACACGCCGTTGGTGATCACAAGCAGCCTGCCGTTTTCAGGCATCATGGTGCCGACCACGGATTCGACCGCAAACGTTCCGCTGCCCTGCATAAGCACCGCAGTATAATTTTCAGTATCCTTTACTGCGAGCCTGACCAGATTGGAGCGGACCTCCTGGACGATGCTTTTGTAATCATCATCCCAGGTACACCAGTCGCGCAGCATGGCAGCTTTGACACTCTTTGTGGTGGACAAAGGTCCGGGGGTCAATAAAAAATAAGGGTTGTCCGGTAAATTATTCAAATCCATTTCAAACCTCCTTCATATTCAATAAACGGTAATATCAAAAAAAGCATTCCACATCCGCAAATTCACTGGTGCTCGAAGAAAAACGATATTTTTTCATTCGAGCCTTCCGGATAAACCGGCGCTGTTGAAAAGGCGTACGCCGCAAATAACAAATTACAAACACAAAAACGCAAAGCATCAGACATAATCATCTGATAATCATGATGTAATTTTTAGTCCTTTGGGAGTATTAGTCAAACTAATAATAATCATGTATTTAATAACAATTGGTTATTGTAATTTCCCATAACGCAGCAACGGGATACCTCTGTTTCTGAAAAACGCTCTATTATTACCGATCCGGACGATGCCCTGAAACCGTTGCACTATTACAAAAAAAGTACCCGTTCACGGGTTCAGGGCATGGAGAAAAATCTTTGGGCCTGTTACCGCTTACCAAAAAAAAGGACCGGGTACACAAAGAATTGTGTGTCCGGCCCGCTATATGTCTGAATTAAATTGATTGAACCGCAGGTGTGGTCAACCCATGGCTTTCAGGCTTGCCAGTTCCAGTTGATCTGCGGCATCTTCGGCCCGGTCAGATACCTCTACTATATCTTCCAGGCAGAGTTTCAGGTGCCTTTTATGGCTGAAATCAAGCACCTGCTCTTCAGTAGTAAAAATCGCTTTGGTCAGGTCCCATTCGTTTTTATCCACCACCGACTCCTGAAGACCCACCGCAAGGGTGTGCTCACGCACCACCGCTGTTTTACATTCCCCCTTGAAAAAACAAAGCACCGACAGCTTGAGCGGTTTGATAATGCCCAGGGATTCCCGGCTTACCTCAATAAATCGAGCCTTTAATGCTTCAGGAACAAACGGCCTTTGGTTGAGGAAAAAATCACAGACCGCTTCGCCGGCATTGGCGACTTTGTCGATACTTTCCACCAGCTTGTAGATATCTTCGCGCAACAGCGGCAGATACGCGCCGGAATACAACTTGTCCCTTATTTCGTGCCGGATAAGGTCGGCCTCCGACTCAAGGGCCCGCGCCTTGCGGGCCAGCGGTTTGGCTTCCTTGACATTGTCATTAATATAGGCTTCAAGTGTCTGTAGTGCGGTATTCAAACATTCTTCCACTGTATCAACATGTTTTATTACCAGCTCAACAACCTCTTTTTCTTTTTTAAAAAACATATGTAAAACTCCTTTAGCAGCGCTTATGATTTTTTAATGTAATCCTATCAGGGTAAAATAGTTTTAACAATGGTGTCGTCCATATTTCTGGACCTTCAAAAAGCTTCTATCAATTTGTATAGCAAAAAAGAAGCCCCGGCGGCCAGACAGGGCGTCAACACCCATCCGATGAAAATTGTAAATATGGTCTTTTTGCTGATGGCTCCGGCTCCCTTGACCAGCCCGACTCCGACCACGGCCCCCACTATGGCGGAAGAGGTGGATACGGGAATTCCGAGGAGTGAAAAAAGATGCAGCCCGCCGGCCGAAGCTGCCTGGGCCACGAGAGCCCCGGGTATATCGAGGGGGGTGATCCCCTTCCCCACGGTATCGGCTACCTTTCGCCCATAGGTAATGGCCCCAATGGCAATGGAAATACCCCCCAGGGCCAGAAGAATTTTAGGGTGGACAATGCCCAGGTTGGCAATAGGGCCCACGGCATTACCGGCATTGTTGGCGCCCATGGTGTAGGCCAGGTAACAGGAAGACAATATGGCCATCCAGCCAAGTATACTCCGCATCCGCATGGGATTACCGTTGTAGGTGTGCAGTGCCATCTTCAATAATTTGGATAGTGAAAAGGCAAGGGCCAGCACGAGGATCGGACAGACAATCCAGCTTCCGGCAATGGTGAGAAACTTGGCATAATTCACCTGGGCCCCCACGGCCAGGCCAATGCCCACGACACCGCCCACGATGGCCTGAGAGGTTGAAGTGGGAATCCGAAAAAAAGTTGCCAGCGTTACAAAAAAACCCGAGCAGATCAAAGCCACCATGATGGCTGTATAGTTCAGCTCTGCGTTAACGATCCCTTTGCCGATGGTCTTCATGACATGCTCGCCCTGCAGCATGCCGCCCACGATGGAGAAAACAGCCACCAGAATTACCGCTTTTTTAAAAGATATGATGCCGCATCCAACAGTCGTACCGATACAGTTGGCCGAATCATTGGCCCCGATATTCCAGCCGACATAGGCGCCGGCGCCCAGTAGAAAAAAAAGTATCAAAGGATGGTTTCCTCCCTGAAAAACAAAAATGGGCTGTATAATAAATTACTTCATGTCTTTTTGATTTTTGCCTGAGCAATAACCCGACTGCTCTAATAACAGAAACTCTTACTATGCTCCGTTATCTAAAAGCATGTCAACTTACTATTTTTTATATTAAGGATAACAAAAAGTTATTTGCTAAATATCAATATTATCTACTTCGTGATAATACTCGTAATTCCTCAACTCCTCTTCTTCAATATCCACAGTCACGGTGCAGGCCGGCCTGTCCATGGATATCACTTTCTCCCCCCAGCACTTTATCGCCTCTTCAACTTCATCGGGGCTGTGCAGCCTGAATGTTTTTTTCATTCCCAAGTCTCCTTTTTGATTCGTATCTGAATACTGAAATTATTTTTTTTTATATCCGCGCCTTAATATTTATCTCCTCTCTCAACTTCATCAATGGATTGTTCAAGAATATCAAGCGCTTTGTCCATCTCCTCGCGGGTTATCACCAAAGAGGGCCGCAGGGTAATGATATTGCCCTCTATGGTCTTGAAAGCCAGGCCTTTTTCCATACATTTAAACAGTACAATTTCAGCTTCATCCACAGCCCGCTTTCTTGTCTTTGGGTCACTGATCAGATCGATTCCCAGATGTAAACCGGTTCCCATGACATTGCCGATCAGGGGGTGGCCGGCCTGCATCTCTTTCAATCGCTCAATGGTATATTCGCCAAGTTTTGCAGAATGATCACACAGAGCGTTCTTTTCGATATATTCTATTTCGGCCATTCCGGCCGCCGCAGACAGGGCATTTTTTTCATGGGTGTAATGTCCAATGGATCGGTGCTGTAATACATTATACCTGTCTCCGGTGACAATCCCGGCCAGGGGCAGCAACCCGCCCCCCAGTGATTTGCCCAGCACCAGAATATCCGGTGTCAGGTAATGCTCGGCGGCAAACATTTTTCCGGTGCGACCGAATCCCTCGATAATTTCATCAAAAATCAGCAGCGCACCATACTGTTCACAAAGCTTCTTAACGCCTTGCCAGTACTTTTTGCTGGGAACCACCGGGGTTGCCGAAATAGGTTCACCGATAACCGCTGCGATCTCCGGGTGCCGCTGCATGACCAGTTCCATCTGACGCAGACATTCCGCATCCACATCTTTCGGATCCTCAAAATTCCATGGATTGCGATAATAATTGGGAAATTCCACATGAAAAGCACCCGGCAGCATGGGTCCCAGGCCGCCGTTGAAATGCTCCTCGCCGCCGACACCGGCGGCCCCGAATCCGGCCCCATGAAAAGAATCCCAAAAAGAGATGGTCTTGAAATTACCGGTAACCTGGCGAGCCAGCATCAGGGCCATTTCAACGGCTTCGGAGCCACCCGGGCACAGCAGGGTCCGGCACAGGTCACCGGGTGTTATGGCTGCCAGCTTTTTGGCCAGCAAGACAGCGGGCTTGTTGGTATAACGTCGGGGCGAAAAAGTCATCCGGTCGTCAAGCTGATCCTTGACTGCCCGGATAACTGCCGGATTGTTAAAACCGGCATTGTGGACCCCGTTACCGTGCATATCGATGTATCTCTTCCCGTCCATATCTTCCAGATAGATCCCGTACGCCCTGGCAATAACGTTTAATACCGGCGTTGAAAGACTCTGGTGCAGAAAATATTTTTTATCTTCTTCAAACCATTTTTTTGCATCGCCGGATAAATTTCTCTCCCAGTATTTTCTTCTGTTTTCGGTTGTATTGACATCACCCTGTTCTCTTTCAATCCGTTTTATGCTCTCTGCGGACCGATTCGGCATGTTCTCCTCCTTTTACCCATGGATTATGAAAGATCTGACAAAAATCGGCTGTTGCCTTGAAAAATCATTTAAAATGATGCTTATCAAATTATAAAAAATAATGCCAAGCATAAAAACACGTTATCGCCTTGTACGATCGATGGAATTGTTTCCGCATGACCGATCCGACGACCTCCTTTCATATATACCTGAGCCGGATAAACCGGTGTGCATTTTGATTTCTCTCTGTTTTGAAATTTGGAATTTTAATCATTGTGATTTTTTGACATAAAAAACACAAATTCCAAAATTAAGAAGCTATGGAGAATCAATTGCAAAACAAATTGCTTTGACAAAATAATACCAAAACTCTATTCTGTCGTAAATTTTACTCCGGCAAAATCAGTTCGCTAATTATTTCTACAAATAGCCACAGCTATTATCAATGAACCTTAACCAGTTAAAACTATTTTACTTTACCGCAAAATACCAAAGCCCTTCCGCCGCCGCAAAGGAACTTTTCATCACCCAGCCGGCCGTAACAACCGGTATCCAGCGTTTTGAAGAATATTACGACATCAGATTTTTTACCCGGGAAGGCAAAAAACTGGTTTTAACCAACGCCGGTAAAGCCTTATACGAAATTGCGGAAAAAATTTTCGAAATGGAAATTCTGGCCGAAGACTGCGTTGATAATTTTCAGCAGCAAAAAAAACACCATATCACCATTCATACCAGCGAAAGTTTTGGAGCCTATTATCTTCCGTCACTCATCGACCGATTCTCCAAATCCTGGCCTGATATAAAGGTTTCCGTCGACATCATGCTTACCGATCAAGTCTTGGACAACACCATTGCATTAAAAAATGATCTGGGTTTTGTTTCATATCCGATAAAAAACCGGAAACTGATTTTCAGGAAAATTATTAATGACCGCCTTGTCGTTATTACCAGCCCGGGCCATAAACTGGCCCAAAAGCAATGCATAACCCCCGCCGATCTCTCAGGGGTCTTCATAATCATGCATGAAAAAAGTTCAGCCATCCGCAAGGCGCTCATTGATTTTATCGAAACGGACAATATTGCCTTCTCAACGCACCTGGAACTGTCCAACAATGAAGCGATCAAACGAATGGTGGAACTGGGCACGGGAGTCGCTCTCATATCCAAAATAGTGGCCGCCAAGGAGATTCAAAGAAAAGAACTGATCGCCATTCCCCTCTCTGATCCGTCAATCAGCCGAAAATTTTACCTGATTCACCACAGGGACAAGTTTATTTCAAAAACACTTCAACGCTTTCTTAACATGATGGACAAATGGGCCACAGAGTATGACCAGGCAATTTCCTGAATTGCCGTGTAATCCGGTAACTTTATACGATGAACTGCCCCGCAGCAACCTGCGGAGAATTGAACCAGACAACTTGATATTAACGTAACCAGCACGATAACCAAATATTATCTTACGGCACAATTTGTAATTTGACTTCACCCGCAACAAAAATCTATCCTGTTACCAACTAACTCGGCAGTTATCTTCCCATCAGGTTTTTGCCGGAATGATCCTGTGGAATTATAAAATCATATCAATTAACCAGACCTGTATCAGGAGAAGAAATAAATGGATAAACAGGCAATATTGAACAACCTGTCCAAAGCCATCATCGAGGGCAACGAAGAGGCAGGAAAGAAAAGTGCTCAACAGGCGATCGATGATGGATTGGACGCGCTTGAAGCTGTGGATCAGGGGCTTTCAAAAGGCATGGGCGTAATCGGAGATAGATTCGAAACCGGTGAGGTTTTTTTGCCCGAGCTGCTTATGGCCTCGGAAGCTTTTAATGCCGCCATGGAAATTTTAACCCCCGTCATCGAGGCCGGCAAACAAAAAGTTGCAAAGCTGGGTACATTTTTATTGGCCACGGTCAAGGGAGATCAGCATAGCATCGGCAAAAACATACTGGCCACCGTACTGGAAACCAACGGTTTTGATGTCGTGGACATCGGAATCGACCAGTCCACCCTGAACATAATTGAAGCGGCAGAAAAAAGCAATGTCGACTTCATCGGCCTTTCTTCGGTAATGACCACCACCATGCCCTACCAGAAAGAGGTTGTCGAGACCCTCAAGGAGATGGGCCTGCGGGACAAATATTTTGTTCTGGTCGGCGGCGGACCGGTCAGCCGGGAATGGGCCGATGGAATAGAGGCGGATGGATACGGCGATACGGCCGTAAATGCGATTGAAGTTGCAAAAAACCTCCTGGCCCAAAAGGAGTAGGCATCTTTCGCCACACTGCAACTTGATTATACCTTCTATAAATTTTTGATGGCCTCGTAAAAAGGCAAAGCTCATTTTTTACGAAACGTTTTAAGTTTCAGGATTTAAGTTTCAAGCCTCTGTTAAAACAGATAATATCATTAACCTAAAACCTAAAACGTAACACCTAAAACCTGATGAATTCGACTTGTTAAGAATTCATCAATCCTTGCCAAAGAGGAGTTTTATAACATGCTGACTATGCTTGATATATATGAAAGGGCCGTGAAAGGGCCGATTATGACCGAAAAAAAATTTGACATGAAGGTCTTTCTTCCCAACCTGAAAGAGGTGGTCGGAAAGTACGGCATTCAATATGATCGGGAAAATCCGGTACCGTTTGATGATGCCGCCGCCGACAACCTTTTTGAAGCCGGGGTGGAGTTTTTGACCCGGGTGGGGGTTTACTGTCAGGGAACCAACCGGGTAATGCAGTTCAGCGAGGCGGAAATCCGCCAGGCGCTGAAGGAAGCCCCCGGCAAATGCTTTCCAGGGGCCGGCCGTGATGCCGGAGTCATGGGACTGCGCAAACCGGACGAAGCCAAATACCCCTGGTTTCACAACGGCACCGGTATCGCCTTCAGCTCGGAGCAGCTTATGACCAACATGATTGAAGGCTGTGCATCCATTGCCGAAATTAATTCCATATCGTTTCCGGCTATCGAATATATCCGAGGCCTGCCCTCGGTGGGCGGGACCCCGGCGGAATTTTACGCAGCCATACGGGGCATCAACATCGGCATGCAGGCCATTAAAAGAGCTGGCCGGCCGGGTCTGGCGGTTTTAAATCTGATCTCCACGGCAGCAACGTCCCAATCCGCCATCGCGGCCAGTGCGCCCCAGTTCGGCTGCCGCACCACCGACGGCTGGCTGTGCGGCGCCGTTGCCGAATTCAAGCTCAACCTGGGCGTCATGACGAAAATAGCGTACCTGCAAAGCTCCGGCTGCCTCATCGGCGCCGAAACCGCCCCGATTCTGGGCGGATTCTGCGGCGGGCCGGACGGTACGGCCGTTGTCAGCACCGCCTACATCCTCATGGGGCTTCTGGTGTACCGGGCCAATTACCAGCTCCATTTCCCGGTGCATTTCAACCATGGCTGCACCACCACCCGGGACGTCATCTGGGTCAACTCGGTAAGCTGTCAGGCCGCCAGCCGCAACATCCCCATGCCGGTCATCTGGGACCCCTATTGTGCGGCCGGTCCCAATACGAAAATGTATATGTATGAAACCGCCGCTTATCTTCTCAGCGTAATTCCGTCCGGTGCGGCGTCGTTTGAGACCAGCCATCCGGCCAAAGCGGTTCTGGTGGACGGGTTTACCCCCATGGAAGCCAGGTGGAACGTTGAGATGGGCAAGGCGGCCAGCCGGGTCAA
>CAYQNS010000168.1:0-8249 GCA_964418755.1 uncultured Desulfobacteraceae bacterium
CAGGATATGATCTGAGTATGAGCGGGAAAATGGTTTTTCCCGATTTAAATAACAATCAGCCGGAAAAAGAGGAGTAAATAAAAATGCGTCGTTCAAGATTAATTACAGTGATGGGGGTCTTGACCGCCCTGCTGCTGACAGTGTCGATGGTATCCATTGCAGCGGCCAAAGAAAAAGTAACGATTTTTCATGCCGGCAGCTTGACAGTGCCTTTTGCAAAGATTGAAAAACAATTTGAAGCCGACCATCCCGATATTGATGTCCAGCGGGAAGCCGGGGGTAGCACCAAGATGGCCCGTATGATCTCCGAACTGGGCAAGCCGGCCGACATCATGGCTTCTGCGGACTTCAAAGTGATTGATAAAAATTTGATCCCGAAATTCGCTGCCTGGAATATCCGTTTTGCCACCAACCAACTGGTGCTGTGCTATACGGATCAAAGCCGCTTTGCCGGGGAGGTAACCGGACAAAACTGGTACGAAATTCTCAGTCGAAAAGGCGTTGTCTGGGGGCACTCCGATCCCAATCTGGATCCCTGCGGCTATCGTGCGGTGATGGTTTTGCAGCTTGCTGAAAAATTTTATCAGAAAACGGGACTGTATAATCGGCTCATCGCCAACCGCCCCAAGGAAAATATCCGGCCCAAGTCGGTTGAACTGGTTTCCCTGCTGAAAACCGGTAATATGGACTATGCTTGGGAATATCTGAGCGTGGCGGTACAGCACGAGCTTAAATATATCAAACTCGATGATCACATCAACCTGGGGAATTATAAATATGACGCTTTTTACAAACAGGCCAAAGTCAAGGTGACCGGCAAGAAACCCAATACCTGGATTACGCGCACCGGGAAATCCTGCACCTACGGGATTACCCTGATAAATGCGGCACCTAATAAAAAAGGTGCGGTCTTGTTCATCGAATATCTGCTGAGTCCCGACGGCGGGCTTAAAGTATTAAAGGAGATGGGGCAGCCCCCCTTTGTTCCCTGCCGTGTTTCCACTGAAAAGGTCTTGCAGGGTCTTCCTGCGCAGTTTCAGAAGCTGGTGGAAATCAAAAATTAGGACTGCTTGTAATATTTTGATATTATAAAAATAATGGTTATAAAAATTCAAAGAAAATTTGACCCCTTTACAGCACTGGCATTTTTTTCCAGTACTGTAATTATCGCATTTATACTTTTTCCGCTCATTGAAATGGCGACCCAGCCGACTCTGGCAGACCTGTTGGAGACCATAAAGGACCCGGATGTAATCCAATCTATCCGGCTCAGTATATACACCTCCGGCGCAGCAGCTCTGATCTCCTTTGTGTTCGGGACTCCGTTTGCCTATCTTCTGGCCCGCCACGAGTTTGTCGGAAAAAAAATAGTTGAGAGCATAATTGATCTGCCCATCATGATTCCCCATCCGGTTGTCGGCATCGCCATTTTGAGTATTGCCGGACGCAACCACTGGCTGGGCCAGATTTTCAATGCCGTCGGTCTGCGCATCATGGGCAGTGTTACCGGCATCATCGTGGTACTGACATTCGTGGGACTGCCGTTTTATGTCAATACGGTCAAGGCCGGTTTCGAAGCGGTTCCCACTCGCCTTGAAAAAGTCTCCCGCAGTCTGGGCGCATCCGTTACCGGCACTTTTTTCCGAGTCACGTTTCCCCTGGCCTGGCGCAGTATGGTGGTGGGCATGATTATGTGTACGGCCCGCGCTGTCAGTGAATTCGGGGCCGTCGTTATCGTGGCCTACCATCCCATGATCGCGCCCGTGATGATCTATGAACGTTTTACTGCTTATGGACTCAAATATTCCCAGCCGGTTGCGGTCTGGTTGATTATCGTCTGCTTGGTACTGTTTTTGCTGCTAAGAATTTTCTCGGTCCCGAAAAAGGGATACGCATGATTCGTCTTGAAAATTTAACGGTTGATCTGCCCGGCTTTTGTCTGCGGGAAATCAACCTGACTGTGGGAAATGGAGAATTTTTTACACTGCTGGGGCCCACCGGTGCGGGAAAGACCCTGATACTGGAATCCATCGCCGGGCTGCTTCCCACCTCCAGTGGGCGGATATACCTGGACGGCCGGGATGTGACCCGGGTTGCGCCTGAGAATCGCGGAATCGGCATCGTGTATCAGGACAATGCCCTGTTCCCGCATCTGACTGTCAAGGAAAACATTACCTTTGGTCTCAGATACCATCAAAAAAATGGCCGGGCTCCCGGGAAAAATCTTCCCCTTCTGATTGACCGGCTGTCGCTGGAACCGTTGCTGAACCGTTCTGTGGAAAATTTGAGCGGAGGCGAACGGCAACGGGTGGCCCTGGCCCGGGCCTTGGCGGTTGATCCGGCTGTGCTGCTGCTTGATGAGCCCCTGTCGGCCCTGGACCCCAACTTCAGGGAAGAGATTCGAGGCATATTGAAGCGACTGCATACGGCAACCGAAATCACCGTGCTGATGGTGACCCATGATTTTGCCGAAGCGCATTTTCTGGCCCGGCGGGCTGCCATCATTCATCAGGGCACAATCGAGCAGGTGGGGTATGTGGGAGAAGTTTTCACCAAACCGGCAACGCCGTTTATAGCCGAATTTGTGGGGATGAAGAATGTTTTTCCGGCTGTTTTTCATCAAGATCGGGCCTGGGTGGATGATCTTTGCGTCACGCTGTCCGCACCGGTTAACGGATCGGGAAAATATATTGCCATCCGCCCGGAAGACATTCAAATCAGCCCTGAAAAATTTCCGACAGATTCGCCCAATGCCGTCAGCGGAGTGATTTCGGGGATCATGAACCATGGTTTTTATAGTGAAATCGGAATCAAACTGGCAGATATCCGGTTCCAGGTCATGCTCCAGTCCAGCACTTTTGTTCAGATGAAACTATCCAACGGTGCCCCCGCCTTTATACAATTTGCCCCGTCTGCAGTGCATACGCTGTAAATAAAAAGCCGGCCCCAAAGGGCATAGCTTTCTTACGTGCTCGTACACGAAACCTCGGGACTATAGATCACAAAAAAGCGGTTAAAGGCTGCAAAAAGCTGATGGCATGACCGCCGTCAGGAAATAAAAGGCTGCAAAAACAACAAGGGCGATCGCATTGGCGATCGCCCGGGAAAAAGGAATTAAAATCTATACAAAAGACGCATTGTGCGTCCGTGACGAAAAAATAATACCGGTTGCCCTTCTGTCAAGAGATATCGCGTATGTTTTTTTAAAAATTTGAATTATGCACGATTTTCCAGTGCACCGGCCATCATTTCGCCGATTTTTTTGGAAAAACGGGCAGGATTTTCCAGTTTGCCGCCTTCGCTGATCACAGCCATGTCCAGCAGCAGTTTACTGTACTCTTTTAATACCGCATTCTCCTTGTCCTTTTCAAACAGCGCTTTTATCCCCACCAGCACCGGATGATCCATATTGAGTTCCAGAATCCGTTTCACCGGCGGCATTTCCTGTCCGGAGGATTTGAGTATTTTTGCCATATAGGCACTCATATCATGGTTATCACCGGCCAGGCAGGCCACCGAATCTTTCAGGCGCAGAGACGGTTTGACCTCCTTTATTTTATCTTCCAGATTGGATTTGATGGCATCAAACAGATCACTGAATGCATCCTTTTTTTTATCGTCGATTTCATCGATATCCAGATCGCCTTTTTCCGCGCTGCACAGTTTTTTATCATCGTATTCGGTCAGCGACTGGACCACCCATTCATCTACCGGATCGGTCATGAGCAGGACTTCATAGTCTTTTTCCTTGAGTTTTTCAAGGTGTGGACTGTTAAGAATAGCAGACAGATTATCACCGGTGATATAATAGATAGATTTTTGCCCGAATTTCATATTGGCAACATAATCCTTCAACGACACAAGTTTGCCGTCCGACCGGGTGGTTTTATATCGAATCAGTTCAGCAATTTTATCCTGTTTGGCGGGATCACTGTGAATTCCCTCCTTGAGCACAGGGCCGAATTCAGTATAAAATGTTTCGTATTGTTCTTTTTCCATGCCGCTTAACAAATCGAATATTTTTTTTACAAGATTTTTTCGGATGTTCATCACGAGCCGATCCTGCTGAAGAATCTCCCGGCTGACATTCAGGTTCAGGTCGGTGGCATCCACAACCCCCTTGACAAATCGAAGATATTCAGGGATCAGTTCCTTGCAGTCATCCATGATAAAAACACGGCGGCAATACAGCTGGACCCCATGCCGCCGGTCGTGATTAAACATGTCAAAAGGTGCCTTGGAAGGAATATAAAGCAGCGCGGTATACTCGGTTGTGCCTTCAAGCCTGAAATGAAGCCGGGTCAAAGGTGCGGTCCAGTCGTGGGCCAGGTGCTTGTAAAATTCAGTGTGCTCTTCCTCGGACACATCATTTTTGTTCCGGGTCCAGATGGCTTTCATGGAGTTCAGGGTTTCTTCTCTGACAACATGGGTGGTTTTGCCCTCGATGGGTTTGCCCTCGTCATCTGTAACCGGTTCGTCCCTTTCGATATCCATGACGATGGGATAGCTTACAAAGTCGGAATGCTGCTTGACAATCTGACGCAATACCCATTCCTCGGTAAAATCCTGTTCATCCTTGGCAAGCGGTTTAAGCTTTAAAATGATGGTGGTGCCCCGAGATTCTTTGTCGGTCTGTTCGATGGTGTAGGAACCGTCACCGGTTGAGGTCCATTTTACACCGCTTTCCGATCCGGCGGCTCTGGTAATCAGGGTTACCTGCGTGGCAACAATGAACGAACTGTAAAACCCGACGCCGAACTGCCCGATGAGCTCGGGTGTAAGCGCATTTTCAGTTTTGGATTTTTCAATAGCTTCCAAAAAGGCAACGGTTCCGCTTTTGGCAATGGTCCCGATATTTTCCATGACCTCATCATAGGTCATGCCGATACCGTTATCGGAAATTTCCAGGGTTTTTTTATCTTTATTGGCCGCAAGCTTAATTTTAAACTTGGTGTCTGTGTCCAGAATATCAGGATCGGTCTGGGACTTAAACTGCAGCCTGTCAATGGCATCGGATGCATTAGAAATCAATTCCCTTAAGAATATTTCCCGATTGGAATAAAGGGAGTTGATGATAATTTTCATCAACTGCTGAACTTCGGTTTTAAATTCATGTGTCTCTCTTTGACCCGCCATGCTGCCTCCTCAATAAAAAATAAAACAATTGAATTATTTATAATGATATTTAAAAATGAACTGTTTGGTATACATAATTATTTAAAAATGCGTGCAAAAATGAAAATGTCAACCTTTCACCCCTTGGAAAATTATTTTAAGATTTGATGTGTAGACAAAAGTTCAATTTACTTGCCGGCTGCAGTGTTATTCAGACGGTCTGAATGTTTAATTGGGGCCGGTTAGAGGATACGGGGAAATCGTGTGAATCAGAAATGGATTGAAATAACAATGTTTCTATGGTAGCTCAAAATGCTCATTATGAAAATAACATATGATGTGGATATGATATGAACAAATATTTAATGGAAAACGAAGATGAGGCGCTGCGGCTCGATTTAAAAATTGATAAAAATCAGATAAAAGATCAAGCCCGGTGGGCCGGAATAAAGCCGGGTATGCGCATTGCGGATATCGGCAGCGGATCAGGAACAATCACTTATTTGCTGCGGAAAATGGCCGGACCGGATGGCACTGTCGTTGGTGTGGAAGGTTCCAGAGACAGGATTGATTATGCTGTAAAACACTACAGCACATCCGGCATCGAATATACATGCCGGGATATTCTTGAACCGCTGGATGATCTGGGGAAATTCGATTTTATATGGGTCCGCTTTGTCCTTCAGTACTATCGCTCCAACAGTTTTGATATCGTCAGCAACCTTTCAAGACTGCTGAATCCGGGCGGTATTATCTGCCTGATTGATCAGGACAATAATGGTTTGTGCCATTTCGGGTACCCCGAGCGCCTTAACAGGACAATCCAAATGCTGGCGCATATTTTGGAATCCCGGTTTAATTTTGATCCCTTTGTCGGCAGAAAACTGTATTCCTATCTTTATGATCTCAGGTTTCAGGATATTGATGTCAATATTGCTCAATATAACCTGATATTTGGTCAATTACGGGAAATTGACCGCTTTAACTGGATGAAGAAAATTGAAAGGGTCGGGGAAAATGCGGAATTTGAACTGACTGAATATGAGGGAGGATATGAAGAATTTTGCAATGAATTCCAAACTTGTTTTGCCGATCCGCGCAGGTTTGCCTATACCCCGCTGATCTTGTGTCGGGGAATTATAAACTCGGGTCAAATTAGCTGAATTCATTCCGGCCATAAAATTTTTTCAAATAATTCTTTTTAAAAAATTGGATAAAAGCCGCCACGATTTTGGAATCGAAGTGTTTTTCAGATTCCTTATTCAGAAGTTCAAGGGCTTCTTCAACCGGCATTGGCCCGCGATAATGACGCTCAGCGGTAATGGCTTCAAAAAAATCAGCTACCGCAATAATTCTTGCCCCCAGCGGAATTGCCTCCCCTGTCAGTCCATCCGGATATCCGCTGCCATCTAATTTTTCATGGTGGGACCCGGCAATTTGTGGGACTTGGCTTAAAATTCCTTCAAAATTAATCTCTTCCAGAATCTCTTTTGTTTTCTGGGCATGGGTTTGAACGATATGGTACTCTTCCTTTGTTAATTCCCCCGGCTTTTTCAATATTGAATCCGGCACCCCAAGTTTACCATAATCATGAAGCAGGGCGGCAACACGAATCATTTCCCGGTAATCTCTTGCAAGACCCATTTCGTCACAGATCCCCAGTGAATATTCCGTTACCTTTTCAGAGTGACCGGCAGTCAACGGATCACGGGCGTCAATGCTGGCAGCTAGAACCTGCAGGATGGATCGGTATTGCCTTTCTCTGCCTTCCATGAGTTCGGCATTGCGAATACTGATGCCAATCACCGAAGCGATCCCCATCAGAAGGCTCATGTCACTTTGGACCAGAATTTTTTTAGATTTTATATTGTCCACCGCAAGAACACCGATTGAGTCTCCATCGCAGATTATCGGACAGCAGACAAATGACAGGGTTCCCAGTTTTTTGGCAAACAACAGGCTGCGGGGTGAAAGATTTTCCTCAATTTCATTGATATCGTTTATTAAAAACGGTTTTTGTTCTCGGAATGAAACGACAAAAGTCCCTTTGGAATCCGGACGATCAAGATTAAAGGTGGTATTGGTCAGTATACTAATATACTCTTGTGAATATCCAAAGCCTGTCCGAAACGCCAGCCTCGTTTTGTCCTTATCGGCCAGCAGAATTAAATAGCGATCATAATTCAACCGTTTTTGTGAAATCTGAATAACTTTATCTAAAACATCATCAATGGTTGTACGCCGGCTGATTGATTGACCGATTTCGTTTGTAATAGTTGTATTATTATAGTTGATATCAATCTGTTCAAGCAGTTTGTCGGTCGAATCTCGAAGCATATTCAGGCTGGAACGCAACTCTTTTTTTTCAAGAAAATCAACGATACGGCTCAACCCCAGCACGATGATTAAAAGAACCGGAAGAAGTATGGCCAGGGCAAGGTGTGGTTTCAAGAAAAAACAGATCAGCAGGAGAAAAAAAGAAAGTGGGGTTGAAATATTTCGAACTCTTTTCCATACATAAAAGGCCGTTTTTTCCCAGGTAATAATATAACGGCAGCATTTATCCCCTTTGAAAACACATTCAGGGTGCTCTATTTGAGGTAATTGGCTTGTATATCCCATGGCAATGGCTTCAAAAAGACCGATTCTGTTTTGACACTGATAAAGTTTTTCGACAACGCCCTCTTCTTGAATTGCAGTAATTTCAACGCTGCTGGAGGATATTTTTTTTGTTTTATAACGGGAGGATCTGGCGTAGCTATATGCGGTTTTACCAATAAGTTCATAGGCTCTTGATGGGCTGATCTGGCCAAAAACAACCTGTTCCAGTGCCCCGACCAATTCAGGGGTTGCTGCATACCGGCCGGCTTCGCGGGCAATATTTTCATTGCCGCTCAACTGAACACATTTTTCATAAAATCGATTTATCTGTTTCTGGGTAAACCAGTGGGCCTGATCGGCTACTTCATAAGGCGCCATTTTGGCATAGTTCAATACTTCCCTAATATTGACATGGGGGTATCTTTGATTCAGGAGTTTTACATAAACATTGATGCCACGGCTGTTATACAGGGGCACTTGTTGATTTGATTTATTCATAGCCAAATTAAAGACTTCATGTCGATTATCAATGC
>CAYQNS010000169.1:0-8227 GCA_964418755.1 uncultured Desulfobacteraceae bacterium
TATACAGGTGTCGCAGGTAGGCGGCAGAGTAGTTTCGGCAGGTATAGCAGGTGCATTGAGGATCAATGGGGTCCGTATCATGCCTGAATCGTGCATTGGAAATATTGAAGTTTCCGGAAGAGGTGATCAACTGTCCGTTGCGGGCATTTCGGCTGGGCAGAACACAGTCAAACATATCCGCACCCAGGGCTACCAGTTCTACCAGATCTTCGGGAGTACCGACCCCCATGATATATTTGGGCTTATGATCCGGCAGCAGCGGTAGAGTGTGATCCGCCATTTCATACATGACATCCTTGGGTTCCCCGACACTCAGACCGCCGACAGCATATCCGGGGAAATCAAGATCGGCCAGAGCATGAGCCGATATGGATCGAAGGTCCTTGTACATACCGCCCTGAACAATGCCGAAAAGTGCGTTTTTTCGTTTTGTCGTCTGTTGCCAGTGGTCTCGGCATCTTCGGGCCCAGCGGGTGGTCAGTTCAAGGGCATTTTTAGTCGTCTGCCAATCGGCCGGATACTGGATGCACTGGTCCAGGCACATCATGATGTCCGAATCCAGACAGGTCTGAATGTCAACAGCCCGTTCCGGTGACAACAAGTGTCGTGAGCCGTCTATATGCGACTGGAAGGCGGCACCTGCCTCTGTGATTTCGGCAAGTTTTGCCAGGGAAAAAATTTGGAACCCGCCACTGTCGGTTAAGATCGGTTTTTCCCAGTTCATAAAGCCATGCAGTCCGGAAAATTTTTCAATAACATCACAGCCCGGTCTCAGGTTTAAATGATAGGTATTGCCCAGTATGATCTGGGCACCGCATTCCATAAGCTCTTCGGGTGAAATTGATTTTACCGAAGCAAGAGTTCCTACCGGCATAAATACCGGCGTTTTGATTACGCCATGCACCAGGTGGAGCTCTCCGGCCCTGGCACTCGTTTTCTCTGATTTCGCGATTTCTTGAAATTGAAGCATAGGCCTACCTTATAAACATCCCATCCCCATAGCTGTAAAAACGATACCGTTTCTCAATGGCCTGCCGATAAGCCTGCAGCACGTTTTCCCGTCCGGCAAAGGCCGATACGAGCATGAGCAGGGTGGAACGAGGCAGATGAAAGTTGGTGAGCATGGCATCGACTATTTTGAATTTGTACCCGGGATAGATAAACAGATCGCACTGGCCGGCGCCCGGAGCAACCTCGCCACTGTTTTTTGCGGCATATTCGAGGGTTCGCACGCTGGTTGTTCCCACGGCAATGACGCGGCGTCCCTGTGTTTTGGCCCGATTAATTTTATGCGCCGCATCGTCGGAGATAAAATATCGCTCGGAATGCATAACATGATCGCGTACATCGTCGACTCTGACCGGAACAAACGTACCATAACCCACATGCAGTGTTATGGGGACAAATTCAACCCCTTTGGATTTGATCTTTTCGATCAGGGTCGGCGTAAAATGGAGTCCTGCCGTGGGGGCGGCAATGGCACCCTTTTGGGATGCATATACGGTCTGATAGGCGATCCTGTCATCTTCGAAAGCCCCCTCCTCCGTCCGTTTGATGTACGGTGGCAGCGGAATCCTGCCGATTCGGTACATGTGTGCCTCGAAATCATCTTCGCATATAAAGCGGATTTCATACACCCCCTCTTTAAAATTGATCACGTTCGCCGACAACCCCCCGTCAAATATGATGACGGAACCGGGTCTTGGCCGTTTGGAGGTGTTTACCAGACAACTGCAGACAAACTCACCGGTTTTGGCCAGGGATCGGCGTCCGCCGGCATAGTCGAGGATCAGAACCTCGGCCCTGCCCCCGGTCTCCTTACGGCCCAGCAGTCGGCCGGGAATGACTTTTGTATTGTTGATGACCAGAAGATCGGTGGGGCGAAGAAAATCATAAATATTGCCAAAATTATGGTGGGCCACCTCTCCGGTTATCCGATGTAAAAGTAATAATTTTGACTGATCCCGTCGGTCAGCCGGTTTTTGAGCGATCAGATCATCGGGGAGCTCATAGCTGTAGTCGTTTAGAGAATACATGGTGTAAGTTGTTTGTCGTTTTCTGTAAGTTGTTTATTGCAAAGGTTTACGTTCGGCATTTGATTTTATTTGAAATTTGTTATTTCCGGGTTTGGGCGGGCTGTGCCCGGTCCTATTTTTTCCCCATATAGACAAATAAAAGGCCGATGCCCATCAATACCAGGCCGAAACGCCGCAAAGCCCCGTCCTGCAACTCAAGAATTTTTTGAATCCAGTCTTTCATTTTATCCGGAAAAGCAAAATAGGGTAAACCTTCTATAATCATTACCATTCCTATGACGCACAGGAAAAAATCCATTGGCACCTCATTTAATCATCATATGTTGATAGCCAGTAAACAATCCATATTAGGCATGATACCCGCGGCATTATTCACAATTGGTCGTTATTGCTGTATGTCGAAATAATTTTTAGCAGCAGATTTTATAACCATTTACACTGAATTTTGTCAAAACAAAATCTATCCATGCAACGGCACCCTTTTTCTTGTGCGTTGATATCGGGGCCGTTTGTATATAAAAAATTACCGGCCTGGACAATTGTTCTCCAATTATACCTTGACTAATTGTCCATGATTGTAACAAAATATATGGTTATTAAAAAAATTGTCAAAATCAAAAATCGGCAACGGGTGCTTCGGTCCAAGGCACGGCCAACAACAGATAATCCCTGATAATAATGAGAAAATAATTATGGAATTTGAACCGGTGATCGGGCTGGAGGTACATGCCCAGCTTAAAACTAAAACCAAAATATTCTGCAACTGCTCCACATCATTCGGCGCACCGCCCAACACTCACGTTTGCCCGGTATGTCTTGGCATGCCCGGCGTGCTGCCGGTACTTAACAAAAAGGTAGTGGACTTTACCATTCGCATGGCCCTGGCAACCAATTGTAAAATCGCCCGGGAAAGCCGCTGGGCCCGGAAAAATTATTTTTACCCGGACCTGCCCAAGGGCTACCAGATCTCCCAGTATGAACTGCCCATTGCCGAATTTGGCCATATCGATATTGAAATCGACGGCAATGCAAAACGTATCGGCATTACCCGCATTCACATGGAAGAGGATGCCGGCAAGCTGGTTCATGATCCGGACCGGCCGGTGAGTCGGGTAGATTTAAACCGTACGGGTGTGCCGTTAATGGAAATCGTGAGCGAACCGGATATGCGCACGCCCGAAGAAGCCGGAGAATACCTGCGCCGGATGCGATCGATTGTGCGTTATCTGGGCATTTGCGACGGCAATATGGAAGAGGGCAGTTTTCGGTGTGATGCCAACATCTCGATCCGGCCTAAAGGAACGGAGCCCTTTGGCATCCGTGCCGAAATCAAGAATCTTAACTCGTTTAAAAATGTAGAAAAAGCCCTGTATTACGAAATCAACCGTCAGCGGGAAATTATCATTGACGGCGGCAAGGTAGTTCAGGAGACTCGATTGTGGAACCCTGAGAAAAATCGTACCGGCTCCATGCGCGGAAAGGAGGAGGCTCACGATTATCGCTATTTCCCGGATCCCGATCTTTTGCCCCTGGTCATCAATGACAGATGGATTGCAGAGGTCAAAAAAATCTTGCCCGAGCTGCCTGCGGCAAAACAGGCTCGTTTTATCAAAGATTACAAGCTGTCCAGCGAGGATGCCGGTAGGCTCACAGCCTCCCGCGCGCTGGCAGAATATTTTGAAGCCTGCCTGGCGCATTTCCCCCGGCCCAAACCGGTGAGCAACTGGATTCTCGGATCGCTGCTGGGGCTTTTGAACGCCGAAGAGAAAACGATTGACCAGTCGCCGGTTTCCACCGCCAATCTGGCCGGTCTTTTAAAACTCATCGATCAGAACATTATAAGCGGTAAAATTGCCAAAACCGTGTTCGAAGACATGGCCAAAACCGGCAGGGAGCCCAAAACCATTGTCGAGGAACAAGGCCTGCTTCAGGTCAGTGACAATGCCGCCATCGAGGAAATCGTTGTCAAAATTCTGGATCGCTGCCCTGATGAAGTGGCTGCTTTTCAAAACGGAAAAACCAGACTCATGGGCTTTTTTGTCGGGCAGGTGATGAAGGAAACAAAGGGCAAGGCCAATCCGAAAATAGTCAATGCAGTGCTTACGAAACGGTTAAGGTGAGAAAAAGCATTCACCTTGATGATGGCCCCAAAAAGCAACCTGCTTTCAAGAGGGGAAGACTCATGCTATGGCGCAAAGGCGATGGGGTTTACTTTGTGTTTTGCAGGGTTGTGCCATTTGGCCACATATTTACTTTCAGGGAACCGGTTGATAAAAAAAATTATTATGGAAGCTGGAAATATTGTTGAGTATATCGACCGGCAGAAGATTGTTTGCGCGGTCATAATGGAAACTAAAAAGCAGCGTGTAAGACTGCTTACCGAATTCAACCGGGAAATTAAAATTTCCGTGGGGCGGTTGTCACATCGATGCCGCAATTATCTTGATCTTTCCCCGGGGCGGGACAGACTGGTCGCAGGCTTGAAACAGACGGCAAGCCGGCGTAATATGCTGGCAGGCAAGGTTGACATAAAAGAATTGTGGGACGTCCTGAATACGGAGCAGGAATGGATAGACCTGGATACGATGACTGAATTCTGTTTTCCGGAAAACCGCGACTGTGACCACGAGGCAGCGGTTGTGCGGGCATTTTTCAAAGACAGGCTTTACTTTAGATTTAATACGAATCGTTTTTTCCCCAACTCCCAGGAGCACTTTGAGCACCTTCTCTCCCGGATTAAGGAGGCAGAGAGAAGAAAAAAAATGATCGAAGACGGCGGCTCGTGGCTCAAACAGGTCCTGGATCAGGAGCATCCGGTTTTTTCTGCGGATCGATCGGAATTGATTGATATCCTGAAATCCTGTTACCTGTTCGAAAAGGAAAGCAGTAAGTATGCTCTTGCCGTGTCAATACTGGCTTTCGCCGGAATTGAAGATCCGGAGAAGATCTTTGATATTTTTGTGAAGCTGGGAATATGGGATAAAAATGAAAATATTGATCTTTACCGTTATGAACTGCCAACCACCTTTCCCGATGAAATTGAGGCTTCGGTCGTAAAACTTACCATTTTATCTGAACATCGTATTGAAAACAAGGGGCGCCAAGATTTGACCCATTTGCCCCTGATGACCATAGATGGTCAGTCAACACTTGATTTTGATGATGCGTTGAGCATTGAGGAAAGGGACGATTGTTTGATTGTCGGTGTCCACATTGCGGATGTGGCTGAATTTGTAAAAAAAGGGGACCTTCTCGACCGGGAAGCTATAACGCGCGGCAGTTCCATATATATGGCGGATCACAAAATCCCGATGCTTCCCACTGGTTTTGCGGAAGATTTGTGCAGTTTACGGGCCGGCGAAGTGCGGCCGGCCATCAGCACCATGATCCGCCTGAAAGCCTCTGGAGAAATAATTGATTTTGACATTATTCCGAGTCTGATCCGGGTTGCTTATCAGCGAACTTATTACGAGGTTAATCAAGTGGCGGAAGAAGATCCGCAGATCATGAAATTGTACGATATCGCAAAGAAGTTTCGCAGAAAAAGATTGGCGGACGGGGCCGTCCAGATTACCCTGCCGGAGGTTAACACCTGGATCAATGAAAAGGGCGAGCTGACAGTGAGCCGGACGAATCGAGAAGGCCCCGGCCGGATGCTGGTTGCAGAGTTGATGATAATGGCCAACTGGATGATGGCCGAATTCCTGGCCCAACGGCAGATGCCGGCCATTTTTCGTTCCCAGGCCGGTCCGCGGGAGCGCCTTTATAAGGAGGATGGCGGCACCCTGTTCCAGAACTGGATGCAGCGCAGGCATTTAAGCCGTTTTATGTTGGGCTGCGAACCGGAGCGCCACTGCGGGCTTGGCCTGAATGCCTATTTGACCGCCACATCGCCGATCCGTAAGTATTTTGATCTTGTCACCCAGCGCCAGCTAAGGGCTGTTTTCGGGATGGAATCCCCCTATACCCGTGAACAGGTGCGGAATATCATTCATCTGCTCGAGTTGCCAATGGGGCATGTCTCAAGAATTCAATACCGCCGCAACCGCTATTGGTTGTTGAAATATCTTGAAGGCCGGATTGGCCAAAGGGAAGAAGCAATGGTGCTGTACAGACGTCGCAACAATTATATTGCCCTTATTCCCGAGTATATGATTGAATGTGAACTGCCCGTGTCAAGCAGGTTGGATTTAAAACCAGAGGATTTGATTCAGATTAAAATACAGCACGTTAATGCACGTAAAAATATATTTTCCGTATTTATGGGATAATTGTTCGACATCCTTCCTTTACCGATAGATATTTTTAAAAAAAGGCATCTGTTTTTGCCTGATTCTTCGATGCCGATTATCCCATCGCCAGGTTGCTACCGATTTGACCCTTGAAAAAGATGGGGAGATATTTTTTGCACCTGGGTTTTTATTTTCAGGTCCAATTGGGCCTGATATAGATCCTGTGCCTTGGCAAGGCTTTCAGGCTGCAAATAGGTTGCTCCTTGAAGGTTTGCCTGGCGCAGGTCTGCATTCCATAACCGGCTGTTTTTAAGTATTGCGCCGGCAAGATTTGCCTGGCTGAGACCGGCTTCCCGCAGGTCTGCATTTTTCAGATTTGCATCTCTCAGGTCGGCCATGATCAAGCAGGCGTTTCTCAGATCCGCATCTTGAAGGTTGGCGTTTCTCAGGTTGGCATTTCTCAGGTTGGCCCCCCTGAGATCCGCACCGCGAAGATCTGCGTCTTTGAGGTTTGCATTTTCAAAATTCGCATCCCAGGCAACAGCGTCCTGAAGGTTGGCATCCCACAACTGTGCATGGCGCAAATCCGCATCCTTCAGGTTGGCTTCCTGCAAATTCGCCTCCCACAGCCTGGCGCTGGGTAAATATGCCCCTTGCAATTCGACCGTATCGAGGGATTTTTTCCAATCCTCTATGGTTTCTATTAGAATATTGACCATCTGAAGGTATTTTGCCGTGCGTGTCAACGAGTAATATACCGTGGCCGGTTTTAACAGCAGCGGTGCGGGAGGACAGGAAATATGCTGGAGCCCGGGTATTCTACCCAGTGCTTTTTTATAGGCAGGTGAGGAGAGTTGCAGGAAAACAATGTTGGCCCGGTTTTCAATTTTGGCAACCCTCAATTCATATTTTAAGGATGCCCATCCGAATAGAGCCAGATAAGCGCCGATCAACCAGAATATAAAAGTGGCCGGAGGTCTTGTATGCATGGTACGCGGAGGGAAAATTTTTTCCCGGATAAATCTCAGGCCGGAAAATTCCCACACAATCCATCGTAAAATTTTTTTCCCGCCGTTAAAATTTATTGCAAACAGAGAAACCATACCGATAATTGTCCAACCCAGTAAAACCGCAATTAAATCCATTACCTGAAACATTTTTATAAATTCCAGTGGATGGTTAAAAAAATCGCAGATTCATAGCGAAAATACAAAAAATCATATATTAAATTGAGCGATCAGCAGTTAGCTTTTAGCAAATAGCACAATAATTTTAATATATTGTCAAAGGTCATCATTTCACCCAATGGGTGAAAATCGTATTACTGGTAAACTCCTAAAATATAGGAGCTAACCGCTAATTGCTAATCGCTCATTTTAGGATTAAATAGTGTCCATACGCAATCAGGCCTGTTGGATGGCAGCGATCAGGCATTGCGCGAATCTTCAGGTTGTAGTCGCTGAACGAAAAATCTGCGACTATACCTCGATGCCGTAATTCAAAAATACGATTTGGAAGATAGACATTAAATATAGTAGTAGGAATTTAACGCGTGTGCAAGAATAAATGTTTTTTTAAAAAAGCACTTGATGGAATCTGCAGGAAGGTTATACTTGAATGTATGAAAGTATATCCATTAATTGCGGCAATTTTGATTATTGTGAGCTCGGGGACGGCCTGGGCCGAACGTATGGCTGTTACAGTTCCAATCGCCAACATTCGTTCGGGTCCCGGGACAAAATATGATATTATCTGGAAAGTGGAAAAATATCATCCGTTTCTGGTAATTAAAAAATCCGGAGCATGGTACCGGGTGAGAGATTTTGAGCGGGATGAGGGCTGGCTGCACAAATCTCTTTTGAGTAATATCAAGACGGTTATTACCAAAAAGAACAAATGCAATGTCCGTTCCGGGCCGGCCACCAGTTATGATATATTGTTTACTGTTGAAAAGGGTAT
>CAYQNS010000170.1:0-8137 GCA_964418755.1 uncultured Desulfobacteraceae bacterium
TATGGTATGTCGAGTCTCTGGACAACCGCTATAACGCAGTAGATGGAGACTTTTTTACGACGCCATCATGATTAATACAATATGGTTATCCGAAAAGCAACAGGGAGGAGCAACGCATGAAAGAGGTGGTCATTGTAAGCGGTTCAAGAACGGCGGTGGGAACGTTTGGCGGTGCATTAAAGACGGTGCCGGCCATTGATCTGGGGGCTATTGTCATGCGGGATGTTTTCAAACGGGTGGGGGGTAGGCCGGTTAAAGACGCGGCAATGGCTGCCGTCGAGCCGGACCACTTAAAGGACAAGGGGCTCATCGCACTTGAGAAAGACGCCAGTGACTGGGATGACGCAGATACACCCCTGGCCGTTGATGAGGTCATCATGGGGAATGTTCTCCAGGCAGGGCAGGGCCAAAACCCGGCTCGTCAGGCCATGATAAAGGCCGGCATTCCCAAGGAAACGCCTGCCGTAACCATTAACAAGGTGTGCGGATCAGGCCTGAAGGCCATTGCCATGGGCGCTGCATCGATCATGTCGGGCCAGGCCGAGGTGGTACTTGCCGGCGGTCAGGAAAATATGAGCCGGGTACCAATGGCGCTTCCCAAGGCACGCTGGGGGCACCGCATGGAATTAACGGGGATCGGAGAGGTTTATGACCTGATGGTTTTTGATGGATTATACGAAATTTTTTACGGCTATCACATGGGGGTTACTGCGGAAAATATTGCCTCCATGTATGATATCAGTCGCCGGGAACAGGATGAACTGGGAGTCTTAAGCCACCAGCGGGCCCGTAAAGCCATAAAAGACGGTATCTTTGCCCGGGAGATTGTTCCCGTGGTAATAAAAGGACGCAAGGGCGATGTGATTTTTGATACGGATGAAAGGCCCATGGATACCAGCCTCGAAAAAATGGCTCGCCTGAGACCGGCTTTTAAAAAGGATGGTACCGTAACCGCCGGCAATGCATCGGGCATCAATGATGCGGCAGCGGCTGTTTTGCTGATGAGCGGTGAAAAGGCCAGAGACATGGGACTCGATCCCATCGTGAAAATCAAGGCGTTTGCGGCCGGCGGCCTCGATCCGGCCTATATGGGTCTCGGCCCGGTGCCGGCGATTCGAAAGGTGTTAAAAAGAAGCAAAATGACAATCGATGACCTGGACATGATCGAACTGAACGAAGCGTTTGCATCCCAGGCCATCGGCTGTATGCGGGAACTGGGGATACCTGCGGATAAACCCAATGAACGAGGCAGCGGTATATCGATAGGGCATCCCATTGGATGTACCGGTGCCCGCCAGATGGTGACCGGCATGAATCTCATGCAAAGCAAGGCCTACTCCACCGGTTTGATATCAATGTGCATCGGCGGTGGTATGGGAATGGCCATGGTGGTTGAACGATAATATTTTCCCTTTGCCCTGCGATGTTTTCAAATATGGTTCCTTTTAATTTTTTTCTTTACTTGACAAGTAGTTATTGGTAGAATTCAAGGTTAAAGATCAATGTGTTTTTTGTGTATTTACTATCTTATTCTGAAATGCGTGTTTTTTATTTCAGAAAACAAAAAATAAATGAAAAACAACAATTGGTTTTGATCATACTTGAGATTTGGTGCTTGCAATTTGTTGTTACCGGTTGATCCGGGTTGGAGGCACTTTGTACTTGTTTGGGCTATATAAAATATATTCGGAGGATTGATCAGAATGGATATCAGCAGAAAACTGGGTATTTTGGTTTTTTTTGGTGTTCCTGCAATTGTCGGGGGCGGTATCGTTTATGCTCTTTGGGGTGGATACACAGCTGTTTTTGTTTATGAAATACTTCTTTTGTTCACGGCCGGGATTTTTATTGCACGGTAAAACGACCTGCCTTTTTTATTGCAAACTACCTTTATGGGACTGCCACGAAATTTTTTCCTCATTTGCGGGGAGGATTTCGTGGATTTTTTTGTAGCCATGGTGGTCAGTTTACTATTCAATTTACTTCCGGGTTATCCGGGTTAGGTGATTATGATGATTATGGAAAATCCATCCGAAATCAGCATCGAGAAAGAGATGAAACAATCTTATCTCGATTATGCCATGAGCGTGATTATCGGGAGGGCCCTGCCGGATGTGCGGGACGGCCTGAAACCGGTTCACCGCCGCATATTGTTTGCCATGCGGGAACTGAGAAACGACTGGAACAAACCTTATAAAAAATCGGCTCGCATTGTCGGGGATGTGATCGGCAAGTACCATCCCCATGGAGATTCTGCGGTATATGATACCATCGTGCGCATGGCGCAGACGTTTTCGCTGAGATATCCCCTGGTGGACGGCCAGGGAAATTTCGGTTCCATTGACGGTGATTCCGCAGCAGCCATGCGGTATACCGAAATCAGAATGACGCGTCTAAGCCACCAGATGCTGGAAGACCTGGATAAAGAAACGGTTGATTTCAGCCCGAATTATGATGAATCCATGATGGAACCTACGGTGCTCCCCGCAAAGCTGCCGGCACTTCTGGTCAACGGTTCGTCGGGTATTGCGGTGGGCATGGCAACCAATATACCGCCGCATAATCTATCCGAGATAGCAGGGGCCGTCAAGGCCCTGATCGATAACCCGGACATTACATGTGAGGAGTTAATGCAGTTTGTTCCCGGACCCGATTTTCCAACGGCCGGAATCATTTACGGCACCCAGGGGATCGACCAGGCCTACCGGACCGGCAGGGGAATAATTCGCGTCCGGGCCCGGGTAATGGTTGAAAAGGATAAAAAAATCGATCGTGAAACCATTGTGGTGACACAGCTGCCCTACCAGGTGAACAAAGCCCGACTCATCGAAAAAATTGCTGAACTGATGAAAAGCAAACATATCGAAGGCCTTCAGTATGTGAGGGATGAGTCCGATCGGGATGGCCTGCGAATCGCCATGGGTCTTAAGAGAGATCAGTTCGCCGGAGTTATTATCAATCAGTTGTACAAGCATACCCAGATGGCAACCAGCTTTGGCATTATTTTGCTGGCCGTTGTCGATAATCGGCCCAAGCTTTTGAAGTTAAAGGAATGCCTCGAGTATTTTATTCTTCATCGCCAGAATATCATTATCCGGCGTACCCGCTATGAATTGAAGAAGGCCGAGGCCCGGGCCCATATTCTGGAAGGTTTAAAAATCGCACTGGATAATCTTGACGCAGTGGTGGCTCTTATTCGCAGTTCAAAATCCCCCGGGGAAGCCAAAGAACGGCTCATGGAGAAGTTTGAACTGACTCAGATTCAGGCCCAGGCCATTTTGGAGATGCGCCTGCAGCGATTGACCGGTCTGGAACGTGAAAAAATAATTGAGGAATATGAGAACATCCTTAAGGATATCGCCCGATTTCGGGAAATACTTTCCAGCAAGGCCCTGGTGATGAAAATTATTAAGGATGAACTGACTGCCTTGCAGGAAGAATTCGGGGATGAGCGCCGAACTGAAATCGTCGAGGCGACCCGGGAACTGACCATCGAGGATATGATCGTCGAAGAGGATATGGCCGTGACCATCAGCAACAGCGGTTATATCAAACGAAATCCAATTACGCTGTATCAGAGTCAGCACCGGGGCGGCAAGGGCAAGACCGCTATGGGGACCAAGGAGGAGGATTTTGTCAAACACCTTTTCGTGGCCTCGACCCACCACACCTTCCTGTTTTTTACCAATAAGGGGAAAGTATACTGGTGCAAAGTTTATGATCTCCCCATGGCCGGCCGACAAAGCCGCGGGAAAGCCATTGTAAATTTGTTGAATCTGGAACAAGACGAAAAGCCGACGACCATTCTTGCGGTTCCAACCTTTGAGCCCGGCCGTAACGTGATTATGGCAACCAGAAAAGGCATTGTTAAAAAAACCGACCTGATGGCTTTCAGCCGGCCGAGGGTGGGCGGCATTATCGCCATCAAGCTGATGGACGGCGACGAGCTAATTGCGGCCCGCATTACCGACGGCACCCTGGATGTTTTCCTCGGATCATCCATGGGCAAATCGATCCGCTTTCATGAATCCGATGTCAGAGCCTCAGGCCGCACGGCCCAGGGGGTTCGCGGAATGCGCCTTGCTCCGGAGGATAAACTGGTAGGAATGGAAATTTTAAGCCATGATCAGACCCTGTTTGCCATCACTGAAAACGGGTTCGGTAAGCGGACATCCACCGATGAATACCCTGTTCAGAGGCGCGGCGGCAAGGGTGTCATTACCATTAAGACCAGTGAGCGCAATGGAAAGGTAGTGGCCATTCTGCTGGTGGTCGAGGATGATGCACTGATGTTGATGACCAACAGCGGCAAGATCATTCGCATGCCCATAAAAGGTATTTCCGTGATCAGCCGCAACACGCAGGGAGTCAAGCTTATCGGAATGGCCCCGAAGGAGCGGGTTATGGGTGCGGCCGGACTTGCTGAAAGGGGCGAAATAGAATCCGAATGAACGGCAGCATAAATACAGACATAATAAAGATCGGGGTGGTGGGTGCCGGTAGCTGGGGTACGGCCCTGGCCGACCTGCTTGCTAAAAAAGGGTTTGCGGTTGACCTCTGGGTATTTGAGCCCGATGTATGCCGCCAGATCGCGGAAAAAAGGGAAAACAAGCTCTTTCTGCCCGGCGTTTTGCTTTCTGAAAATCTGCGGCCCTCCAATGATTTTTCCGGTGTCGTTACAGACAAAGACCTGGTCCTGATTGTCGTGCCGTCACATGTCATGCGCCGGACCACATTGCAGATGGCACCCTGTCTGGGGCCCAAGGCAACGGTGGTGACCGCTTCCAAGGGTATTGAAAACAAGACACATCTGACCATGAGTGGTGTATTGCATGAAACCCTGCCCGGCCTGGATGAAAACCGGTTGGCGGTGCTGTCCGGGCCGAGCTTTGCAAAAGAGGTGGCCGCTGATGTGCCGACACTGGTGACGGCTGCTTCGAAAAACATAGCAACGGCCGATTTTGTACAGCAGGTGTTTGCCACCCCTTATTTCCGGGTTTATACAAGTGATGATGTGATTGGTGTGGAACTGGGCGGGGCCGTAAAAAACGTAATCGCCATTGCTTCGGGTATTATTGACGGCCTCGGGCTGGGATTAAATACCCGGGCCGCCCTGATTACCAGAGGGCTGGTCGAGATTCAACGCCTGGGGCTGACCCTGGGTGGTAAACCCCACACCTTTGCCGGACTTGCCGGGACCGGTGATCTGATACTGACCTGTACCGGCAGCTTGAGCCGTAATTACACAGTGGGCACAAAAATCGGCAGGGGTATGACCCTGAAACAGATTCTATCCGAAATGCACATGGTTGCCGAGGGCGTCAAAACCACCAGGTCGGTATATAATTTGTCCCGCAGGCTGGGCGTTGAGATGCCGATTTCCCATGAAATTTATCATGTTCTGTATGATAATGAGGATCCCGGAAAGGCTGTGAAGCGCCTGATGACCCGTAACCTTAAGCAGGAAGTTGACCTGTGACCAGAAACCGGAGATCAGGGGTTAAAAATTAGTAATCAACAACAATCACCAGCTATACACGCGGGATTGATTCAGCATGGATAACAAAATTCCCCATAAAGGTCAGGGGCATCGCCGGCGGCTAAGGGAACGGTTTCTTACCTCCGGGTTGTCGGGTTTTCATGATTATGAGGTGATCGAGCTGCTCCTGACGCTGACTACGCCCCGAAAAGACTGCAAGGATGCAGCCAAGGCTACCATAGAGCGTTTTAAAACCCTGCAGGGGGTCTTTGAAGCCGATTCCGCGGAACTTTGCCAGGTAAAGGGCATCGGTCCTGCCAATTTAATAGGAATCAAGCTGATAAAAGCGGTTGCGGATCGTTATCTTAAAAAAAAATTGATCGCCAAAAACCCTGTCAACAATTCCGGGGAACTCTATGATTACCTGCGTCACAGCATGCGGGACAAGTTTCGAGAATGTTTCAAGGTTGTTTTTCTGGATGCCAAAAACAGGATCATCGCACTTGAAACCCTGTTTACGGGAACACTGACGGCCAGTTCCGTTTATCCACGAGAAGTGGTTCAGGCGGCTTTAAATCATCATGCAGCGGCCCTTATTTTTGCCCACAATCATCCTTCCGGCGATCCGGAACCATCGGCAGAAGATATCGCCATCACACGCCAGCTCGTTTTTGCCTGCCGGGTGATGGGGATAACCGTTCACGAGCACCTGATCATCGGTGCCGATAAATATTTCAGTTTTGCCGATCAGGGATATATTGCACGAATTAATCGGGAATATGTTGAGAAGAACAAATAGCGATGTTTGATTGTCGATGATGTGCTTTTTTAATAATTTTTTAAGGTTTGATGATGTGAGCGTATGGTGAATGACGACATCGAATATCCGAATTGCTTTGGAGCCCTTGATGTTGTTTTTCCCATGGGGGAAAATGGACTGAGAAATACGCCGGAGCCGTGCATGGTATGTTTACACAAGACTATGTGCCTGAAAGCGGCCATGACCGGGAAGGCCGGTCTGCAGGTCCGGGAAGAAAAAGTGGACAGGGCCTATGCTTCGGGTATGATCGGATTTATAGAAAGATGGTCGAATCGGAAAGATCTGCAGCGCCGGAAAAAGAAAATAAAGGAATAATCTGATACAACAGACATAACGCCATGGTCGTTACTTCTTTCGTGGAGGGTTTGATGAAAACTATCAAAGACATATCCATTGCCGACAAACGCGTATTAATCAGAGTTGATTTCAATGTTCCACTGAATGCCCGGGGAAATATAACGGACGATACCCGAATTTTGTCGGCCCTGCCTACGTTACGCTACGCGCTGGAGCAGAACTCAAAATTGATTATTGCATCTCACCTGGGCCGCCCCAAGGGTCAGGTCGACCCAAAATTCAGCCTGATGCCGGTAGCCAGGCGCCTGGGTGAACTCCTGGGGAAAACGGTTAAGATGGCACCTGACTCTATCGGGCCGAAAGTGCAGGACCTGGTCGCCAGTTTGGAACAAGGTGGCATCTTGCTGCTTGAAAATTTGCGTTTTTATGCCCAGGAACAGCAAAACGATGATGACTTTGCAAAAGAACTGGCCGGTCTTTGTGACGTCTACATCAATGATGCCTTTGCCGTATCCCATCGTGTAAACGCCTCGGTCGTGGCTGTTGTCCATCATGCACCGGTGTCTGCTGCCGGACTTTTGCTGCAAAAAGAGCTTGATTATTTTAAACTGGCCATGGATCAGCCCAAGCGGCCCCTGGTGGCTATTGTGGGCGGTGCCAAAGTGTCAAGCAAACTTGCCGCGCTGCAGAACATGCTCCAAAAAGTAGATAAACTGATTATCGGCGGTGCCATGGCAAATACTTTTTTAAGAAGCAAGGGGTATGATTTAGGGAAATCCCGGGTAGAGGAGGATCTGGTTGAAGTGGCGGGCAGCATACTGAAAACAGCCGCAGACCAAGGCGTTCAGGTGTATCTTCCGGTGGATGCGGTCGCTGCCGCAGAATTTGACGCCGATGCCAAAAACAGTATTTTCACCCTGTCTGAAATACCTTCCGACTGGATGGTGCTGGATATCGGCCCGGAGACCTCATCGATCTATTCAAAGGCATTGAACAATGCCGGAACCATTGTCTGGAACGGTCCCATGGGAGTTTTTGAAATGGAGGCCTTCAGTCGAGGCACCTTTTCTCTGGCAAAGAGCGTTGCCGGATCGGACGCCCTGACGATTATTGGCGGCGGGGATACGGATGCTGCAGTACACAGATCCGGCGATACCGACCGAATCACCTATATGTCCACCGGGGGCGGTGCATTTCTGGCTTTGCTGGAAGGCAGGAAACTGCCCGGAGCCGCAGCGCTGGATGGCGCTGAATACGGGCAAGTCGGAACCACATTGAAAAGTGAGCGTTAAAAATTTGTGGTATCGCTCTTGCATCGGCATAGCCCTGAGACGAAAACTGCTCCGCTCTACCCAAATCCGGTTTGCCATGGCCGTTGACAGTCGGGTTAAATAATGGTATTTAGTACAAAAACGAATTCTTAAAGATGGTTTTCAGGCTTTTGCCGACAGTGGAGTATCTGCAGACATACGATATAAATTCGTAACCATTAGACATAATGATTGATAGTGAAGCGGCATGCGATGGCATAGCCGGCAACC
>CAYQNS010000171.1:0-8108 GCA_964418755.1 uncultured Desulfobacteraceae bacterium
GCGAAAAATAGGGATGGGTGATGAGCCATAAAACGATAATTTTGATTTTTGTCCGGCCATTAAATAGTATTTTTCGAGGTTTTTTATGAATCAATCCACGATTGTCCGTGTTTCAAACGTGGTCAAAAATTTCAAACTGGGGAAGGTCGAGGTCAACGTTTTAAAAGGTATCAGCCTGGATATTGAGTCTGGAAAATATCTTTCAATTATGGGTCCTTCCGGCTCCGGCAAAAGCACTTTGTTTAACATGATTGGCGGGTTGGACAAACCTACTTCCGGTAAGGTGTTTATTGACGAAATAGATATCGCCCAACTCGATGCCTATGAGCTTGCATGGCTGCGCTGTCGGAAAATTGGTTATATATTTCAGACATTTAACCTGATACCTGTCATGACGGCCCTTGAAAACGTGACTTTGCCAATGATATTTGCAGGCGTGAGCAATAACGCGGCAATGGGCAAAGGTATGGAACTTCTGGAGATAGTTGGTCTGGCTGAACGGCATGGCCATAAACCATTTGAGCTTTCCGGGGGACAGCAGCAACGCGTTGCTGCCGCACGTGCCATTGCCAATGATCCGGCAATTATCCTTGCCGACGAGCCTACCGGAAATCTTGACCTTAAAACCGGTGAAGAAATTATTGCCCTTCTTAAGCGCTTGAGCTCTGAAAAAGGCGTTACTGTTATTTCCGCGACCCATGACCTTAAGATGCTGAATGTCTCGGACCAGGTAGTCTGGATACGAGACGGCGCTGTGGAGAAAATAGAAAATCGGGATGAGTTATCAATTTCCGTGGGAGAGATCGGTTAAAATTTATGTCCCGGACATTTTTCCATTTATATAGGCTGGCAGCCCTTTTCGCCTTCATTCTTTCTGTTGTTACACCCTCTCCTTCGACAGGTGCCGCAACTGCGCCTTCTTCGAAGGAATTTGCTCGGCTCATCCAGGAATTTTCTTCTTTTGACACGCGCAAGACAGGAACCGCCGGCTGTAAGAAGGCCGCCGACTTCATTGAAAATTATTTCTCGGATCGTGGCGGGGAGGTTGGAAGATACCCGTATACTCTGCCTGTTATTGACCATAAAGGCAGCAGGCTTATGCTCCCGGACGACCAGGCTGAAATTCCTCTGCACCCTTTGCATTATAACGCTATCACACCCCAGTCGACACCTCCCGAGGGACTTGGCGGACCGTTGATTTATGCCGGGGCCGGCGCTTTTGGTGATTTTAATGGAAAACACGTTGAAGGGGCCATTGTCCTTCTCGATATAAACTCGGGTAAAAACTGGCTGAACGCGGCATCTCTTGGAGCAAAAGCCGTTGTATTTATTGATGACGGATCAGCCTGTCGACGCCTGTTTGAGGAAAAGCAGGAGTTGTCTCCTATCCGGTTTCCCTGTTTTTGGCTTCCCCAAAAGGATGCCGAGGCCTTTTTCGGCACTCTGAGCGAAATAAAGCCTGGAACCATGGCAGTAATCCACTCTTCAAGGAACTGGAAGTCTGTTTCGGCCGACAATATTTATGCCCTTTTCCCCGGCAGCGACCCCAACTCAGCGAATGAACTGCTCATTGTCGAGGCTTTTTATGACAGCACCTCTCTTGTCGATGGGCTCTCACCCGGCGCCGATGAATCAACCGGTATAACAACACTGTTATTGCTTGCCAACACCTTGCAAATGTCTGCGCCTGCCCGCTCTGTATTACTCGTTGCCACGTCGGGGCACAGCCAGACATTGGCGGGGTTCCGTGATCTGGTCTGGAGTTTTTCAACAAAATCAAAAGAGTTTATAAAATTTAAAAAAAAATTGCAGGATGAACGCGACAAAAACGAAGATACGATCAAACTGCTGGAAGGAATTTCAAAAGATACAATCGGCTCGGTAGATGGCAAGGCGCTCCATTTTGCCATTGAAAGCAGGTTGAAAATTATTGTTGATGATTTGTCTCAACAGCTTATGCTGCTTCGTCTGGCAAGCCGGGACGGCAATAGTGCCGATACCATTAATTCACTGGCGAAACAGCGCTTTATGCTCCGTCGGCTGAGCTGGCGTACGGATTTCTCAAATGTATCTCCTGAAGAGAAAAAATCGCTCTTTGAAATACTTTTTTTAGCTGCTGAAAACTATAAAAAGTTTGTCAAAAATGCCGAAAGACAGCTCAAACAATTGAAAAAGGCGAAAATTTTTCATGATCTTGTTAAAGACCACTCCCTTAAGGCTGTTGTTTCTCTGCACCTTTCCAGCCACGGTGATGGTTTTGGCGCCTTTAACGATGGCTGGCTCTATTCGTTAAAACCGCAAGTCAACCGGATTTCACAGTACAGTCGTATTGACGGAATTTTACGGAAATTTTCCGAAAGTAAATTTGGTCGGGGAAATCTGTTCGTGGACAGCCTGCGTCCCAGCCGGGTACGGCCCTGGGAAACCTATCTGCCCGACAAGCCCGCACTTGGCGGTGAGGTATCAGCCCTGGCCGGCAGACTGGGACTGACTCTGGCAACGGTTAATGATGCCCGTTCTCACTGGGGGACCCCCTATGACCTTCCCCGCCGGATCGATTATGATTTTGCCCTGCGCCAGAGCAAACAGGTATCCGGACTTATTCAACACCTTGCTCAAGCTCCGAAACTGGAAGGATCCGGAACGATCAAAAATGGTTTTGCCACTGTGACCGGCAACACCAGGCTCCTTTTGCATGGCGATCTCTTTCCAAGCCATCCGGCCCCCGAAACAGTCATTATGGCCTACCAGGGAAACGGCATTTATTACGTAATTTCCGACATAAGCGGCCGGTTTGTACTTAAGGGGGTTGCAGACAAAAAACATGTTTTGGATAAGGTCATTTTTGAGGGATACAAGTTTAATGATACAACCGGAGCCGTTAAGTGGGCCATTGACAAAAAACAGAGCGGCAAAGCAGCCTATCGCCTTAAAATCAGAAGGAAAAAAATCAAAACAGACCTGGTCATGTTTGGGGCGCGTCAAACTACACTTTTTAATCTGTTGGAGCCCAGATCGCTCCGCTATATGTCTAAAGTTCAATTAATAGACGGCCGGCGTGAGGCCCAGCCTCAGCGCTACTGGTTCAGCCGTATCGACACCAGGTCTTCTATTATCTCCTCTATCTTTCTTGAACCGGGCACCTACCTGAAAATGATTTTGTCCGACACTGTCTTAAATAAAAAAATGATTTTAACCAATGGCAGCCAAAAGACACCGGAAGGAACCGGCTACCTGGTTGACGACTGGCCGGCGATACACAATACACCATACCGGATAGCCCGCGATATGTGGAACCTGCTCATCCCCCGGATTGTCAATCTCGAAGAGAAAGGTATTTTTAACGAACGTATAAATGCCATTCGCAAACAGGGGGTTGACGCCTTGCAAAAAGCCAAAGCCGCCCTGAAAGACAGAAAATACGCTATTTTCAGCGAGCAGGCTGCAAAATCCTGGGCACTGGCAACCCGTGTCTATGATGATGTTGAAAAAACGCAAAAAGACGTTTTACTGGGTGTTTTGTTTTATATCGCCCTTTTTGTGCCTTTTGCCTTTTGTATGGAGCGTCTGCTCTTTTGCTATGCAAATATCTATAAACGAATCATCGCTTTTTGTGGAATTCTCTGCGTACTCATTGCCGTAATCTATAACGTCCACCCCGCCTTTCAACTTGCCTACAGTCCAATGGTAGTTGTGCTGGCCTTTTTCATCATCGGCCTGTCGCTAATGGTATCATTAATTATTTTTTTTCGATTCGAAGAAGAAATGGCTTTGCTGCAGCGTAAGGCCCGCCACATGAAGGCCGAAGAAATCAGTCGCTGGAAGGCCTTTGTTTCAGCTTTTTTTTTAGGTGTAAGCAACTTACGTCGACACAGACTGCGCACTGCCTTAACCTGCGCAACACTGATTATTCTTACCTTTACCATCATGAGTTTTACTTCGGTAAAATCCATGCGGCATCACAGCAAACTTCTTTTCAGCGAAAACGCTCCCTACCAGGGGCTTTTGCTGAAAAAGGTGAACTGGGGTAATTTCCCTCCCCAAGCATTAACTGTCTTTGAAAATTCTTTCCAGGGTATCGGGTTGATAGCGCCACGCATCTGGCTGGAAAATGATGACCGGACAAAATCAACCGTTATTCCGCTTGCAACAGCAAACGCGAAATCATCTGCCAGAGGTCTTATCGGCTTGTCTGCCGATGAGCCTGCCGTCACCGGAATGGATAGCGTGCTTATTGCCGGGGCCTGGTTCTCCAGGACGGATGAAAAGGCCGTTTTACTGCCTGACCGGATCGCAGAGCACTTGGGGATTGACCTGGATGCACCGGACAAACAGATCGTTTTAATCTGGGGCGAACCCTATACGGTAAAAGGTGTGTTTTCTTCGGATAAACTCCGGAAGCACACCGATCTCGATGGTGAGTTTCTATCCCCTGTAATCTTTCCCAGTGAAGCATTAATGGAAGTTACCGAGGTTGAAATGGAGGCAATGGAGTCCGGAGAGGATATCCGTTTTTTTCAAAGCCGCTACCAGCATGTTCCTGCGGAACTCACTCTGATTATCCCTGCCGGGACATTGCTTTCCCGGGGTGGAAATTTAAAAAGCGTTGCTGTTAAACCGGCACAATCAGCACTTGTCGGTGATATTGCCCAAAACTTTGGTGACCGCTTCAGCATCACAACCTTTGCCGGTGAAAGGGGCGGCACCTATCTCTATAATGCCAGTGATGCGATAAGTTACAGCGGCGTTCCAAACATTATGATCCCTCTTTTGATCTCTATTTTCATAGTGTTAAATACCATGATCGGCAGTGTGTACGAAAGGAAACGTGAAATTGGTATCTACACCTCTGTTGGGCTTGCCCCTTCCCATGTTTCGTTTCTTTTCATTGCGGAAGCCCTTGCCTTTGCGGTGATTAGTGTTGTGCTTGGCTATTTGCTTGCGCAGACCAGTGCTAAACTTTTTGCCGATACAGCTCTCTGGTCAGGCATTACGGTTAACTATTCGTCAATGTCAGGTGTGGCAGCAATGCTGCTGGTTATTATTGTTGTTCTTGTCTCTGTAATTTATCCTTCCCGTGTTGCGGCCGAGATTGCAATTCCCGATGTTAACCGATCCTGGTCGCTGCCAAAGACTGATAACCAGATGACAATTACGTTGCCTTTTTTGATGAAATATGCTGATCATGACAGTATTGGTGGTTTTATCTACTCGTATTTTCAGGGGCATCAGGACTATTCCCATGGCATCTTTTCTACCGGCAAAATAGATATTATTACCATGGGTGCCGTGCCCCCCGGAATATCGCCAAATAAATTTATCTACTCCCCCGAGACCCGCGGGCAGACTTGTCTGCATCTTAAAATGAAAATTTGGCTGGCGCCGTTTGATTTTGGCATTATGCAGTGGGTTGATGTGCAGTTTTGTCCTGCCTTCGAAGAGCGGGACTTTTTAGAAATAAAAATGCGGATTGTGCGTGAGTCTGGTGAGGCCAATGCCTGGCGGCGGGTGAACATGACTTTTCTACGAGCCCTGCGTAAACAGTTGCTGGTATGGCGGTCACTGGACCGGGATTCCCATGAACGTTATGCCAAACTTCTACGGGAAAACCAAAGCCAAATCCGGAGTGAACCTGTGTAAAGATGAAAATATAATGGAGCAAAAAAGCGTCCCGCAAATCTTGAATCCGGTTTTTACCTATGACACGATACGGCTCCGTGCCGTCTTGCTAGGGCTGGTGTTAACGGTTGTCATTTGCGCAATTACCCCGTTCAACAATGTCTATCTCAAGGCGACACCCATAGGTGGCGGACATTTTCCACTGGCGCCATTTTTTATTCTCATGGTACTGATCGGTCTCATGACATTTTTAAGCTCCGTCCTTAAACGCAAAAACCTGTTTACCGGCAAAGAGCTGCTGCTGACCTGGATCCTCATGGTAATCGGTTCCGGCATTGCTTATACCGGGCTGGCTAGAACCTTTTTTGTCAACCTTACCGTTCCTTTTCATTTTGCCAGTGTGGAAAATCGTTGGGGTGAGATTTTAACCCCCCTGCTGCCCTCGTCGTGGTTTCCACAAAACCAGGATGCTATCGAGGCTTTGTACGACGGGATTGCCGGCGGCCGTGACCTTACCTGGCCGGAACTTGTCCCGTTGATCCCCTGGGACGCCTGGCTCACGCCGTTATTGATCTGGGGCTCTTTTATCATGCTGTGTTATTTTGTGATGATGTGCCTGATCAATGTGTTCAGCAGATACTGGATTCATAATGAACGCATGAACTTTCCTCTTTTGCAGGTTCCGCAAATACTGACAGAGGCCCTTGACGATCACGGTATGGGCAAAATGGTGACCAATAAATTTCTCCTTATCGGAATCATGTTGCCGGTATTGCTCCATTGCCTCAATGGCCTCCACTTTTATTTTCCGTCAGCTCCCCAGATACCCACCCTTATTCTGGCAGGCCCGTATTTTCCCGAATACGGCTTGTTTTCCGGCTTTCACAAGCTGAAGATTTATATCTATCCGGCATTTATCGGGTTTGCCTTTCTTACTTCAAAACAAATCTCCCTGTCGTTTTGGCTTTTTTTCATCATGGGCGGGTTGTTTATCGGCCTCTTAAACCTTTTCGGATATAATATTCCCGCCTCTTCGCTGGGAATAACATTCGGCCCGACCCTGGCAAGGCCCGAAGAAACGCAGATGATCGGCGCCTATGGTGTTTTCTTTCTTTTTCTTGTATGGCTTGCCCGCAAGCATCTTATGCAGGTTATCAGGCAGGCCCTTGGCCTGGAAGAGGTCCAGCCAATTCACACGGAATGGTTTGACCCTCGCGTTTCAGCCTGGGGTGTTGTGCTGGGCATGCTGGCGATCATAATCTGGTGCAGTTATTTCGGCATGCCGTTTCTGGTTGCCGTACTCCTGGTCGGTGCCTTTTTTATGGTGATGATTGTGGCCAGCAGGGTTATCTGCCAGGGAGGTTTGGCCTATTTCACTCTTACTGCGGCTCCAATCGATGGAATGATTGCCTTTTGGGGGCCTCAATTTTTTACCAGCGCCGGTATTGTCCTGGCCGGAGTAGTCCAGAAAGTATTGTTTGTTGATCTGCGCGAGTCCCTTATGCCGTCTCTTCTTCATGCCAGCCAGGTGAACCACACCATGAAAAATAAAAATCGAATTCTGGCCGGGATTATTATTACTCTTGCAGCAGGCATTGCCGTATCTTTTGCTTCCATGCTGTTGCTTTGTTACAAATACGGCATTCGGGAGCTTCAGATGGACTGGGCCACCAGGACAACTGTCGCCATGTATGAAAACATCTATAATCTCATTGAAGCGCCTGTCGAAACAGGCAATTGGATCCTTATTTTTTCTTTTGTCGGAGCAGTAATCATGCTGGCGCTGGTGGTATGTTATCGCCGTTTTTACTGGTGGCCTATCCATCCGATCGGCTATCTTACGGCCTATAGCTCATCCATGCGAATTTTGTGGGCCAGCTTTTTTATCGGCTGGCTGTGCAATACCCTGTGTCTGCGGTACGGAGGCGTCATTTTATTTAAAAAACTCAGGTTCGTTTTCATTGGCCTGATCATCGGCGATTTTTTTATGGGGGGAATCTTTGCAATAATAGGCCTGTTTGGAGATTCAAGCTATCAGGTGCTGCCGAATTGAGAAAAGGAACAACTTCAATATGCTAACAATTCCAGCCCTGAATGGAGAGAATATTTTTCGGGGTTTTCGTTCAGGCATGAATTCAGTGATTAAAACTTAAAACTTAAAACTTAAAATTTGTAAATGTATGACGACAAAGAATTAAAAGAATACAGGGACCTGCTCAAGATCCCGGACCATTTCGAAGAGGGCTTTGACTGGAAGACCATTATCGGGGCGATCTTTATCGGCTTTTTAATGATGCCCGGATCCATGTACCTGCAGTTGGTGATTGGCACTGGAATCGGTCCTGCGGCCCGGTGGGTGACAATTATTCTTTTTGCTGAAATCGCAAAAAGGAGCCAGCAGGAGCTTAAA
This sequence comes from uncultured Desulfobacteraceae bacterium, assembly GCA_964418755.1. Taxonomy (GTDB): domain Bacteria; phylum Desulfobacterota; class Desulfobacteria; order Desulfobacterales; family 4572-123; genus 4572-123. Next base: position 8,030 of record CAYQNS010000171.1, read on the forward strand.
CAGCAGGAAATTTTTTTGTTATATTATATGGCCGGTGCAGCGTTGGCCTCGCCATTTCAGGGCCTGCTCTGGAACCAGT
>CAYQNS010000172.1:0-8076 GCA_964418755.1 uncultured Desulfobacteraceae bacterium
CGTTTACCAGGATGTCATTGGGCCATTTCACCATGGCATCGATGGCAAACATTTCCCGAAGGGTGCGTGCCAGGACGATGGATATGACAAAATTAACCATCGGGCTTATTACCGGCGGGATCAGCGGCCTTAGCACCAGGGTAAAATAAAGGCCCCCGGCAGCAGAATCCCAGACCCGCTTCAACCGGCCGCGGCCCTTTGTCTGCCCTCTTGCAATGACCACGCTAAAGTCCGGACAACCCTTGCGGGCCAGGTCTCTTGCGATGTCCATGGTGGATGTAACCGACTCAAAATAATGAATCTTTGCCTCTCTTGCCGGAAATTCCCATGCAAAGGGGATATCAGGCGAAAATGTTAAGCGGTATCCTTTGGGGGATGAATCAATGATATATCCAAGCTGTTGCAGCTTCTTGATGTGCTTCCAGATCGAAACCCGTGAAATATCCAACCGGGAACTGAGATTTTCACCCGAGACAATACTGTTTTCCGCCGTAAGAATATGTAGTATCTTCCCCTTCACGATAAATTTATCCTGTTTTGGTTAACCTCGAAAGATGTCTTGGGTAACCAATAAATTACCAAAAGTCAAGTACGATTATTCAGGATAAAAGAAACGGGAAGTCTCAGGATGCTAACCGCTCAGCCAGAAACGAGAGCCGCTGCCGGGGTTTGTCGTTTTTCAGGGCGATGGCAAGGGCCTTGCGGGTGCCGATGAGGATAACCAGTTTCCGGCCCCGGGTGGCGGCCGTATAGATGAGGTTTCGCTGCAGCATCACGTAATGCTGGGTTGTGACCGGAATAATGACCGCCGGATACTCGGATCCCTGGGATTTATGGATGGATATGGCATAGGCCAGGGTCAGTTCATCGAGTTCGGCAAAGTCATAGGGGACGATTCGGCCTTCGTAATCCACCGTAAGCGTTTCTTCGTTTTTGTCGACGACGGTTATTCTGCCGATATCGCCGTTGAATACCTCTTTTACGTAGTTGTTTTTCAGGTGCATGACCTTATCCCCGGTTTTAAACCGCTGGATTTTTTCGGCGCCGTCGGGCAGGCGATTCAAATTTTTCTGCAGCACCTGATTCAAATTGATCGTGCCCACATCGCCCTTGTGCATGGGGGTAATCACCTGGATATCCTGCACCGGGTCAAGGAAAAATTTTTTGGGGATAGCCCGGCTGCACAGTTCGACTATGGTCTCCACGATCTTTGCCGTATCTCGCTGTTCGATGAAGTAAAATTCGGACAGGTCGTCGGACTCATCAGGGCGCTCAAACAAAGGCGGGTCGCCGTTTCTGATTCTATGCGCATTCATGATAATTGCGCTTTCCCTGGCCTGCCTGAAAACCTCGTTCAGATAAAAGACCGGCAATACGTCCGATTGAATCAGATCTGAAAGAACATTTCCCGGTCCCACGGACGGAAGCTGGAAAACATCACCCACCAGTATCAGAACACATTGCATGGGCAAAGCATCCAACAGATGAAACATCAGCGGGGTATCCACCATGGAGACTTCATCGACAATCAGCACATCGGCATCCAGGGGATCATTGCGGTCTTTCTCGAAATATCCCGAGGCCAGATTGAACCCCAGGAGCCGGTGAATCGTTGCGGCTTTTCGGCCGGTGACTTCGGAAAGCCGCCGCGCGGCCCGGCCCGTGGGTGCCGCCAGTATGATTCTTTTGCCCAGAGCCCCGAAGATGGCGCCAATGGCGCGAATCAGGGTGGTTTTGCCTGTCCCGGGACCACCGGTGATGATTGCAGCCCGATGAGAAAGGATTCCCTCCAGCACCGCCATCTGTTCGTCGGAGAGTTGTATGGCAAGCTTCTCCAGTATTTTGGCGGTGATCTCTTCCGGCCCCAGGTCAGGCGGTATGATCGGTATTGATAAAAGCGCTTTGAGTTTGGCGGCAATGCCTGTTTCGGCGGCATGCAGAGGTTTCAGATAAATCATTTTTATTTCTGTGGCGGCCGGATCGGTATCGATGATGATTTCCCTGTTTTCCGCCAGCATTTCCAGGTTGGGCAGTATCTCTTCCGGCTGGATCTGAAACAGGCGATCGCACCGTTCCAGCAGATCCTCCGGGGGCGCAAACGTATGGCCGTCGGCGGCAAACTGCTCCAGGAGATAAAGAATGCAGGCCCGGATTCTTTCGGGGGTGTCTAAAGACAGGTTCAGGTTGCGGGCAATCGTGTCGGCAATGATAAAACCGATGCCGGGAATATCACCGGCGATCCGGTACGGGTCGTTTTTGAGTATCTCCACCGCGTCACCGCCATACGCCTTAAATATTTTGCCGCTGTATGAGGTCTGGATATTGTTTTCCTGAAGAAACCTCATGAGATTTCGCAGACCATGGTGGGTATTCCAGGCTTTAACGATGGCTGCGGCCTTGGCCGGACCGATACCGGGGACTTCCTGCAGCCGGCCGGGAGTCTGCTCTATGACTTCAAGCGTTTGGGTGGCGAAGCAACGTACCAGCCGTTTTGCCATGGCCGGGCCGATGCCTTTGATAAAGCCGGATTTCAGGTAATTTTGGATACCATCCGCAGAGGCCGGCAAATGGACCGAATAGGTATGGATGCGAAACTGCGGCCCGAATCGCGGATGATGCTCCCAATATCCCTCAACCGTAAGGGCTTCGCCGGGGCTGACCGCTGCCATGGTGCCCACGATGGTGACCCGGCTGTCGGTTTTAGGGATACTCAGTTTTGCAATGGTATAGTGGTTGTCCGCGTTGTGGTAGGTGATATGTTCCAGGCGCCCTTCAAGGGTGGAGACAGGTTTTTTATTCATGACCGACTATCTGCAGAGCTGCGTCAAACAAATCTTTGGCAATATAATCCGGCTGAATATTTTTTTCTGCCAGCAGCCGCCGGGCCTCATGAAAATTTCCGGTTTGAACCAGAATCGCCTGCCTGCAGCCGGCATTGCGGCCACATTCAATGTCTCTGGCGCTGTCTCCGATCATGGCGGTGGTCCGGATATCGATATTATATGTTTTTTGGGCCTGAAAAATGAGACCTGGTCTGGGTTTTCTGCATTCACACCCTTCGGCAGGCGTGTGGGGGCAGAAAAATATGTCGCGGATATTGCCGCCGTGGTCCCGGCAGGCTTCCCGCATACGAAGGTGGATATGGTCGAGCTTTTTAACAGAAATCATCCCGCGGTTGATTGCCGACTGATTGGTGATAATGATGATGCTGAAATTATTCTCTGTCAGATACTGTATGGCCTTCAGGCTGTTGGGCAGGAATTCGAATTCCGCCCAGCTCTTGATGTAGTCGGGCGAATCCCGGTTGATAACTCCGTCCCGGTCCAGAAAAATAAATTTTTTGTTGGGTTTTTCCACGCGATTTCTTTTTTATCCTTCACTGCCGGGCAGGCATAAGATCTGCCCCCTACATTTCTAATTATTCTGCAATAATAAAGGCATCCGGAAATCCGTTTTGGATAAGCCGGTTTTCATATTTTGTGGCCTGGTCCAGGGTCGAGCAGGTTCCGACGCGAACTTTAAAGGGGGCCTTTTTTTCATGCTGGTCGTTGACGACGTGCGCATTTTCATAGATCCGGCTTAATTTGAGTTTCAGTTTTGCCGCATTGTCGGGATTTGAAAAAGCGCCGACCTGGATGGTAAAATTACCACTGTAAAAATCAATGGGCATATAGGCAGGTGCGGTGGATGTTGTACTTTGGGGGGCCACTGGCCGGCCAAGGGCGATGATTTCCACCGGTGCCGTACCCGCACCCACGATGCCCATTTTTTTTGCGGCGCCATAGGAAAGGTCAATGATTCGGCCGCGGACAAAAGGGCCCCGGTCATTAATTCTGACGTCGATTTTTTTATGGTTTTTAAGATTGTGTACCCTGACGTAGGTACCCAGGGGCAGCGTTTTGTGGGCAGCGGTAACGGCATACATGTTATAAATTTCGCCGCTGGAAGTTTTGCGGCCATGAAATTTTTTACCGTACCAGGATGCAATGCCTTTTTGTTGAAACCCCCGGGCATGCGGCAGGGGTTGATACCATTTGCCCATTACTTTGTACGGCCTGGGCTGTCCGGGTGTCTTTGCCGGTGGTTTAGACGGCGGCCCGGGCAGAGGACGGACCCGGGTGCATCCGTGCAGGAATAAGAGCACCAGAGTGCAAGCAACCAGTATCAGAAAAAGAGATACTCTATTTTGTCTGTTCATAGAAGCTCAACTCATGTTTTGTTGATTTACCGGCGGCTTTTTTTCATTAAGGGCCCATTTCAACACGTCCAGCATTTTGTCAACAAAATGAAAATCGATTTCTTTTAGCACTTTTTTGGGTATGTCCTGCAGGTTTTTTTCGTTCCATTTCGGCAGGATAAGGGTTTTGATGCCGGCTCGATGAGCGGCAAGCACCTTTTCCTTGATGCCGCCCACGGGCAGGACTTGGCCGCGCAGGGTGATTTCACCGGTCATGGCAAGGTCTTTGGTGACGGTTTTCGCGGTGAGCAAAGATACCAGGGCCGTCAGCATGGTCACACCCGCCGATGGTCCGTCCTTGGGAATGGCACCGGCCGGCACATGAATATGGATATCGCGGCTTTCAAAAAAATTCTCGTCGATTTCCAGAGCATCCGCATGGGACCGGATAAAACTCAGGGCCGTGGTGGCGGATTCTTTCATGACATCCCCGAGCTGGCCGGTCAGGGTCAAGCCCTTCTTGCCTTTCATGGCCGCGGCTTCGATAAACAGAAGTTCGCCGCCCGCCGGTGTCCAGGCCAGGCCCATCACTACGCCCGGCGTGGAGACCCGGGCCTTTGCCTCCGATGTGATACGGACCGGACCCAGGTACTTGTGCAAGTCATTGACTTTAACCACCACGGCAGATGCTTCTTCCATGGCTATTTTAGTTGCCACCCCGCGACAGATATTTGCAATTTCCCGTTCCAGATTACGCAGCCCCGCTTCCCGCGTGTAACCTGAAATGATCCGTTTGACGGCACCTTTGGTCAAGGATATCCGGCCGGCTTTCAAGCCGTGGGCTTTGCGCTGGCGGGGAATGAGAAAATGGTTGGCAATACTGATCTTCTCATCCGGGGTATACCCCAGCAACTGGAGCACTTCCATTCGATCCCGCAGGGCGGGCGGAATGGTATCCAGAATGTTGGCGGTTGTGATAAACATGACCTGGGACAGGTCAAAGGCAACATCCAGATAGTGGTCTGAAAAAGAAAAATTCTGTTCCGGGTCCAGAACTTCCAGCAGGGCGGATGACGGGTCGCCTCGATAATCGCTGCCTACCTTATCGATTTCATCGAGCATGAAAACCGGATTGTTTGATCCCGAACGCCGGATTCCCTGGATGATACGGCCGGGGAGTGCCCCCACATAGGTTCGGCGATGGCCTCTTATTTCGGCTTCATCCCGTACGCCACCCAGGGAGATTCGATAAAACTTGCGGCCCAGTGCCCGGGCAATAGATCGCCCCAGAGATGTTTTTCCCGTGCCCGGAGGCCCTGCAAAGCACAGAATCGGGCCCTTGGATTCGGGTTTCAGCTTCCGGACGGCAAGGTATTCGATAACCCGGCGTTTGGCCTTATCCAGGCCGAAATGGTCTTCATCCAGAATTTTTACGGCCTTTTTGATGTCCAGATTATCCGGGGTGCTGGTATGCCAGGGCAGCGATGTGACCCAGTCCAGATAGGTGGATGCCACCGTGTATTCGGCCGAAGACGGATGCATGCGCGCCAGACGTTCCAGCTCCCGTTCCGCCTCTTTGCGGGCCTCTTCGGGCAAATCGGCGGCCTTTATTTTTTCCTTGTACTCTTCGATTTCGACTTTGCTCTGGTCGCTTTCTCCCAGCTCTTCCTGGATGGCCTTGAGTTGCTGCCGCAGGTAATAATTTCGCTGGTTTTTGTTGAGATCGCCCTTAACCTGGGTTTGAATTTTATTGCCCAGTTTAAGAATTTCCAATTGAAAATTTACCAGTTTATTGACTCTTTTTAACCGTTTTTTAACATCGGCAATTTCAAGAACGTCCTGTTTTTCATTCAGCTTGGCGTTGATGATGGAGGTCACCATGTCACCCAGGGTGCCGGGCTCATTGATTGTTCTTGCCATGGCCCCCATCTCCTGGGGCAGGCCCGGAGAAAGCCGGATGATCTGTTCAAAAAGCCCGTGTATATTGGACATCAGTGCCTGGGTTTCCTTATCTGTTTTTTCAACATCCTGCATAAGGGCCACCCGGGCTATGAGATAGGGCTTTTCAGAAAGATATTTCTTTATGGTAAATCGTTCCAGTCCCTGTACCAGCAGTTGGACCGTGTTGTCCTGGCCTTTGGCCATTTTCAGAATAAGCGTGTTGGTTCCCACGGAATACAGATCATCTTTGGATTGTGGCTGTGATGTCGGTTGTTTGTGGGATAAAACAAATCCGATCATTCGATCCCTGGACATTGCTTCATCGACCAGCTTGATGGCTTCGGGCTGTATGACCACGAGGGGAGATACCATCTTGGGAAACAGCACGGAGTCAAATAACGGCATAATCGGCAGCCGTTCAGGTAGTTTGCCGGTAGCGTCTTCCGGTGATATCGGTTGTGTCATCTAAACCTCCGAATAAAAGAAATAAACCATCTACCCGTCTGAAATTGCAATTTTGCAGGTTATGTCACGGGGGAGTTTGGCAAGTTTGATTTGAAGGAATCCGTTTAAATAGGCAGCGTTTACCTTGTCGGTGTCTATGGGCGCCGGCAGAAACAGGGTTCTTTCAAATTTACCGTACTGGATTTCAGCCAGCCGATAGGTCATATTGTTCATGCGGGACATTTCCGTCCGGGTGCCGGATATCTTGACGGCCTTTCGATTGATTTCCAGCTCCAGGTCTTCTTTGCTGACACCGGCGATTTCCCCAAGCACAATGATTTCTTCGGGTGTTTCATAAATATCCATCTGGGGCTTCCAGGTATGTTCAGAAAGTGCAAAGCCAGGGCTCATGCCTCGAAAAATATCGTCAATATTTTTCTCGAAATGATCAAAATTACCACCAAATCGTATTTTGATATAATTCATTGCTAAACTCCCACATGCTTGATTAGGACCGCATAAAAAGTGTTCGGGATGGCTGTACCGGCATACCGATATAAAAATATTAGCATTGCTTCAGGGCTTTGTAAAGATATAGATACACAGAATATTCAATGCATCGGAGGTTAAGCGGGGAGAATACGGTTTGCAGGTTGTTTGTCCGGTTGAAGCGGATCTTTGATGAATGACGGCATATTTTCTTTGCGGCCGGATTGAAAATCAAGTATCATGGACCTATGGAACACAAGCAGATTTTTTCACCCCAAAACGTTATCCGCACCCAATATTTTCTGCATTTCGGAGTGATGGGTGTTTTTTTACCGTATTTTAATCTGTATTGCTTTCATTTACATTTCAGCGGGTTTCAAATCGGTGTATTGTCGGCTGCAAAAACGGTGACCATGATCATATTCCCTTTGATGTGGGGAGCGCTGGCGGACCGGTTTCATGCACGACGATCCATCTATATTTTATGTAATATTACCAGTACCGCCGTCTGGGTATTGTTTTTGTGTACCTCTGATTTTGTGATGATGCTGGGTATAACCATATTGTACGGCGTGTTTTATGCCCCGATCATATCTCTGCTGGAGGCCTTTACCATGGATGTTCTTGGGGAGGAAAAGAAAAGCTACGGCCGGGTGCGGGCCTGGGGCTCCATCAGTTTTATCCTCGTTGTTTTTTCCATCGGCCGGCTCATGGACATTTACCCGGTGAGCATCATCCTGCTGCTGATTCTGGGCGGATCTGCTCTGCAGGCGATAGGGGCACTGAGAATGCCGGAAGTCTCGGTTTCAAAACCCTTTTCGCAAAGGTCTCCCATCCGCCTGCTTCTGAAGCCGCAGATCCTGATTTTTCTGCTGTGCGGCTTTCTGATGCTGGTGAGTCACGGAGCCTACTATGGTTTTTTTTCAATCCACCTTGAAAACCTTGGCTACGACAAGACATTTATCGGCCTGGCCTGGGCACTGGCATCCATTGCCGAAATTCTGGTAATGATAAAATCAGACACC
>CAYQNS010000173.1:0-8069 GCA_964418755.1 uncultured Desulfobacteraceae bacterium
TGGAGGATATGTCCAAATGGGTAGAACAAGCATAAAGAACAAATTGATTCTCAGTTTTTTACTGTTGCTGCTGATCGTCATGGTGGTTGTGAGCATTGTTAATCTGAATTCTAAAAGTTTTTATCTGGCTCAGGCCATATCCACCGCCATTGCAATGGGATTTGGTATCATTTTCGGCACTATTTTTTCAAACTCCATTGTCACAAGGCTCAAACGGCTGAGCACTGTTGCCGGCGAAATCAGCCGCGGCGATCTTTCGCTTGAAATAGAGCTGTCGTCGCGTGATGAAGTGCGTGATCTGGAAGAGGTTTTCGGCGCTATGGTGCACAATCTCAGGAATATGATATCCGCCATGCAGACCGTCGGGATGCAGATAGAGCAAACCAATACACGCCTGCGCGGGCTGGTGGGAAAGGTTCTGGTCAGCAGTCGGGCCATTGATGCATCAGCCGTTAAAATAGCCAAAGGATCAGAATCACAGACCATGATCGCTCAAAAAACCTCGGTAAAGATGGATAATGGCTTAATTGTTATGGATGAAATGGTTGCCCGGTCGGCCCAGACCGTATTCAAAATCGGTGAAGCCCGCGATAAAACGCGAAAAGGGGCCGATAATGCGCGTAAAACCCTTACATATCTGGAAACGGTTCTGGAACAGATGGTCGACTATTCCCGGCCCATATACAGCCTGGCCAACAAGGTGGAGAAGATTCGGCTGGTGATGAACGTGATTGATGAAATCGCCCAGAAGACGGACCTGCTTTCCCTGAACGCCTCCATTGAAGCGACCCGGGCCAGTGAATTGGGCAAGGGGTTTGCGCTTGTGGCCGATGAAATCCGCAGCATGGCCGAAAATTCCAAGCATTCGGCCAAAGAGATCGGTATTATTAATGGTGACATACTGGCGGAAAATAAAGCCGTCATTGAGTCATTGGGTAAAAGCAAAGAGGGGCTCAACAAGGGTCATGATATCATTCACAGCATGCTGGATACCTTTGGTGAAATACTGACCGGGGTCGATGATATCTTCGAGGAAGTCAAGGAGATGGAGGCGGTTAATGCCAAACAGGTCAAAGAATTGCGAAACTTGTTAGGTCATTTCCAGCAGTTTTCAGATCTTGCCGGTGAGAATTTTGTAGCGACACAGAAAACAACCATTGCCACCCAAAACCAGAAAGAGGAGATGAAAAAAATTGTTGCCGTCATGAAATCTCTCAACGCGCTTTCTCGAAAATTGAATACGGCCTATCAGCGTTTTAAATTGGTCAAGAGTTGACGGTCTCGTAAAAAGTCCAACTCCTGCGTTGCGCTGCATTTCGCAATCATTCAACGTACGATAAGTACGCCTCATGATTACAAAATTTGCACGCCTTGAATTTGAACTTTTTACGAGACCGTCTGAATTCGACTTTTTACGAGTTCATCAAGAGTTGAAGGGTGAAAATGGAATATTTTACATTCAAGGCCGATGGTCGATACTGGGGTGTTGAAGCCCAAGCCGTGCATCGGGTGCTTGGGAGCATGCCCATTGCCCGGGTCCCTTTTGTCCCGGCATGTTATCTGGGATTGATATATTACAGGGGCGAATTGTTTGATGTCGTCGATGCCGTAAGCCTTTTAAGCAGCGGGGCAAGATCATTAAACAGAAAAAATAAACGGATTGTTTTGTTAAAATGGAACCAGCAGAAACTGGCGCTGATCCCGGATGAAATCATCGGGCTTGTCTGGTTTGACAATATTAAAGGAGACGGTACGGTGTATTCTCATAAGGCGTATACCGTCCAGATCATTACACCAACCGCAATGTGGGATTCATTATTCGGGTTGTCATATGGTAGATCTTCAAAAGTATAAAAAAATATTTGTCGCTGAATCGGAAAAATATCTTAAAGAGCTGGATGCTTTTTTGATGCGGGTGGAACAAACCCCTGATGATACGGCATTGTGGAAAGAAATCCATGGCAAGATCCATTCCATCAAGGGAATGGCCAAGGCCTTGAGCATGGATCATATCACTCAATTGAGCCATGCCATGGAAGACTGGTGCAAGCTGTTCCAGAAGGACGCGGGTAGTGTTGAACCCGGCATTATTCAGTTTTTTTTTGACGGTAGTAAATTGCTTCAATTCCTGGTGGGCAGAAATGATGATATCGGTGGCATTGAAAACCGGAAATGGTATAATGCGCTGCTTGCTCGATTCGGCCGTAAGCCTTCGGAACAACCGAAAAACCCTGAACGGATTCAAACGGGACCCGGTGGGCAGGTGCCTGAAAAAATTGACCAGATCCGGGTCAAGTATTCATTGATCGAGGAACTGCTGGGCTATGCTCAGGAAACTTTGTTTTTGGAGAAAACACTGCCGCCGCTTTCTCGGGAATCCGGAGCCTTGAAATCCTGGATTGACAATTACACATCAATGCTGAAGGGGCTGTATTTCAGGCTTGCCCAATTGCGGCTCATGTCGGTGGGCGATTTTGCCGATCTGTTTGCCGTTACGATCCGGAATCTGGCCCGGGAGTATGATAAACAGGTGGAATTCAGGATTGTGGGCGGAGACCTTCAGGCAGACATTGCGCTGCTTGACAGATTGCGGGAACCGTTCATTCATCTGATTCGCAATTCAATCGCCCATGGAATAGAAACGGTGGAAGAACGTCAAAGCGCCGGCAAAAAGTCTATGGGTCTGATTCAACTCGAAGCCGATAAAGAGCGTGAAAGTCTTTGCATAAAGATCAGGGATGATGGCCGTGGCATCAGCCGGGAAGCCATTACACGGCATTTGAAAGACAGTCAGTTAATGTCCGATGAACAGATTGCAGCGCTGTCAGAGGCAGAATTTTTCGGTACTATTTTTGATACTGATTTTTCATCGGCCGCCAAAGCCAGTGATATTGCGGGCAGGGGCATCGGTATGAATGTGGTGGCCCAGGCCATTGAATATTTAAGTGGAACCATTACAATTGCTTCCGATCCGGCCCGGGGAACTGAATTTTTAATAAGATTGCCGGTCTCGTTGAGTGTCGTGTACACCATTACATTTAAAATAGGGCCCTATATGCTTTCGATTCCCACTGCCAATGTTGAATCCATTGATCAATGGGGTAGTACTGACAGTGCCGAGAAAAATGAACTGTATGATCTTGGTGCCACACTGGGGGTTAAGCAAAATAAAAAATTGTCTCATGTGATGAATGTCAAATATGCTGAAAATAAAAATAGTATTGCACCCGCGCAGAAACAGATAAAATTTGCGGTGGACACGATTATCGGAAATAAAGCCGTTATGGTGATGCCGGTGGGCGAACTGTTGTCAAAAACCCGGGCTTTTGGCGGGGTTGGCGTCATGGAAAATGGAGATATCACCATGCTGCTGGACCCGGGTTCCGGGTTGTTTGACGCATGCACTGACGGGGATATCTTATGATTCAACAGATACCGGAATTTTTGAAAGGCCAGCTGCTTCTGGCAATGCCCGGGTTGGTTGATCCGAATTTTTCCCAGACGGTTACCTGCTTTTTTGAACACAGTGAGCAGGGCGCTGTGGGGGGGCATTGTGAACCGGGTCCATCCGCTCTTGTCTGCTAAATCTATTTTTGAGGAACTAAAAATAGACTGCACTCCCACAGCGGAAACCATTCCGGTGTATATGGGCGGTCCGGTTCATATGGGTGAGATTTTCGTACTGCACGGTCCTCCTTTTGGGTGGCAGGGTTGTCTCAGAATTATGCCGGATCTGGGTATGAGTAATACCCTTGATATCTTAAAATCCATAGCTGCCGGAAAGGGGCCCGACACATTCATGATTATGCTGGGGTGTGCCGGCTGGGGGCCTGATCAGCTTGAGTCGGAAATCAAAGAAAATACCTGGCTGATCTGTTCGTTCTCAGGCAGGATCGTTTTTAAATTGCCCTTTGAATCCCGGTGGAAAGCCGCCATGCAGCGTATTGGTGTGGATCCGGCCTTTATTTCAGGCAGGGCCGGAAATGCCTGAACATTGTTCAATTCGATTCTGGCTTTGCCGGGTTAGGATGTAAGGTAAACCAAAATTGGCAGCAAAATGGCAATGAGGACAAGTATCCCCGGAAGGCTGATGTAGGGGGCGTACCAGGGCCTGCGCAGGGCCTGGCTTTTTTTTATTTCTTTTAAAAACCAGTTACCCAGAGTTGCCGCTGCGGCCACAACGGCGATCATTTTTATGATTTCAACAATCTGCGACATGCACTTCTTCCCGTCAGTTTACGCTTTTCGGTTTAAAAAATACCTCACTGGTGCTATAATGATTTTTTTAACGCCAAACAATGGTTGTTTTTGAACCGTTTCCATCACCGCGCATTTTTCATAGTTGCTTCAAGCTTGAAGGGGTGTGACTTTTTAGGGTCAGCGGTTTGGTGGTTCAAACAAAAAAAGGATCAGCCGTGATCGGTTAACCCCTTAAGGTAGTTGGTATGCCTGGCAGGATTCGAACGGGCGGCCTACGGATTAGAAGAGCAAGAACTTAAGATTTGAATTTTGCTGTAATTCTAACATGTTGATTATAAACAATTTTTAATCGTACTTTTGGTTTCGTTTGGAACCATTTGGAAAAATTTGGCCTTGACGGGCACAATTTGGGCACAGTGAATCAAGCTTTACAGAACTTTAATTTTGCTATTCTGGTTTATGGAGGTAGTCCCAGATATCGTTTCATTCAGTAGTAAAGATCTATATATTGCGGTCGAAATGAAATAACAGGACTTTTTATGAGTGTTTCAACATTGATAGGTACCGAAAAAAGGTATTTAGAAAATTCAGAAGAAAAGTTTTGATAAAAATATCTTTTTAAAGGCCTTCTTTTTCGGATATCGCTCTTATCAGACAACTTGCCATATTGAAATGGCTCTAAGTTTATTCGGCCACATTCAGATTTTGACAAACAAGCCATTACCTGTTATGTATTTTTCACGTTCATTTTAATTTGAGGCACTGAAGCGCTCTTAGCCTTTAACAGGTAGGGATGAGCAGATGCGATGAATATAAAAAACCCCATTTCTCAATGAATTCTGAAAGGTGGGGTTTTGTTGTTTATTGGCAGGACGATCAGAAGGCAATAAAGCGATGGCGTGGCATAGGATTTGGGATAGTGAGGTAACACAGGTTTTTAGCGGTCTGTTTTTTGTGTGATACTCTCAATGTATCAGTAATCGGCTGATATTTGGTTTTTAGATAATTTTTCTGAACATATCACAGTCCTTGAATTGATCTCGAATTTGCTACATGTTGTGGTTTGTGTAATTATTCGATAGTGTGTTTTTAATCATAAATGCAAGTATCTTTGAATCTCAATTTAAAATCACCAATCATGTAATCAATATAAGTCGAAGTCACGTTTAATAAGGAGACCGCTATGGCGGACGTTCTGATAGACGATATATTCAAAGATATCGTAGAGACAATACATGAACCCCTTTTGGTGCTGGATTCAGATCTGAAGGTTATCTTAACAAACCATTCTTTCTATGAGATCTTCAAGGAGAAACCTGAAGAGACCGTGGGACAGCATATTTATGACCTTGGTAACCGGCAATGGGATATTCCCAAGTTAAAGGAACTGCTGGAAGACATCCTTCCCGAAAAGACCGCATTTGACAACTATGAAGTTGAACACGATTTTGCCACCATCGGCAGGCGCACAATGCTGTTGAATGCCCGGCAGATTGAACGGGGGATGGGCAAAGCGCGGATCATCTTGCTGGCTATTGAGGACATCACCGAGCGCATGCAAGCGGAAACCAGATTGAAGAATTCTGAAGAGCAAGACAGGCGCCTCTTTGAGACTGCAGACAAGGGATTTCTTACCATTGAAAAACTTGAAGCCATGACCTCGGTCTGTTCTGTCGGGCTTGATATGGTTCCTATTCCAGGTGATATTACCATGGAATGCCTGGCCGGTATCATTGCCGATGAAATGGCCATTGGCATGATTAATTCAAAAACAACTGCCACACGATTGATTCCTGTCCCGGGCAAAAAAGCAGGTGACAAGGTTTATTTTGGAGATCTTCTAGGTGAAGCAAAAATAATGAATGTTCCTAATTCTTATCTTTGTGATCAATTTGTTAAGTATGGCGGCCAGATTCCAGCCCCTATCCACAGCATGAAAAATTAAGTACCATGACCGCAACTGATCTCAGTAAAAACACGGTTAATTACCGGATCATTTTTGTTTTAACCCTGATTCATTTTACGGGTGATTTTTACTCATCATTTTTTACGCCCTTACTGCCCGCTTTTATTGACAAAATCGGATTGACCCTTGCCCAGGTAGGTTTGATTACAGGGATGATAAGATTTCTTTCCTTTATTATACAACCTGTCACAGGCTACCTTTCAGATCGGCATGAAACAAGAAGTTTTGTTCTGACAGGGCTCTTTTTCGCTTTTTTCTTTATACCCTTTTCAGGAATTGCTCCGAATTTCTGGATATTACTCGTTATTCTTTGTCTGGGTTCCATTGGATCATCCATGTTTCACCCTCCCACAACTGGCATGGTGCCTTTATATGCAGGCATCCGCGCTGGATTTTCTCTTTCTATTTTCAATACGGGCGGAACCCTGGCCTTTGCCGCAGGACCCGTATTTATCACCTGGTATGTGACCCGATTCGGTCTTGAGCAGATGCCCTATACAGTTATTATAGGAATGATCGCCTTTTTTTTCTGCATAAAATATCTGCCCGTTCCTGTCAGCGAAAAACTTTCACATTTAGGATTTCTCGGGTCTATCAAAGAAACCCTTGGCAAGGTATATAAACCCATCTTTTTGATCTGGATTACCATGGTTCTCCGAGCCATTACCGGGCAAACCTTTATGACCTTTATGCCTATATATCTGACAAACAAAGGCCATGATCTTATTTCCGTTGGATTGATTTTTTCTATTTTTATTATAGCAGGAACTTTTTCCGGACTTCTGGCAGGCTATCTTGCCGACAAAATTGATGCTAAAAAAATTTTTTTTGTTTCCCATGCTCTTATGACCCCTGCTCTTTTATTATATCTTTATCTTCCAAAGCCTTTTGTTTACCTTGGATCTTTTTTAGCTGGATTCGCTGCATTGGCATCCCTGCCTTTAGCAGTTGTTCTAGCTCAAAAATTAGTTCCTAAATCAAGGGCTATGGTTTCCAGTCTCATGATGGGATTTGCCTATGGTTTAGGCGGTCTCCTATCGCCTTTTGTGGGGAAACTTGCTGACATTTACGGCCTTGAAACTGTTCTTTTTTATTCTGCATTTATACCCATTGTTACCCTTTTACCCATTTTAAAATTTCCAAAGATTCAATAAAATGTTGATGGTATTGAGCCCTTAACTGTCATAGTTTAAAAGATTTCATAGAAAAAAGGTGAGAAAAGCCTGACACGAAGTAAAGAACGTCTCGGTATTTCCTTCAATATCATCAAGAAAGGAGATAGCCGACATGGAGACACAAGTAAAGACAAACGTCAATAACAGTAACGGCAAGGAGCAATTGCGAAAGGCGGCGGAGGCACACAGCACCAAAAATCGAAAGGGATTTCCCCAGCGGGGGAAACGGTACTCGCCGGCCATGAAAAATAAAATTCTCAAATGTGCAGCGGAAGGCACGATAAAAGATGCGGCCACCACCTATGACGTTGCCGATCGTTTCTACGGGATAGTCGAACGAAGCCTCAAGCGTATTGAACAGGGCCTCGGGGCCGATACCGCGGAGTTGACCTGCCCGGACAGCCGGGGGCTGGATCTGTTCATGGCCCGGGAAACTGGGCTTATCTTGTCAAACCCTCTCGGAGCAATCCTTGGGGGTTTTTTTTGTTTAAGATTAGGAAACGAAAAATATAAAAGGTTCTTGACCTGATGCCCCTGGAATATGGTATCTGTAGTTTTATCAAGGTGGTAATGTTCTCAATCAATCACAGGTTCCGGTTTGAAGACTTATTAGCCCATCTTTTTCACTTTAATGAGCTGGTGCTCACTAAAAGCCACTATTATAGAAATTGTGGTAAATATTCGGGTTAGTCATTTATGCGTTAATTTGTCAGTAAAACTCTAAACTT
>CAYQNS010000174.1:0-4489 GCA_964418755.1 uncultured Desulfobacteraceae bacterium
CTCAAACTTATAAAAGAATAGGAAGTTATAATTTTATGGGCGTCCCCAAAAGCCCCTCACAGCAACATCGAATAATACCAGGCTGCATTCGGGTTGAATTTCTTGAACGGCAGTTGTTCATGACCGAAGTCCTTCAATGCCCGGTTAGCCAGCTCATCACTACCACGTTCATGATAGCAGGCAACGATACCGTCGGCCGTCAGATACGGTTCAGCACCGCTTCTTTTCAATTGCTCATCAATCTTTTGGCCTTGACCGATATTGGTGATGATGATCGTATCAGGACGACATCCAGGCAGATAAAGCTGATCCCCATCATTAATCAAACGACAGTAAATCGCTCGCCGAAACTGACGCCAGTTGCCGCGTCTGCTGCCAAACTCAATATACTCCCAATAATCTTTTTTGCCGGAACAATACCGTGTCCAGTCTTCATCATTGGATTGGATCGCCAGCTCCTTGATATCCTTATACAGCTTTCCCCCACAAACATAGCCGATGTTGAGTTCTTCACAGACCTTAAAAATCTTCTGGTCGAAAAATCCGCTATCCATTCGGATGACGATGGGAACATCCTGCCGATATTGTTTGCGGATGATTTTCACGATATGCCGAATCATCTTTTGAACTGTATCTTTGTGATTGGAGTGTTTGTCGCCACCACGAAAAACAGCGTCTATAATCAGACGACCCCAGTTCATTTGCAGCGGTTGAAAACCCTTTGTTTTTTTATAGGTCGGTTTCACACCATGACGGCACTTGGCGTCATCATTGTCCATCACCATGGTGTCGATACCCAACTCGATCACCTCAGGCCGTTCTATGTTAAGTCGCCAGATAAAAAGCCGTTGCAGCAACTTGCGAAACAAGAAAATGCGCGTCCACGCAAAGGCCTTGAAAAATCGCTTTATCCGGTGCGACGAGGCCATTTTGCCCATATCCGTCTCAATACTGCCGGCACCCGGATCGTCAGCAAGTTGATCGAAATGGATCAAGTGCCGGCTGGTGCCGTCTGCCATAAAGCAAAGGATCTGTTTGAAAAGTTCAAAGACCGAAATGCCTTTTTTGCTTTTCCGTATCGAACCGAAATATCTGTCAAGCAAAGGGAAAATTCCAATCTGATGCAGATAAGCAACGAAAAGACTCAGACCCGCCCGGCCGGTCAAGCGTTCGTTGGTGGTCTCGATAGCACTAATTTTCAGTTCCTTTTTTCGGTAATTTTTGCTATTTTCTTTCATAAAGTCCTCCACCTGTTGGGTGTTGCCATTCTTGTTAATACTGTAGTGGGTTTTAACAAGTATTATAGCATATTACCTTCAGATGAAGGACTTTTTTATTTCAGGAATCGTCTACATTAGGTAAGAATATACACAAGGTATTCAAACTTCCGAGCCCTTATACTAAACCACAGTATATTGATTTCATAATTTAAATATATGACAGCCCAAGATTAGGTGTCAAACTATAACCTTGGACTGTCTTTTTTATCAATAACGATTTTGTGTATAAAAAACCCTATTCATAGGATAGAACTTCCCATTTGCTGTTGGCGAATCCCCCTGTAAATTCATCGTAAGAGATGCCATCAACTTTTGTATTGTCTATGCTGACTCTCATGCTGCCGGTGTCACCTTCCTGTTGCAGGCTTCTGACCCTTGTGCGTATTTCAGCAGATTTAAAATTTTCAGGATCAAAATTAAAATCAGGGATTGAGCCCATGTCATAAAAGCTCTGGTAAGGTGCGTCTTCACTGCCGTCATCAAACTCAACCATAAGCTGGTTGCTTGCTTCAATATATTCAACAGCAAGATTATATGTCTGATTAAAAGATAATACCTGCCCATAGGGATAATTACCTGAAGAAGGTGCAAGATAAAATTCATCTGTGCCGTCTGCATTTCTTGAGCCCCATACAAATCCCTGCAGATATAGCTGTCCTTCCTGGAAACGTAACCCTGCACAAACCTGGGTATAATTTGTATCGCCATTGCTATAATCTTCAGGCGGTTGGTACTCTAGGTAGATTCTAGTTTCAGCATAAGCGTTGCCATTGACAGTAGCATTTTCAACCACAAAAGGGACCTCGAACCGGTTAAGATGTCTTCCCCGAATACGTGTTCTTGCATTTATGCTGCCCCAGTTGGGATCAAGATTATCCTGACTCCAGGAATGCGCAACATCAAAGACCAGGTGATCGTTTTCAACACTGATAAAATTTTCAGACCATGGATCCCACCTTTTGTCTGTCTGGTAATGCTTCTGATTTGTATCTCTCATAGTTATAGCAAAGGAGGCTGTCCTGAGGGATGCTGCATTGGGGCCGGGCTGATAAATATCAGAAGTCCAGGCATAAAAATCTCCGGGAGCGTACCAGGCAGGATTGTCAATATCCAATTCATTCCAGTTCCAGTTCACATCATCCCACCCCAATCGTGACCATGATGGAAAAAGATCAGCATTATCAGGATATATCCAGAAAAAAAGACCACCATTGCCCGGGAAAGCGTTAGGGTTGTCAGGATCATTTGCATCATATTCCTGGAAAGAAATAGTATCCTGTTCTATGGTTGCAAAAAATTGATTCGGGTCTGCCTCAAGTTCGCTGACAGGAGTGGGCGGTTCAGGAATGGTATAGATCCATGTCTTTACAGGAGTGTCTGCATCGTCAAGGCCAACAACAACCATTTCAATGGATTCCTGATCTTGTAAGATTTCAAAATCAATAAGGCGGTCCCCGTTTTCCTTACTTAGCTGGTAAAGACTGTCATTAGTCCACCATGTTGGCACGTCTTGCAGCCGAAATCGGGTATCTAATCCGTCTTCTCTTCTTTCAAGGCGGACACAATTGGTAGCATCGCCATTGATATTTTCTGGAGCAAAGGCCGGGTTAAATATGGCAAGGGTTTTGATTCCCATATCCCAGGCCAGATTACCAACATCATTATGCCAGAGATGAAGCCCGGAATGATATACAACAGAACCGGCCGGATATTTGAGCTGCCTTCCCCTGGGGCGGCCTGCCTCAAAGCTTCTAAAAGGCACTCTGTTACCATACCATTTCCAGGTATTGCTGCCTATATCTACAAATGAGGTAAGCCATGTCATGACTTTACCATTGACATTTTCGGTTACCAGCACCCAGCGGCCTGAATCATGGTTGTCAGGCATTTCTTCAACTGGAATATTTCCATAATCCTGCGTGATCATTGACCTGTAGATTCCGCAACCTACAAACTCCTCACTGGGTACAATCTGTGAAGCATTCTCAGCTAGGCGGTCAATATAGTCTGAAATTCCTTCTCCTCTGTGCAGAAAGCCCACAGCAAGATCAGGAACAAGTTCATCTTCAATCTTTGTTCGATCCGGCAGATTGTCTTGATTACCAAAAAGATCATAAAAATCACTTAAAATCAGGCTTATCTGATCTAGTGCCTCACCAGTCTGGACAACATTGTCTATTATTTCTTGGGGAACGGTTCCTGGAGGATCATCAGGATCAATGACGAATTCCTCCCCCTCAATATCAGTAAAAACTATATTGCCTTGGTCATCACTTTCAACGCCTATTATATCAAATAATCGGTCAGTTGGAGAACCCACTTCCCCAATGGGGGTTTCAAATAAATTAAATCCTGGAGGAACTCCTATAGCATCAAACAGATCTGTTAAACTTTGTTCCACCGTCTGACGTATCTGATCAACAACCCCCTGATCAGGAACAGGTTCTGATTCAGGTACAATTTCAGAAGCAGTTTTTCCCATGGCTGATTCGACAATTGCAGTAGTAATCGGGGTTGTGTTAACATTGACCTGGGTTTCACCCTGTTCAAGATCAAAACAAGATAAAAGCCTTAAATGCTCGTTGTTCACCCAGCCTTCTGCCCACATCATAAAAGGTGATGTCCAGGTCTCATCAATATCAAGTGTATAGGAACCGTCAGAATTGATGGCTGAGAAGGAAGTTTTTACAGGATTGCTTGAATCCTTTATATTAATGGTTCCCACAACAGGCAGGCCTGCAACAGCTTTACCTGTTATTGTTATAGATTGAGGTGTAGCGACATCGCCACCACTGCCGCAACCGATAAATACCAAACTAAGAGCTAATAATATGGCAAATAAAACAAACTTTTTCCTTTTCCCAAATCTTATCATAATTATGCCCCTTTCCTCCTGGTTCTCTTCTTATTTTCAAACCCAACATGGCTCTAAAAAAACAAGAATACCAAAAAAGTAAAAAACCCCTGAAACCTATGATTAATATTTCCCGATAAATCTTTCAAAACTGCTTCACAAAGCAAGTTTAATTTTGGCTACTAAAACCGGAATGCCAAGATCGATTCTGGAGTGGATGAAACATAACGGGACTCCATTTATGTTTTACACATGTACCAAATAGTATAGAGGGATAACGATTGAGTATGAGAATCAGGTGAGGGATAACGATTGAGTATGAGAATCAGGTGAGGGATAACGATTGAGTATGAGA
>CAYQNS010000174.1:4589-8057 GCA_964418755.1 uncultured Desulfobacteraceae bacterium
ATCAGGTGAGGATAAGAAAAAATTTAATTTCCCCATAAATATAAATTATACAAAGATAAAAATGCAAAGTCAAGCTCTATTTTAGCAGTAATTCTAATTATGGAACAAAACAAGGCTCAAATCCTTAGACTGGCTGTCTCTGCCAACGTATTTTCAATAGGTTATGGGCCACGGAAGTCGAATTGAAACCATAATTAGAATTGCTGCTATTTTAGTGTTGTTTCAAAACTCAAGGTGTCAGTAAGAGTTGTGATACTTCAAATTTTTAGGTCCAAGTTGCTTACAGATACTAACACAATACCTCAGGTTTGGTTAAACCTTTGATATATTGAGAGTATCACACGAAAAACAGACCGCTAAAAACCTGTGTTACTTGCCAATATCCCAGATTATGTACAGATTGTACCATCCTGAAAAAATTCCGATCCATTGCCTGCCGACTATCCTGCCGAAAAACAACAAAACCCCACATCTCAGCATTCATCGAGAAATGGGGTTTTCTGTATTCATCGTGTCTGATTATCCCAACCTGTTGTCCCAACATAAGGGAGATTCTTTCGTTGCATCCAAAGGGTGGCAGAGTTGTTTTATCCAAACAGTTTGGCAAGTCCGTCAAATCCCATTTGGTAGATGCCGGAAATCGCATTACGGGCATCCTCATCAGGAACAACTTCGGAATTGAATTCACTGGACCATGATAGCTTACATCCGCCTTCTGTGTTGGAAATCTCCATGGTGGAGAGATAGTTTGATACTGGCAACGGTCCTTCAAGAATTGAATATTTTAAACTCATGGCATCGGTATCATACTCTTCGAGCCGTTCTTTCAGTTTTGCTCCATCCGGCAATGTAATTGTACGGACTGCCCCAACACCTTCTCCATCTACCTTACTTTCCACAGCTGCTTCAACAAACTTGGTCAAAGCATTAAAATCACCAACAATGGCCCATACATCGCCAGCAGGTGCATTAATTTTCGTTTGCATAGAAATGCTAATCATCTCTCCTCCTTTATATTTTCGTTATTCTAACCCCATAGATTCCAACTCAATATGCGTTGATTATTAATCCTATATTGGTCATTTAGTATATCTGAATTAATTGATCAATAGGTAAAAATTACCTTGCCAATATCCCAGATTATGTACAGATTGTACCATCCTGAAAAAATTCCGGTCCATTGCCTGCCGGCCATCCTGAAAAAAAACAACAAAACCCCACATCTCAGCATTCATCGAGAAATGGGGTTTTCTGTATTCATCGTGTCTGATTATCCCAACCTATTAAAGGGTAAGAGCGCTTCAGATCTTTATATTTAAGTAAATATGCAAAAAATAGATATCAAGCAATGGCTTGAAAGTCAAGTTGTGAAAAAATCGACATGAAATGCGGATGGAAATACAATAGTTCGAATTTAGGAACTGCTTGCCATAACCCATATAATTACTTGAAAAAATAAAGACCGAGTGTTATCTGTGAACCGTTGTTCAAACTTATACAAGAGGGGCCGAATCACATGATACTCAAAAAAACGCAGATCATCGAAGCCATACAAAATGAAAAAGGCTTTACCAAAAAGCAGGCCAAAGAGTCGGTTGAAATCCTGCTTGAACTAATCAGAAAATCATTGGAGAAAGGTGAAGATGTCCTTTTAACCGGTTTCGGCAAATTCTCTGTAAAGAAAAAAGCTGAACGTAAAATCCGGCATCCTGTTACCGGTGAAGAGATAATGCTCGATGCAAGAAAGGTTGTCACGTTCAAATATTCCAAAAAATTGAAAGCTATGATGAATAAGGGCGTTAAGAAGGCTGAGAGCTGAAAGCAGAGGACAGAAATCAGAAATCAGAGATCAGAAATCAGAGATCAGAAATCAGAGATCAGAGGGCTGAATTTTTACAATTTTATCCCATTGTTTTTCTTTGCGTCTTCGCCAAAGGCTGCGCCGGCATATGTGCGCCTTTGCGGCTTTGCGCGAACCCTGACAGGAGCAATAAACAACTTAAATGATTTTTCAAAATTGTGTACGAAACCAATATGGCAAATGTGATCTTCCGTCCAGCACCATCAGCAGGATATCGCAGGGACTACGGGATCTGGGCCTTACGGTTCAATACTCCCCTTTTCACGTCTCGGACAATATTCACTGGGGAGAGATATGGATCGATTCAATCCGGATCGTGTGCAATGGGAAAGGCATCACCCCGGAACTGGCAAAGGCCAGCGCCTATGCGGAGCTGGCGGAACGTTTCAGCGCCGGGTTGTTTTACCCGGTCTTTGAAGAACGGGTGCGCTTTAACATCCCCGCCCTGTACAACCGGGCAACCAGCAGTTTTTTAAATTACGAATGGATGAAGGGCTATGTAAATGCCCACCAGGATGACCTGCAGAACAATCATTTAAAAATAGAAGACCTGCTGGCCAATGAAAACCATCTAACCGACGAGGATATTAAACAAATTAAAAACAGTCCCATGGCCCGTCACTGGGTTGACGGCTTTTCCATCATCCGGGAAGCAGATATAAAAGTGCCGGTTAATTTTATTGCCTATATTCACGCATCCAACGGCATTGCCGCCGGCAACACCATCGAAGAAGCCATGATTCAGGCTTCCTGTGAAATATTCGAACGCCATGCCCAGATACAGATCATCAAGCCTGAAAAAACAGTTCCGACAATAGATATAAACTCTGTGGGCAATCCCTTTTTCAGGGACATGATTGAATTCTATCGCAAAAAAAATGTCGATGTAATGATCAAGGACCTTTCCCTTGACGGGTTCCTGCCCTGCATTGGTGTACTGTTCACCAATCACAACCTGCCACCGGGCCGCATGGAGCACAAAATACTGATACCCGGGGCTGCTTTCAACCTGGATGAAGGCCTGACAAGGTGTTTTACCGAAAGCATGCAGGGCCGTGAAAACCTGACGACTCCGCGGCCCCAGCTGGACAAACCACTTGTCCACAAATCCCGGGTCAATAATTTTTACATGCTGATGAAATGCTCAATTTCCCCGAAAGACATCTCATTTCTTGAAAAGGGGGAAACGGTTGCTTACAGCAACGGGAAAATCAAGGATATTTCAGGCGAAATTGAAGAAATCAAAAACATCTGCAAACAATTCAAAACCGATTGTATAATCTTGGACCATACCCATCCTGTCTTGAAATTTCCCGTCGTCAGAGTGATTATTCCGCGCGTTTCCGATTTTTTACCCTTTCTGAATCGGGACATTCTGATATCTGAGGCCACAAAACCGTCCGCCGCATGGCGTGGCGCAAGGTTTGAAGAAATAATGCAGAGCTTTTTTTAAAATAACAATAATCGGGCCTGGTTCTAATTCCGGCCATCTACTCTACCATTCAATGTCATTAACTTAATGAAAAAACAACAATTTTTACCATGAAGGAACTGAAGAAAAAACTTCATGAACTTCATGTCCTGGTTTATTGTAGTCAAGTTTTATT
>CAYQNS010000175.1:0-8048 GCA_964418755.1 uncultured Desulfobacteraceae bacterium
TTTTGCGAATACTTTCAGCCTGCCGCGCCTGGGAGCTGTCAAAGGTCAGCTTGCTTAACTTGGTTACGCCCGCCACGATCCGAACCACATCCCGGCCAAACATCTGTTCCAGATCTTCTTCCGTAGCGTGGGTGTCTTCGATGACATCATGCAGCAGGCCTGCGGCAATACTCACGGTATCAAGCTGCATGTCCGCCAGAATGCCGGCAACCTCCAGGGGATGGGACAGATAGGGCTCGCCGGACAGGCGCATTTGTCCGTCGTGGACCCTGGCAGAGTAAATATAGGCCCGGTCGATGATATCAAGATTATCTTCCGGGTTGTATTGCGAAGCTTTGTCGATTATGTCATTGATTCTTATCATTGCCGGTCGTTTTTTTTCCCATCAATAGGCTTTGGCAAAAATCGCTCGTTCAATACCGGGCTTTCCGCAGCAGATGCAGGGCCCCGCCTGTTTTTCAGCATTCAGGGGAAGAGAGCGAATGGTTACGCCGAGATCTTCTTTTATTTTTGCTTCACATTCCGCCGACCCGCACCAGTTCGACCATGCAAAGCCGCCATGGATTTCCGGTTTTTCCGGATTGCGCGGCGTAAAGTAGTCATAGAATTCGCTTTGGTTGTCTATTTCCGCGGTATTGGCCTTACGGCAGGCGGCAGCCCGGTCATAAAGTGATTGCTGAATTTCATCCAGAATCGTGGTGATTCCGGCAACAAACTGGTCCCGCGGCATTGCTGTTTTGTCCCGATGGGCTTTATCCCGGCGACCGAAAAATACCGAGTTTGCGGCAATGTCACGCGGTCCGATTTCAACCCTTATGGGCACCCCCTTTTTAATCCAGTCCCACCCTCTTGCACCACCGATATCCCGATCATCTATCTCCACGTTGATCCTGCGGTGCGCATAATACTGATCGCCGAGTTCCCGGGCCAGGCTCTGGGTAAATTCCATGACCTTGGCGCGGTCGTCCGCCTTTCTGATGATGGGCAGCAGCACCACATGGGCCGAGGCTATCTTTGGCGGCAGGATAAGCCCGTCATCATCACTGTGGGTCATTATCAAACCGCCGATGAGCCGGGTGGACACTCCCCACGAGGAGGTCCAGGCATATTCCTCGACTTCCTCGGCATTTTGAAATTTAATTCCCGAAGCTTTGGCAAAATTTTGACCTAGAAAATGGGACGTGCCCGCCTGCAGGGCTTTTTTGTCCTGCATCATGGCCTCGATACATAAAGTGTCCACGGCCCCCGGGAACCGCTCCGATGCCGATTTGCGGCCTTTTATAACAGGTATAGCCAGATATTCTTCAGCACACCTGGCATACACATCCAGCATCATATGGGTGCGCTCAATGGCCTCCTCCCGGGTCGCATGGGCCGTATGCCCCTCCTGCCATAAAAACTCACTGGTTCTTAAGAAAAGCCGGGTCCGCATCTCCCATCTGACCACATTGGCCCACTGGTTGATTAAAATCGGAAGGTCCCGGTAACTTTTTATCCATTTGGAAAAACTGTCACCGATAATGGTTTCGGAGGTCGGCCGGACAACCAGCGGTTCGTTTAACCTGCCGGCCGGAATCAGTCCGCCGTCTTCTCCTTTTTCAAGCCTGTGATGGGTTACCACTGCGCACTCTTTGGCAAAACCCTCCACATGCCGGGCTTCTTTCTCCAGAAAGCTGAGGGGAATAAACAGCGGGAAATAGGCATTTTTAACCCCGGTCGCCTTGAACATGTCATCTAATATTCGTACAATATTTTCCCACAGGGCATACCCCCAGGGTTTGATCACCATACATCCCCTTACGGGTGACCGTTCCGCCAGATCAGATGCCTTAACCACCTGCTGATACCACTCCGAATAATCTTCCTCGCGTGTCGGAGAAATTGCCGTTTTTACCTTCTTTGCCATACTCTTCCTTTCATAATTTTTTTAATTGGTGTCTGGCCGAAACACATATACCTTTGAAAAAATCGGGTATTACCAACGATTTGTTCCCTTGAATATCAGCCGGTAGCCAAAGGAATCCTTCATCATTTCGGGCTGAAAGCCAATAGCTAACCGCTAAAAGTTAAAATTTTTCATTTGCCGGCGGATTGCAGTTCATAGCGATCCACCTCTTCAAGCAAGACTTTGACGATCTGTTCCTGGGGGAATTTTTTCACCACTTTTCCTTTTTTGAAAAGAATCCCGATACCGTCCCCTCCGGCAATCCCGATATCCGCCTCCCTGGCCTCACCGGGCCCGTTGACCACACACCCCATAATGGCAATTTTGATGGGGACCGTGCGGGTCAGCAGTGCATTTTCCACCTGCTCGGCAATATCAAACAGGTTGATCCGGGTTCGGCCGCAGGTCGGGCAGGAAATGATTTCAGGGCCGCGTCGACGAATATCCAGGGCCTTGAGAATCTCGTACCCCACCCGCACCTCTTCCACCGGATCACGGGTCAGAGAAACCCGAATCGTATCCCCGATCCCCTCCGCCAGAAGCATTCCGATACCCAGAGAGGATTTCACAATGCCTGAGAAAATTCCGCCCGCCTCGGTAACACCCACATGCAGCGGGATATCACAGCGGTCGGAAAACATCCTGTAAGCTTCCAGCGTGCGCTGTACGTCGGAGGCTTTGAGGGATACTTTTACCTGCTGAAAACCATAGGATGCCAGCAAATCCACCTGCCGCAGGGCGCTTTCAACCATTGCCGCGGGCGTTGCCCCATTATATTTGTCCAGCAGCTCCTTTTCCAGAGACCCGGCATTCACACCGATGCGAATCGGTATGCCAAGGGCCGCGGCACAATCCGCCACCGCCTTTACTTTCCGTTTGCTTCCGATATTACCGGGATTCAGCCGCAGCCCGTCTGCTCCGGCTTCGGCCGAAGCGATTGCCAGGCGGTAATCAAAATGAATATCCGCGATCAATGGAATGGATATCTTTTTTTTAATGAAAGCAATCGCCCCGGCGGCGTCCGCATCCGGAACAGCAACCCGCACCACCTCACAGCCGGCCGCTTCCAGCCGGCAGATCTGCTCCGTGGTGGCTTGAACATCCTGGGTAAACGTATTGGTCATGGATTGTACGGCAATGGGGGCGTTATTGCCGAGTTCCAGGCCACCAAGCTTCAACGGGCGTGTTTTTCTGCGTTGTATGAATTCCGCCATAAGATTGGCTCTTAAACCGTCCTTTGTGGATTTTTTCAGCGTTCCCGGGTGGGGGGGAAATCGATTGAATTGTTCAAAAATTTATATTTTTTATGCTCCATAAATTAACAGACAAGAGATTTTAATTCAAGGGAAATAGCTTCATGGCCTTTATAATTGTATTTTAATGTTATTTGCAGTATGTTCCGATTTGCGTAATAAACAATTCCATTTCCGGAACAACCCTAAGGCCGGACGCATTTGACCGTCGGGAAAACACGGCGACGGTTTATCTCCCGGAAAGCGGCTGATTTTTAAATGTATTGGCACGCATATCGTTTTTCAGATGTTTTTGCCTGGCGAAACAGGCTGCTTGGAGCAGTGCAGGACATGTCTTGTAAGATTTTTTATGTTTCTAAAAATTTGATCAGGCCTCTTTGCCATACAATATCCTCCTTTGTAGTGCTTGCCCTTTTGTTTTGTTTTTCGGGTTGCTCAAAACCGCCGGAGCCGGACACCTACGACCGCATTCTCAAAGCAGGAGAAATTACCGTCATAACGCGTAACAACGCACACTGTTATTACATGTACCGCGACCAGCCCATGGGCTTTGAATATGATCTGGCCAAAGCCTTTGCCGATGACCTGGGTGTAAAATTAAAAATTAAAATTGCAGAAAACTGGGACGGCATGCTCCCTGCCCTGCGGGAAAAAGCAGGCGATCTGGTTGCCGCCAGCATGACGATTACGGATAAGCGGCGGCGCCTGGTTGATTTTTCCAATGGATATATGACCATTCAACAGCGTATCATTATTCACAGGGACAATCATGCGATTAAAAGGATCGAGGATCTGGCCGGTAAAACAATCCATGTGCGTCAGGGCACATCCTATGAAGAGCGTCTGAGGGCACTCATACAGCAGGGTATTGGCCTGCGTATCCGTGTATGTGAAGACCCGGCAACCGAAGAGTTGATCCGGCTCGTCGCAGCAAAGAATATCGATGTCACCATCGCCGACACTAATATTGCTTTCCTTAGCCGCCGCTATTACCCCGCAACGATTGTCGGTGCCTCCATCACTGAAAAAGAACATTTGGGATGGGCGGTACGCCCGGGGGACCATCGACTGCTTGAACGGATCAATCAATTCTTTGCCGAAATAAAACAAAATGGTGTGTTTACAAAGCTTTATGAAAAATACTATGCTGATATCGACGACTTCGACTATGTTGATCTGAGAACCTTCCACCGCCGTGTTGAAACCAGATTGCCCCGGTACAGTCAAATCATTAAGGAGTTGTCCTTAAAAAATGATTTTGACTGGCGGTTGATCGCGGCCCAGATTTATCAGGAGTCCCATTTTGATCCCCGCGCCCAGAGCCATGCCGGGGCCTTTGGCCTTATGCAGCTTACCCGTTCCACTGCCGAAAGTATGGGGGCGAAAAATCTGTTGAACCCGGTGGAAAATATAAGTGCCGGAATCCGGTATTTAAAAAAACTATATGACTTTTTTGACAAGGCCCAGGGCTCGGATCGGCTTTTTATCGCTCTGGCCGCCTATAATATTGGTCAGGGCCATATCCTGGATGCCCGTAACCTGGCCCGGCAAATGGATCTTTCACCCGACAAGTGGACTTCTCTGAAAAAGACCTTGCCCTTATTGAGACAGCGTAAATATTATAAAGAATCAAAATATGGCTATTGTCGGGGAGCCGAACCCATCAAATATGTAAAACAGATCATGCTTTATTATGATATCCTGAAGCGGCAGGGAATTGAATTTACTTCAGGCAATGCACATGTCCGGAAAGACGGTAAGGAAAAAGGGGAAAAAGAGGAAGAATAAAAGTTGTTACCACTCGGGGAGGAAGATAATGATCTATCGTGCCGGGAAACCCGGTCGGTCCGGTATGTAGCGTCAACCGGAATAAAGAGATTGCAATGGCGGATAAAACATTACGCCATGGCATGCAATGCGACGATGGTACTGATTATTGCGATGGTGTGAAAAAGAAGTGCAGGCATGATGCTCTGGGATCTTTCCCGTACAAATCCGCCGGCAAGGCCGAACGCGAACGTTGCAAACACGACTTTTACGGCCGGCAGTATCTGGAAATGCCCTTGAAATGTCATTGGCGAAAAATTCAAATAAGCGATAAACACTGCATACAAAACTGCAGCGGCAACATTTGCATAAGAAAAAAACCAATGGCTTTCAGCGGTCTGAATCTCCGAACGATGGGTTAAGATACCGTGCCCTAGGCCCCGGAAAAGCAATTCCGAGGCTAAGGGGATTGTAATAAAAACGTATATCACTGTTTCGTATGGTTTTAAAAAAACCGTTGTTCGATCCGGTATATAAACACCTCCTGCGTATGCAGCAAGAATCATCACCGGCAGAACCGCCCACCAGCCTTTACCGGAGGGAAAACTGATGCCGTATCGCCGGAATCTTCCGCGGGGGAAGACGGCCAGACAAAATGCAGTAAAAATGAGTAAAAAAACAAAAAAAACAAAATCTGTTTTTACAAAAAGAGTATTCAGCCCTGTCCAGTCAAATAAAGATTCGGAGAACAGGTGTACTCTGCATATTTCAGCCAGAACAACAATTATGCCGGTGATTGCCGCAGCAAAAAAGAACTGCCGGCTATAGCCGGCCAACGTGGGCTTCTGGAAAGCGTAAAAACAAGCCTGCACGATTTTCCCGGGAGTCAGTTTTGTAACGACACCGCGGGGAGAGCCGCCAATATCAGCCGACCCGCCCCATCTATTGTTGTCTGCCCGGGATTGCACAGATGGGTCCATGAAATTGAGCTCCCGGTAAACCCTGGTCAGATCCCCCGACATAAATGCATCCATCAGGCGCAAGGTGTACGCACCGGATCCTTTTTTGAGAATCGCCAGTCCAAGCCGACTGCCATAGAGCTCATGGAGATACGGTTCTATTTCGTAGATGCCCATATCGCTCTGAACCACAACTGCGATCCGGTTACTTGTAATGTTTTTACAGGAGAGTTCTTTTATCCCTTTGAAATTTGTAAAATCATCCGTTTTGTAAATTATTTTGTCGATTTTATGCAATATGGTTTCAGCATATTCCAGATAATCCGCCTTGTCCCATTTGTCATTTGCTTTCAGGGCGACCTCTTCCGTACGCAGGCGATCAATTACACTTTTTGTTTTTTCCAGAAGGTTTTGTGGAAACCCGCTCATCTCCAGAAATTCCAATCCGTGGGAATCGATTATCCCCTCCATTCGGATCAGTGCAAACAAAAAACGCCGGGTTGCATCGTCTTTCCGGCTCAATCGGATATGATTAAAAAGCAACCAGATGGCAAAAATTGTGTCCAAATCCGGGTCATTTGCAAAAACATTCCAACCCCGCTCCCGCAAATCCAGGCCTTTAAAAATCATTACCAGAATTTGTTCGCATGTGGAAAGCGTAAACGGTCGCAGACATCCCTCATGATGGTCGAAGTTGTATATCTGTTTTTCATTATCCATGAACGGTTCGGACTGGGCAGCTCCATCAAGATAGATCGTCCCCGCAGGTGCTTTGTGGGCAACCGACGACGATATCGTCAATCCGAACTCAATTCGCACCAGGATATTTGGTGCTTCGAGACAAGTGAGGACTCTACCGTCGGCGGTATTACTGATTTCGTAACGCCGGGGCAGGTCCTTCAGGGGCAGTATTTCACCCTTTGAATTTTTCCCCGACGCCTGATGATCCGAGATGTCAATTATTCCGGAGTCGTCGTTTTTGGTTTTTATTACTTTCATAACAATTCTAAGCAACGGTCGCAGAAAATAACGAGTTTCCCTAAATCGGCCCTGTTTTTGGCTTGATTTCAACTTCGAGTGCTTTAATAATTCCCGCTATTTTGCCCTGTCTGATTCTTCCATATGGCTTTGTTTAACCCGGAGATGATGTTTTGGAAATTATCATTCAAAATGATGCAAGTCAAGTAGGGTGACGCGAAGGGGCGGGATCATTATAGCGAACAGGCTATAGACTGTCACATCTTAAACTTCACTGCATTATCGGTCGGCGGCGTATTACAATACAGCCTTCTCCCTCTATCCTTGTGCAATTTAATATGTGACGGTCTATATAAGGATGTCTGTGAGGGCGCCGGCGGTGACATGGGGGTGGAAAATCGTTCAGCGCTCAGGGAAAAAACGATCTCTGAATCCTGAACGGTTATGATCAGACGACAAACCGGAGCTGATTCTTGTCTGCCTCTGCCTTTATACGGCTGCCCTCGGGTATGTTTCCTTTTAAAATTTCCATGGACAGCGGATTCTCAATCAGTTGCTGAATGGCCCGCTTTAAAGGCCGGGCCCCGTACACCGGATCATACCCCTTTTCGGCGATGAGGGCAGCGGCATCATCCGACAAAACAAGTTCCATCTGCTTTTCTGCCAGGCGGTCCGCCAGATGTCTGATCTGAATGTGTACGATTTCCCGTATCTGTTCGGGTGTCAGGTTATGAAAGATAATATTTTCGTCGATGCGGTTTAAGAACTCCGGTTTAAAGCCGGCCCGCAGGGCCTCGAGCACGCGGTTTTCCATTGCCTGACGGTCGGAAGAGCCCAGCTCCCGGATCCACTGGCTGCCCACGTTGGATGTCATGATGATCAGGGTGTTTTTAAAATCCACGGTTCTGCCCTGACCGTCCGTCATGCGGCCGTCATCTAAAATCTGCAGCAGCACATTGAAAATTTCCGGGTGGGCCTTTTCGATTTCATCAAAAAGAACCACCGCATAGGGATGCCTGCGCACCGCTTCGGTGAGATAACCCCCCTCTTCATACCCCACATAGCCCGGTGGGGCCCCTATCAGCCGCGACACGGCATGTTTTTCCATATATTCCGACATGTCGATGCGCACCATGGCCTGTTCGC
>CAYQNS010000176.1:0-8047 GCA_964418755.1 uncultured Desulfobacteraceae bacterium
CTAACCGTGGGCTGAAAAAGTTGCCGATAAATGTTCAGAAGCTGTTATTTTTATTGATTGAAGATCTTAAAGCAGACGGCCCGATTCAAAAAAGTTGGAACAATTTTCCCCCCTTGGGAGATGACAAATACCACTGCCATTGAAATTATCGTTAGCATGTTGGACATCACGGCAAGGGGAAATCGAAATGGAGGTGTATTATGTTGGCTCTCGTGAAAAAGCCCCGTATTGAGATATCCCTTCAGGGTGAGCAGGTGGATGAACTCATTGAATGGATTAGTAAAAAATTTGAAGTTAGTATTCTCACCTCCGATAATTCAGAGAGTATTGCTGTTGAAGAGACTGATTTTTGGAAAGAAATGCAGTCAAACAGAATTGGCAACCTTCTTTCAGGTGCCAGGCTTAAGGCAAGCCTGTCGCAAGCACAGCTCGCCGAGAAGCTTGGTGTCCGCCAGAATATGATTAGTGATTATGAAAGAGGTAAACGCAGGCTTTCACTTCCAATGGCAAAACGCATTGCCAAGATTCTTCACATCAAAGTTGACAGAATCTTCTAAGTGCGAAGATGTCACTTCAGCAGACGGCCAGGGTGGAGCGACTGTGCAAAACCGGCAGGCCGTATTGCCCCTGCAGCGGCTTGTCCCTGTACGAGTTCGATTCTTGTCATAGGCACCATATAAAAAGGGGTCTCAGCGTTATGGCTGTGGCCCCTTTTCTTTTGTGTTTTTGTTTGTGTAGTTACTGTGCCAGAAATTTTAAGTGAATTATTCGCCCACATCTCCGTCAAAAAAAACTTTGCCACGCTGTTTTGAAATACAACTAATACGGGATTCCCCGATCGCCATCCATTACTGTGTTACATAAAAGCAGTAATAATTGGCTAAATTTTAGAAATATAAATCAGCCAATTAACTTAAGAAAATCAATATTTGGCTGAATATTAAAAATAAAATTTAGCCAAATATACATAAAATGTTGATTGTTTGGCTAAACAATAGTATAGCTACAAATACTATCTACGGACTGAAATCATAAAAACGCAGTTATCGATTTAAAAGGGCGGTTGGGAATGATACCCAAAAAAATCAAATTGAATAAAAATTTTATTGGAAGACAATATGAATTAAAAAGGCTTTCAGATATCAGCAATAAGAAAGAACCCTCGATTATCGTTACATACGGAAGACGGCGAGTAGGAAAAACAGAGCTGCTTGAACAGGGTTTTCGGAACCGTAATGTTTTGAAATTTGAAGGCATTGAGGGATTATCTCAAAAAGAACAATTGCAACATGTCATGTGGCAGTTTTCTGAATACAAAGGTGATCCTTTATTGGCCCGCGTTGTTATTTCAAGCTGGACGGAATTTTTTAAAATTGTTGCGGGTGTTGTTAAAAAAGGCGTCTGGACACTCTATTTTGAGGAGGTTCAGTGGCTTGCGGGGTATAAAGAAAAATTTATCTCGGAGCTCAAGTATTTCTGGGACAATTATTTCCGGCATAATAATAATCTTATAGTTGTCCTGTGCGGTTCATCCCCATCATTTATGATTGATAAGGTGCTTCACTCAAAAGCGTTATACAATCGCTCAACACATGAAATCGCCTTAAAAGAATTCAGCCTGTCTGAAACAGCACAGTTTTTTAAGAAAAGATCTGCCGGTGAAGTTATGGATGCTTATTTAAGCGTCGGCGGGATACCTGAATATTTAAAATGGGTAAACATGAAATCCTCTGTATTTATAAGCCTATTTAAAAACGCGTTTTTTGCCGACAGTTTTTTTTCTCATGAGTATAAACGAATTTTTACAAGCAGCCTGGCAACAAACAGGAACTATAAAAAAATTATTGAATTTATGAGCAGGCAACATCATGTTGACCGCAATCAGATCCTGAAGCACCTTAAATTAAAGACCGGAGGGACCTTGACAACCTTGTTAACCGATCTGGAAGTCAGCGGTTTTATAAATAAATATACTCCCTACAATCTTCAATCAAACAGCCGTCTTGCCAGGTACAGTATAAGTGATGCATATTTACAATTTTATTTCAAATTTATAAAGCCAATAGAAAAACAGATTGATCACGGCGATTATAACAATGCACCGTTATCTGCAATAAGCTCCGATTCTCATTACAAATGGCTTGGATTTGCATTTGAGCGAATGTGTAGGAAAAATCATAGGCTGTTTGCAAAAATTCTTGGATTTGAATCCGTAAAATACAGAGCCGGTGCATTTTTCAATCGTGCTGGGAATTTAGAAAAACCGGGCTATCAACTTGATCTGGTTTATGAAAGAGACGACAAGGTCTGCACTGTATGTGAAATTAAATATCTTAAGTCAAAAGTAACTTCACAAGTGATTGATGAATTTGAGCAGAAACTGGCTCTTTTCCCAAACAAAAAAAACAATACGATTTACAAAGTTTTAATCACAAGCAAGGGCGCTTCAGATGCCTTAATCAATCAGGGTTATTTTGATCGGATTATTACACTGGAGGACATTTTTTTATTTGCCTGATGCTTTTTGGCTCAGGCCACCAGTGATCGGGCCAGTTCCACGGCTTTACTTCGAACCGCCGCCGGGATATCGGCGGGCAGGCTGCATTCTCCCACGTATAACTCACCTGATTTTTTTGCCAGAAAATAGTCTGTCATCCGTTCAAAAGCGATAAACAGGCCCTCGGCATTGTTTTCATAGGTGCCTGCGCCGGTGGCCAGCAATCCGAGCCGTTTCCCCTGTAGAAGGGACGTGTGATTCGGCTGCTGGTAGTTGGCGACCAGGCTGTAGCTTCTGTCGATAAGGGCCTTGATCTGGGCTGAAAACCCCCAGAAATAGACCGGGGATGCAAACAGGACAATATCGGACTGGATCATCTGTTCCAGGATATCCACAGCGTCATCATTCTGGACGCAGTTGATTTTATCGGGATTTTCACGGCATTTTGCACATCCCATGCAGCCATTGATGGATTTACCGTGGAGGTAAAACTGCGCCACATCGTGGCCCTGTGTCTTGAGTTCTTTTTCTATCCACCCCAACACCGTGGCGGTGTTTCCCTTTTTTTTGGCGCTGCCTAAAAGTGTGGTGATTTTCATTGTCGTATTTCCTTTGCAGGTTTTGAGAATTGGTGTACGTGAGTGATGTCCTGAACCAAAATTTACCATTTTTGAACTACCATTAATTATCGATAACCCTATGAGAAGTCAACAATTTTAAACAGAAAAAGATTGCTCTGAAAGCCGATTTCACATAGCGTGCGGCTGAATATGTAACAAGGACCGTGTAAGCATGAATACTGATATAATAGAGCCGGTTTTTCAATGCCCCGTTGATGAGGGCAAGGATGCGGTAAAATCACACCGCATGGGCGGTATTTATGTCCATGTTCCGTTTTGTCTCAAAAAATGTCCCTACTGTGATTTTTATTCCATCACGGATCTTTCCTTTAGAGAGGCCTATCTGTCGGCACTGGAAAAAGAGATAGCGCTGACAGAACCGGTTCCTTTCAAATTCGATACGCTGTATATGGGCGGAGGTACCCCTTCCGTGCTTGAAACACGGCAGGTTGCCCGGATCATTGAAGCCTTTTTGAAACATTTCGACGTGAAAAAAGGATGCGAGATTACCATGGAGGTGAATCCCGGAACAGTCTCTTCTCAGGATTTTCAGGATTTTCGCAGGGCCGGTGTCAACCGCATAAATATTGGTGTTCAGTCTTTTCAGGATAAAAATTTGAAATTTCTGGGCCGGATTCATTCGGCTGCCGAAGCTGAAAAAGCACTGCAAAATGCCCACAGCGCCGGATTTGACAATGTCGGGTTAGATCTGATGTATGGTCTGCCTGGCCAGACCGCTGATGACTGGCTCAAGGACCTGCAGCGGGCCGTCTCCCATGGACCCCGGCATCTTTCTTGCTATATGTTGAGTTATGAAAACGGCACCATTATGGATCGTGATCGCAAAAAGGGTATATTCAGGCCGTTGCCGGACCCGGCTGTTGGAAAATTGTTTGAGATCACCGTGGCGTTTTTGCAGGACAACGGGATCCCGCAATATGAAATATCCAACTATGCCGATTCCCCGGAAACCCGGTCCCGGCACAATCAGAAATACTGGCACTTTGATCCGTACCTCGGGTTCGGACCCGGGGCCCACTCATTTATTGATCCGCAACGATTCTGGAACCACAGCGATATTCATACCTATATAGCATTGCTGAATCAGGACCAGCGGCCCATGGCCGGGCAAGAGACGCTAAGCCGGGACCAGCAGATGATCGAGACGATTTATCTGGGCCTGCGGACTACCGACGGCATTGATATGCCGGGTTTTGAAGACAGATTCAGACTCGGGTTTGCCGAAATATTTGCGAAATTGATCGAAGATTTTATCCGCCGCGAATTTTTGACAATGGATTTGGAGCG
Organism: uncultured Desulfobacteraceae bacterium; assembly: GCA_964418755.1. Classification (GTDB taxonomy): domain Bacteria; phylum Desulfobacterota; class Desulfobacteria; order Desulfobacterales; family 4572-123; genus 4572-123. Next base: position 4,426 of record CAYQNS010000176.1, read on the forward strand.
CTGCCGCCTCACCCGCAGTGGCATGCTGATGCTCGACAGTATTGCCGGGATGTTTGTTGAAAATATTCCGAAAGAACAGGGCTGAAGGAATTGTTGAACGTCCAAACGATGTAACATCAAGTCGACAACGTCGTGATCAGGACTCTCAGGTAAAATCCGGCATGGCTGATAGGCGCGGCCATGTTGGCCCGGTGATTGGCAAAGATCGAACTTAGACTACCCTCGAGGATCAGCCAGGGATCGATTTGCATGGCATGATGGCAGGAGAGAATGGCGTGATTCATGGCATCGGCGCCGTTCCGGGTTTCGATGATGCCGCTGAAGTCATGGGCAATGGCCTGCAGAATGGTGTGCAGTGAACCGGCAACGCCCTGGGCGTAGAAAAAATAATCATCCGCTTTAAAGTAGCTGACCGGTGATCCATCTTGTTCCGTCATCTTGGCCAGGTTTTCATCACAGCTTCCCAGCAGTTCCACATAACTTGATAAAAGCGGGATCAGGTTGTCGCTGCGTGTGTAAAATTTGGCTTTTTTATTTTCAAGCCGTTCAAGATAGAGACGGGTTTCATCAAGACTGTCGTTGTATTTGGTTTCGGCCGAAGGAAAAATATAGCGATCCGGTTTTATCATCAACCAGTTTGTAGCGTTTTCCAGGTTAGCGTCAATCGATGCCGTAATGCCTGTTCGGGACAGACGTTCCGATAGAACCATAGCAGTTCTGCGGGTGACTTCCAGAACTCCGAGCTGGAAGTTGTTTATATTATCGGTGACATTAACGATATCATTGGGGCGCCAGCCCCATAAGCGCTCATTCAGTTCATGATTAAGGGGCGTTATGGCAGCCTGGACAAAGGTTGCGCCGACAATGTCGGAAACCGGAAAGGCAGGGCCATGACCGCCGTTTTCCTCGTGTACATCGTGCTTTGCTGCGGGCGTCTCTGCAGCGTCTTTATCCGCTATGTGCGCCGGCTCGGGGGGATCTTGGGCATGGGTGCCTGATGCCGGCTCAGAAGTTCGGGTCATAGTATCCTGTTCGGCCGGTGTATGGGGTGTGGCTGCATGCGTATCTTTTTGGGCCGGTTCGGCGGTATGTGTACCTGCTGCTGTATGTGATTCAGCCTGCTCGTTCAGGGGGGCGGCAATATGTGTTGCCGGCTCATGTGATTTGGTCTGACTGGACTCGGGAGTTGCAACAGCCTGGTGCCGGGAGGTCTCATCCGTATTATGGACGGCTTCTTCAGGGGGCAGTTGCCCGGGTTCTTCGACCTGGGATTTGGCAGTATACTCATCGTATGAGCTGCCGAACTTCCCAAATATCGTACCCAATACCCATATGGATGCGATTAAAAGCAATATACCCACAACAATTCGTTTGGATGCAAAGATGCTGAAACTTACGGCGCTATTTTTTCCTTCCATGGGGTCTCCAGTTTCCGGTTTGTGCCGGAATGAAAGTTAGTATATTTTAAATCTTGCGTCTTAATTTACGCATGTCTCCGATGCGAATCGTAACATTTTTAGAATCAAAATATTCAATCAGCGGGATCAGGTACTTTCGGGATACATTTGCAATATCCTTGAACTGGGGTGTGGACATCTCTTCATTGGCCTTTAAAAAATCAACTACTTTGCCTTTTAACTCATCCACCGCTGGATTGTAAAAATATAAATCTTCTTTTACCTTGACCAGGGGGCCTTCGTCAACCAGAAGCATGAGGACATCCTTGCCCCGGATCGGGTCGATGTCTAATTTTCCAGCCAGTTCCTTAAAATAAGGAGGTGTCAGACCGTCTTTGATATAAGCATCCAGAATATTTTTTTTCACATCCTGCTGATCCAGCCCCAGGCTGATTTTATGGTTTGCCAGATGCACGATTTCTTCATCGGAAACAAGATCACCGGCCTTTATCATTTGCGCCAGTACAAAATTAAGAAGCTTGGGCCCGGCGTTGCGTGGAAATTTTGATTTCAGTTCTTCCCTGGGCATGCCCGGCTTGAGTGGATATGCCGCGTGATAAGCAGTAAGGGTGTCATGCATCTTCTGCTTTATTTCGGCGATGCTGTCTTCATGAATAAAGAGCCGGTTTTCCCGATCGATGAGGACAACGATTTTTTTTGTCAGCAGGCCCTGCATCGCATTGTTAAGCGGTTTGTCGGCCATGTTGGTCATTATTTTCAAGTGTGAAAACAGAACACCTGCAAGCCCGGCTGCTTTCACATGATAGGCAATCACCTGTTCGGGCACCTGTTCGTCGATCTCCTGCAGTCCTTCGAAAACTTCAGGTTGAAAGCGTTTATGCTTGGGCGGAATAGGGTTTAAAACATGTCCGCCACCGATGGTACGAACGGGTGAATAACTGCGAATCACAAACCGGTCGTCTTTTACAAGGGCCAGGGGCGCATCGAGCCGCAACTGGGCAACAATGGATTCGCCCGGGGCCAATTCTTCACGGTCCAGCAGGATCAGGATGCCCATAACTTCGCTGGTGCCGGTATGAAATCGCACCCTTGTCCGATTTTTGGCAGGCTTTTTATTGCCGGCCAAAAAGGTCAGGGATACGTCCACCATATAACTTGAAATCAGGGCATTGGGCGTGGAGAGCACCTCTCCTCTTTCCACTGCGCTTTTTTCCAGGCCCTGAAAATTAATGGCCGTTCGCATGCCGGCTCCGGCCTTTTCGACGCTCTGGTTATGGACCTGGATGCCCCGGACTTTGGATGTGATGCCCGAGGGGTAGAGCATGACAGAGTCCCCTGTTTGAACATGACCGGAGGCCAGTGTGCCGGTGATGACGGTGCCAAAGCCCTTCATGGAAAAGACCCGGTCCACGGGAAGCCGGAACAACCCGGAAGCCGTCCGTTCGGGGATTTTGTTGCTCAACTCATCCAGGGCAGTCACGAATTCGGGTATACCCTGGCCTGTGGACGATGAAACCGTTACCATGGGAGCGTCTTCGAGAAAGGTGCCGGTGATGAACTCCTGAACATCCTCAAGGGCCAGTTCCAGCCATTCTTCATCCACAAGGTCGGTTTTGGTAATCACCACCAGGCCGTAACGGATGCCCAGCAGGGCGCAGATCTCCATATGCTCCCGGGTCTGGGGCATGACGCCTTCATCTGCGGCAATGACCATGGCCACGATATCAATGCCGGTGGCGCCGGCCACCATATTTTTGACGAATTTTTCATGGCCGGGCACATCGACAATCCCCACATGCCGGCCACTGGGAAGATCAATGGATGCAAATCCCAGTTCAATGGTAATTCCGCGCTGCTTTTCCTCTTTCAGACGGTCGGTGTCGGTGCCCGTAACAGCCTTGATCAGGGAGGTTTTACCGTGATCAATGTGCCCGGCGGTTCCGAGGATGATCTGTTTCAATTGATAATGACTCCTTTTTGTGGGTTTCTTATTTTGTAACCGTTTACGAACTGTATTGCTGTATCAAATGTCAACTACATGTAATCCGTTGAGCTGTAAGCGTCTGCAGGGTGATACAGATGCAAGGCGGCGGGCACGCAGACGTACGAATGTACTTCAAGTGCCCGCCAACGCAGCAGGTGCGGTGCCCTGTGAACGCTTACCTTATTTTTTTCGATTACGCAGATATTCGGCCAGATAAGCC
>CAYQNS010000177.1:0-7922 GCA_964418755.1 uncultured Desulfobacteraceae bacterium
AGTTGTATGTTGCCGGTCAGGTCCGTTTCGAGTACCATCCCCTGGTGAATCTCTACCTCTCCATTATCGACAATCTCTCGGACGGCTCCATTCTCTTCCAGCCCAGGGTGACCTGGGACGCCCTCCAGTCCCTGCAGATTTTGGTCGGAGCGGACATTCCCCTGGGAAGCGATAATACCGAGTACGGCGGAATAACCGATCCTGTAACCCGGCGCACCACCGCCCCTCCGTATCGCCTCTACGGCGTGGTTATCTGGTATTTTTAATAGGTGGCCCTTATGTTGTGAATCTTTCTAACCTATTGCATTAGCAAAATTTAAAACTAAAACAACCTGTTACATTTATCCATATCTGGTCATGCGCTATGTTCCAAAAGATCATCAAGCCAGACTAAAATTTCCTCCTTGGTTTAAGCTATTGATTCAGAAAGAGTTTTTGAGGAGACAATATCATCAGCCCGTCGGTTGTTCCTGTATGCCCGCGGATATCCGCCCCGTCCGTCCAGAAGCAAATCAAAGCGTTCTTCTCGCCCATCAAAGCAAACGAACAGGGCGTTTTGATCATGGCCTCACCACGAGATTCGGTGGAATCCGGACGATTTTTTTGGCGAAGCCAGCGTGTGCGCCGTGGCCGGAAAAGATGTCGAGAATTCTTTTAGATCCTGAAGGTGGTTCGGCGTCCGGCGTTAAATACCCAATTCATTTACCGGCCAACAGTTCCTTGACTTTCGTTACGCCGTCCTGGGCATCTTCGGCATAGGCGTCGGCTCCGATCCTGGCGGCCCAGCGGCCCGTTACCGGGGCACCGCCCACCATGGTCTTAAATTTGTCCCGCAGGCCCGCCGACTTTAACGCCTGCTCCAGGTTTTTCTGCTGGCCCATGGTCGTGGTCAGCAGCGCACTGGTCCCAATGATATCCACCTCTTCTTTCACCGCCGCTTCGATGATGGTGTCCGTATCCACGTCGCGGCCCAGGTCAAAAACGGTAATACCATTGGCCCGCATCAGGGAAACTACGATACATTTGCCGATATCGTGCACGTCGCCTTTGACCGTGGCAAGTATCACCTTTCCCTTTTTTTCCTGCTTTTCGCCCATTTTGGCCAATGCCGCGTTAATCACATCGGTGGCCGCCTGCATGGCATCGGCCGCCACCATCAGCTCGGGCAGAAACAACTGGCCCCGGCCGAAAAGGTCCCCCACCTTATTGATGCCGGGGATAAACGCCTGGTTCATCAGCTCCAGCGGATCGCCGCCGTCTGCAATGACTTGGTTGGCAATTTCAAGTACTTTTTCCTTGTTCTGGGCCACAAGTTGGTCTTTTGCTTCTTCGATAACCTGAGGATCAATCATGGTGTTTCTCCCTGAAAATTTTGTATGGTATGTACAGGAAGACCCTGCACGCCAGCTTTATCTGTCCCATTTTCGATGAACATAGCTTTCGTACCCGGCCTGTACAAACAGTATATTCTAGCCGATCGCTTCCTTTAAGGCTTCTTCAAAAACCCCCAGCGCGATTGCGGCGTCCTCATCGCTGTGAGATGCGGAAACAAACCAGGGTTCGCGGGAGTCGACATCAGGCATCACACCTTTTTCGATACATTTCATAATCACCTCTTCATAGAGTCCGTGATTGGAATCGTTCCAATCCCTGAATTCATGAATATTTTCATTTTCCGTCAGGAGAACACCGCACATGGATGGCGGGCCCTGAATCACACCGGGCACACCGAGTGTATTCAGAATTTTTTTAAAACCTTCTATAAGCAATTTGCCGTGCGCATTCACCTTTTCCAGCGCACCGGCTTCGATCTCATCCAGTACAGCGCATGCTGCAGCCGTGGCAACAACATTAGCGCAGTAAGTGCCGCCGTGAGCTATTTTCTGATATCCGATCTCACCCATAATTTCTTTTTTACCGGCAATGGCCGCCAGGGGAAATCCGTTGGCTAATGCCTTGGCGTAGGTGACCAGATCCGCTTGAATATTAAAATACTCCTGCGCTCCTCCTTTGGCTATCCTGAAACCGGTCTTTACCTCGTCCATGATCATTACGATGCCATACTTATCACAGAGGCTTCGAATGAGTTCAAGATACCCGGGTTTAGGCATGACTGACGCACAGTTTCCCAACAAGGGCTCAACGATAATACACGCGATATCACCCCAGTTCTCCTTGACCTTTTTTTCCAGAAGTTCTTCATCGTTAAATGGAACGGACATCACAAGTTGGCCGATCATATGCGGTATGCCGGATCCGTGTGGAATAAGCACAGGGGATCTTCTATACCCAACTCCGGGAACCGGGGGTTGACAATTCCACAAAGTGTAATCGTGGAATCCGTGATAGGCCCCTTCGAACTTGAGTACTTTTTCCCGACCGGTAAACGCACGGGCTATCCGAATTGCGTGCATAGTTGCTTCCGTGCCCGAGTTGGCAAATCTGACAAGATCGACATTGGCCAGCTTTTTAATTTTTTCGGCCGCCGAAATTTCATATTCATGGGTCATGGAAAATGCGTTGCCGATTTCCAAACCCTCCTTTACTTTTTCAAGCACCGATTCATATGCGTGTCCAAGAATAACAGGGCCAAATCCAAGACGATAGTCAATATATTTTTTGTCGTCCTGATCCCAAATGTAGGCGCCTTTGGCCTTTTTTAGCACAAGCGTTTCCTCATCACCCCAGTATCTGAAATTTGAATTAACACCACCGGGAATGGATTCCATTGCTCTTTTAAGCATCGCACGACTTTTTTTTCCACTTTTCAAAATTTCCTCCTTTGGTTTGAAATGGCTCTTGATTGGAATAGTTTATAAAATTTCACCAAAACGTAAATCTATCTCGTGAATAATTCGAAATGGTGATGCTTCTCGATGATATCGGCCCTTTAATCCGGTTTTCCCGGAACGGATTAAAAACAACAGGCACGGATGACTGCTGTTGAAATTATCATTGATGTATAGCACAATTTGTGCCAGCATGTACAAAATGTCTTAACAGGCTGAATTTATAGAAATAATTGGCAGATACGGTGCGGTTTGAAATGTCTCAATAATAGGATAATGATTTTCTAATTTTCAGGTGGGGAATTGTAACTATCTAAATTAAAAGAATTTTTAAAAAATCTCAATTTTAATACTTGCGTATCATATTTAAGATTTTTCAGGCGCCTTGACCTCGGCCAAACCATCTCTGTTATGGATAGACACTATTTAACACCCAGATTTTTCAACTTTCGATACAATGTTGCCCGGCTGACGTGAAGCAAATCGGCAAGTTTGTCAATTTTTCCAGGCATATTTCCAATTTCGTCCAGTTTTTCCTGCAGGAGGTTTTTTTCGTATCTTTGCAGCAGGGCATCCAGGGACATATCAGGGAGTATCTTGTCTTGCCGTTGTCTTTTGATTCGCGCCGGCACGCTATCCATTGTAATGATATCCTTCGATGCCATACTGGCCATATACTCAACGGTGTTTTCCAGTTCACGCACATTGCCGGGCCAGCTATAGGATATAAAAAGCTCTTTCACATCATCTGATACGCCATTTATCACTTTACCTTCATTACGGCAGAATTTTTCTAAGAATTTATCCAACAGTAGTAACATATCCTTGGATCGGACACGCAATGGGGGAATATGGATGGGAATTACATTCAGTCTAAAAAATAGATCGCTGCGGAATTCTTTTTCTGCAATCATTCTTTCAAGGTTCCGGTTCGTGCAGGAAAGTACCCTTGTATTTACGGGAATCGATTTTATCCCGCCAAGCCTTTCCACCAGTTTTGTCTGAAGAATGTGGAGTAATTTAGGCTGCAGGCGCAGCGGCATGTCGCCAATTTCATCGAGAAACATGGTTCCGTTATGGGCCAGCTCAAACTTTCCGGGTTTGCCGCCCTTTTTTGCACCGCTAAAGGCACCTTCACGGTAACCGAACAGTTCACTTTCAATGAGATTGTCCGGTATGGCCCCACAGTTGACCGGAATAAAAGGACCCGCCAGCCGTGGCCCTGAATGGTGAATGGCACTGGCAACGAGCCCTTTACCGGTTCCGGTTTCGCCGGTGATAAGCACGTTGGCGTTACTCTGGGCAACCTGCAAAATGGTCTCTCTTAATTTACGAATGGGGAGGCTTTCTCCCCATATGGCATCGACCCCTATCCGTGGAACCATTGCGATCATGTCATAGGCTTTTTGGCGAACATCGGCCACGTCCCTGAAGGATGCAACCGCACCGACGACATCGCTGCCCGATACAACCGGGTTGACGGTAACCATAAAAGCCATGTTGTGATTGGCCGACTGGTACGATTCTTCATGCCAATGATATCCGGAACCGTTTTTCAGGACGTCCAAAATCGGAGTCCCCGGCCAAATTTTTGAAATATTCTTGCCGATGATACTACGTTTAGTGCGTCGGATCAGGTCGGCTCCAATCTGATTGCAATGCAAAATGGTTCCATGCTTGTCGACGGACAGTATCGCATTGTCAATCGATTCAATAATCGTTCTAAGCTGGTTGGTAACAGTGGTACTGTTCTGAAGGGCTTCAGTTTCAATGGCACTGACGGCAAGCAGTTGCGCCATGCGGATGACAAATTCCAGTAATCGGTGTCTGCGGCTGAGGATGTATTGCCGCTGGTCTTCGGTTACGGCTACCAGCCCGATAACACCCAGTGTTTTGCCGTGTCCGATGATGGGACAGCAGATTTCAACCAATTCAGTTGCTGTACCATCGGCAACTGAAGGATCGTATCGGGGATCGTTCTGAGCGTCCTCAACAATTTCAGCCTTGCCCCGAGTTATTACCCTTCCGTAAAGATAACCGGCATGTAGATCTCCGCCTTCTTCCATGGCGCCTACCCTTTTTTTGAATCGACCGGTCCCGGCAATAACTATCAGAAATTTATCAACGATTATCGTATCTAATTCAATAATAGCGGAAATTGCTTCAGCGATAGCCTGTGCATCCGTTTGGATAGCTCTTAAGGTCGAAAAATTTTCAAAGGATACAGACATAGTTTTTTTTACGCCTCTCAGGCGAATAAGGAATCTTAATAGTGATATTCAAATCTTATTATTGAGATTAATTTAAAAATTATATTTTATTCAGACGGTTAAATTGTATCATTAAAAAAATACACCATATTTATCTCATTGTTGAGAAAATATCAACCTAAGGTGTAACGAAAATTTTTCTAACAAATGTAGATAGTTAATTCAGCTATTAGGCTTTGGCATAACAAATGCATATAAACATATCCAGATTGTTGAAAGAAGATGGGGATTCTAACTGAATCGATCAAATAAAATACCAGTATCAAATTATCTTCGTATTATAAACCCTTTTCAGCAAACCGTCAAACCGGGTATTCGTTTTTTGTTCCCGGGATTAGCCGTTATCCAGTGGAGAATCGATTTTTTTATCAAAAATGAGTAGTCCCTGGCGAGGTGAATTACAGTGGTGGATCAAAAAGAAGCAATATTGCAGGAAGCAACACGAGCCCTGGAATTCATATTAAAAGACAGCTTAAATACAGACGACAAAGAACAAATTGTTAAAGAATCCATCGAACATTTTACCGAACACGTGAATCCGGATTGGCTGCGATATTACAAATTAATTTCAAGAAATGCCGTGCTGGTTGAATGGGAGGATTCCAAAGAAGCGTTCAAAGATCCACACGGGAATGAATTTATCGATTGCCTGGGCGGCTTCGGCATCAACATCGTCGGACATCAAAATATCGAGATTATAAAAGCCGTGGCGGCCCAGTTGAATCGCCAGGCGCTTCATAATCACGAGTTATTTGATCCATTGCGCGGGTATTTGGCCAAGTTGGTTTCCATGAGTGCACCCGGCAATTTAAAATACGTCCATTTTTGCAGTGAAGGAGCGGAAGCGATTGAATTGGCGCTTAGTCTGGCCCGAATGACTTCCGACAATTGCTTTATTATTTCTACGGTAAACGCCTTTCACGGTAAAAAATTCGGGGGTTTATCAGGCACGGGAAAAGCGACTTGCCGCAAATTAAATCTTCCAATGATTCAGGATGTACAATACGTTGAATTCGGTAATGCGGAAGCCGCCGAAACAGCAATTAAAAGTCTGATTGCTGTCGGCGAGACAGTGGCTGCCATGATTTTGGAGCCTATTCAGGTTGCAGCCGGAGTTGTGATTCCGCCGGAAGGTTACCTTCAACAAATTCGTGAAATTTGCGACTGTTACGGAGTGTTGCTGATTATAGATGAAACTCAAACCGGAATGGGAAGAACCGGAATGATTTGGGCCTGCGAAGACTATGGGGTAGTTCCCGACATCCTGGTCTTTGGAAATGCATTTGGCGGCGGGGTTATGCCAATTACGGGCATTATTATCAAAGAACATCTCTGGGTAGAAGAATTGGCAGAAAATCCCTGGATATTAGGCCAATCTACATCCGGGGGTACTCCTCTGGCTTGTGCGGCGGCTATTGCAACAATTAAATTTATTATTGAAAACGATATTCCTGGTCAAATTGCGCAGAAGGGCGATTATATCATGGAGAAGTTGAAAAATCTCCAGAGGAGATACCCAATTCTGCTGGACGTCCGCGGAAAAGGCCTTCTTATCGCCCTGGAATATCCGACCCCGGAAATCGGCACGGCCGTATCTCAAGCGCTTTTTCAAAGAGGAGTGGTGACCGGGGGAGCGTTTAATAACGCAAAAATTATTCGAATTGAGCCCGCGGGAGTGATTAGCTTTGAAACCATCGACAAAATTGTTGCCAAGTTGGATAAAGCTATGTCGGTTGTAGACCAAGAATTCGCACTAAATTCGAGCCAGTCTGTGCCCAATGCGGTTTCTTTAACAAACTGAAAATGATGACCTGCCGTCTGGAAGATACTGTTGGAATGTATATCCTTGGGTTATAACATTTATCAATGATCGGTCGACCCCAGTATATTACGCGTAAAGCGGACAATGAACTGAAAGAAAAAAGGAGAAAAATAATGTCGGACCGCATTTGGGTTAGGATGGGTGACGGAGAACGCGTCTCAATGGCCCGGGCTGAAGTAAAAAAAGATTTGTTGGCGGGGACACAGGATGCCGCCGACAAGGGCCGGATCCCGGAGCTCACGCAGGAAGAACTGGATCAGTTGTTTGAGATTTTCGCCGATCCGAATCGTATTGTCGCTGTTTCCCCGGGTGAAGAAGTCATCACCACCGATGACGGGGCCTCCGGTATAATGGTGGTGGATCAACCCGATGGCGGGACCGCTTTGCCCATGGGATATTTCAATGCCGTTTTGGCTTTTGAGCGCATATGTTGTGCAGATACGGCAGGCATGGGGCATTACGATTACAGTTGCAAACCCGTAAAATCGATCATCAATTACGAGAAGCAGCGCTATTACATGTATTCCCAGGCCACTACGATCCCGTTGATTTACGGCACCCAACCCAACCTGGGGTTATACTTCCAGCCGGACGGTCCTTTCCCCAACGCTGCCGAACTGATTCCTCAGGGTAAAATCGAGGAAGCCCGCCGCGCCCAGGAAATGGCCGCCGAGGTCCTGATCGAAGACCTGGTATTTTGTGCCAAAGAGCTCTACGGAGTCGGTTGCGACGGGTTTAATTTTGACACCAGCGGCTCGGCCGGCGACGCTGATTTTTATGCCACCCTCAAGGCAGTTGCTGAGTTGAAGACCATCGCCCCCGATATGGCGATTGAAGTAGGAATGGCCAGTGAGTTTGTTCTCGGCCTTCACGGGGGTATCGAATACAACGGCAAACGCCTGGCGGGCATGTTCCCCCACGAACAGGTTAAGGTGGTCGAGGAAGCCGGAGCGGATATTTTCGGACCGGCCATTAACGTCAGCACGACCGCATCTACACCGTGGAACCTTGCCCGTGCGGTGACTTTTGTCAAGGAAACGG
>CAYQNS010000178.1:0-7865 GCA_964418755.1 uncultured Desulfobacteraceae bacterium
TGCTGACCACCTCTATTTTCGGTAACTTTAACTTGTTTCATAAGAGCCGCACCCAAAGCATTTGGCGAATCAATAGTGATTTTTTTTGAATTCTCCATGTGCGCGACCCCTTTTTATGCACACATTGGCCGTGGTAAGAACGTCAATCACCTTATTTTATAAAAAATGGCAATTATGTGTCAAGATCAAACGTGATAGAAAATATAAATGCCGAAAATGCTTGCCGTTTAATCTTCATATAAAAGCCACGGGTTTTGCCGGGTGACGTTTCCATTGCCAAATTTTCCGGCGAGACAATCCTTTCCAAAGGATTTATCATCGGCTTTACGGATTTGCCGCTTTTTTTAAAAAAGCCCTGAGATCTTTATCAAGCCCCGGTGAGATCATCATTTCGGGGCGTTCTGCAAGAATCTCTTTATATTTTCGGTTGGCCCTGGTCATGACGCTTTCCCGGCCGTTTTTGTCCCAATTGTCGTAAGAATCACGACAGGAAACCGACGGGAGCCACTGATTCCTGAAATTTAAAAAAGTATCTTCATGGGTCAGAAAGGTTCCGCCGGGCCCCACTTCCTGCATTACATCAAGAGAGATCGCTCTGTCCGATGTGTCCACACCCTCACAGATACGAATCACCCGGCTGAGCAACTCTTCATCGATAATGAATTTTTCATAGGAAATCGTCATGATCGAATCCAGCACACCAAAGACCTGTTCGAGCATATGCCCGCCGGCCAGCATGCCCATCAGCATATTCTGCATGGTTTCATAGCCGGCCTGTACGTCCACCTCTTTGGACTCGGTCATGCCGGCCATGATCCGAGTGGGGACCTTGTAAAAATCAATGGCCATCTGAAGACCGGTGGAATTGATCAAAAACTGCTCGGGCGGTGCATAGAGACACATCGCAGTCCGCATATCGGCCATGGTGGATGCCGGGCAGTAGACGGCCGGAGAAGAAGGATTGATCAATTGTACCAGCGTGATTCCTGCAATGGCCTCTGCATTTTGTTGAACAATGGAACCAAATAGGCTCATGGGGGCGGTGGCCCCGGCCATGGCGCAGGGCAGAATATAGACCGGCTGTCTCTTTTTGGCATATTCCAGGATGGTGTCCAGGGTCTCGGTGGCATACTTGAAAGGGCTCAACGGATTGGTGCTGACACCTACACAATAATGATTTTCCAAGTAGGTTGCACCAAAAACCATTTCAACCATCTCCAGCGACTGCCGGGCTTTTCTGGCATCTACACAGCTCCCGATCAGAGGTTTGTCCGTGTGTTTGATGGTCTCATACAGCATGTAAAGAGCCTGTTCCGAAGCCGGTATGTCATTGGGGGCGACCGGGGTTGCTCCGGTCAGTTTCACCATGTCACTGGCTTGGGACAATTTCTGAAAATTAGCGTAATCGGCCAAAGTCCCGCGCCGCCGACCGGAATCCATGTCTTCACAAAACACGCAACCCACATTGGGATGCGGAGCCATACCGTCACCAATGGTCACCGATTGATCTTCGTTTCGGGCACTGTGTAGATAAATGGACGGTGTCTGCTCCATGGCAAGATCAACCATTTCCCTTGACGGAAATACGGTTTTCCCCTCCATCCGGGTGCCGTGTTTTTTAAAAATATCCAGCACCTCTTCGTGCTCAAATATTATACCGGTCTCTTCCAGAAGCTTGATGGAAGCTTCATGTATTCTTGGCAGATCAGCATCCTTCACGATTTTTGTTCTGGGTGTTTTCCGGGTAAGGGAGTTGCAAAATGTGTTTTTCGGTTTCATTATTATCTCTTTGTTTAAAAATAATTGATTGAATTTAATGGGGGGGGGACACTTTCACCAGCGCCACTATACCGTCAGCCGCCGCTTGCGGTTTTACAGGCCGTTTTGTCTTCCTCCGCAAGTCTTTGCGCGAAAACTGCAAACCGGCGGGATTCGTTTTCGTTTCCCTGGTGTGAATAGATGTGGCTGATCCTGCGGTAACAATCAAGCCGGTTGTCCGGATCTTCTCGAGCCAGGTTCAGGTAAAGCTCCAGGATCTTCGTTGAGAAATCACCGGTTGCGAAGCTGGTTTCAGCATAGCGCAGTTTGACCACCGGGTCCACTCTGGCGCGGCATCCCGTACAGGCGTCCATGATTTCCGCGTAAAGAGCCCTGGCCTTTTCAGGGTACCCCAGGGCTTCATAGGCCCTGGCAAGGGTCTGTGCGACGGTATTGTCCCAGGAGCCGGTTTCCAGAATCTCCCGGAAAAAAGAAACGGCTTCTTCGTATTTTTCCGACCGGAGGAGTGTTTCTCCTGTCAGCATCTTGATGGCCAGTGTTCCGGAGAGATTCTCCGGACAGTTTGAAAGCAGTTCTCCAGCGGCATCAAACGCTTTGCTTTCCCAGAGGATCTCACACATAAGGTAATACGCTTTCTGGGACTCCGGATGCTCTTTTAAAAAATGTTCCAGTAATTCACGCGCCCGATCGTTGTCACCCAGGTTCAGATGAGCGGTGGCAAGTTCCAGGGTAATGTAGCCGGCCGCCAGGGGGTAAGCGTTATGGGCTTCGGACAGTAGCCTAACCGCAGTCTTAAAATCACCGCGGTTCAGGGCGATATAGCCCTGCCTGAAGGTATTCGGGTAACTGCGGTATTCATCCTGTTCAACATCCTCCAATGAATTGCAAAGGGCCGTAAAGTACTCATCTTCGGATTCGGGATCATCCTCTTCATCAGGGCCCGTGCCCGGCATGATATCGTCATGAAATACATAATCTTCAGATTTATCGGCAGCAACCAGAATACTGTCAAGGAGTTTTTTAATATCCGTACTCAGGCGGGGATCTGCCGTCAATTCAAGTGCCAGGTGAAGCAATTCGCGGGCCTCATCATCGCAACCGGCTTCCGCCAGGTTTTCCCCGTTCCGCCTGTGCTCAAGAGCCAGGGCCTCTTTGCAGTGCAGCAGTTTATCTTCGATCAAATGTCTGTATCCGGGGTCGGATTCTACCTGTCGGTCGAGTTTGTCCAGTGCATTTTCATATTCTGTTTTCGCATGGCCATAGGACTCGCTGATCACAAAGGCATCTGCCTTTTGCTCATGTTTTTCGGGAGAGCCCCCGGAAAAAAAATCTAAAAAACCCATCCGTCAGTTCCTGTTTTGAGTATATTGTCCTAATTTGACTGCCCCGGCTCTTGAACAAAAGATGCAGTTGTGAGACAGTCCTTTTTGTGAACATTTTTTTTCAAACAGATATCCCTTCTCCAGCGATTATGCAACGATAAAGGGTGAAATTTTATGACTGGTTTCGCATCTCTCCGAAACCAGTGTCGACGAACATGGATGAATACAAAATGAAAAAAAAGATTCTTCTCTATACAGTACATCTTATTTTGTTTGCCGGATGCTCTTTTTCGCACGACAGCCATGCCGCCAATTTGAGTGATATGGACAAATGCATGCTTGGACTCATGCAGACCGCCGGTGATGAGATGACCATGCGCCATGCACGGGATATCTGCCGCCGACAGTTGGCGGACAGCGTCAAAACGAAACCTGCTGCCTCCGACCAAACAGATGCTGAAAAGCAAAAAGCTGTTGCCAAACGACTGGGTGCTGACAAATCCAATGTTCTCAAACCGTTCAGTCTCATGGCCCATAAACCCAACTACGTCCTGCTCGGAACCTATAACGCCGGCGGGTATGACCCAACGTTGTACCGTCTGCAGTACAACGACCCGTCCATCGAGTTTAAGGATCATGAAGTTCAGTTCCAGATCAGTATCAAGAGTCCTTTGGCCCTCGGACTGTTCAAAAATACCGCTGATCTTTATTTTGCCTACACCAACCTGTCCTTCTGGCAGTTTTACAACAAAAACATTTCATCCCCTTTCAGGGAAACCAACCATGAGCCTGAAGTATGGTTTCAGTTCGCCCCTGAATGGGCGTTTATGGGTTTCAAAAACCCTATGAACTCTTTCGGGATCGTGCACCAGTCCAACGGCCAGGGCGGCGTCCTGTCCAGGAGCTGGAACCGGCTGTACGCTAACTTCGTTATAGAACGGGACAACCTGGCCCTGTGCCTGAAACCCTGGTACCGGATCAAAGAAAAAGACGAAGATGACGACAATCCCGATATCACCGATTACCTTGGGCACGGCGAACTCAGAGCCGCATACAAACTGAATCAACACACCTTCAGCCTGATGCTGCGAAACAACCTTGAATCCGGTTTTAAAAGGGGCGCAGTGGAAGCGGGGTGGAGTTTTCCCCTCTGGAGGTATAAGTATCTTAAAGGATATATACAGTATTTTTCAGGTTATGGGGAAAGCATGATTGATTACAACCGGTATGTGAACCGTATTGGCATCGGCATTCTGCTGAGCGATTTTTTGTAATGTTCCGGATAATATTTTGCATTTTTTTCACACCCGGTTGCCGAGCCCCGCGGTTCGTTTACGCAGTTTTGTGGCAATGCCAATCCCGGCCCGCGACGCTGATCAATACCTTTTCTAACGTATAGCGAATAATTTTTTCTTGAATTGTTGACGCCACCCCAAAAAACGTGCTCTTTGTTGCGCCATATCTTCTTAACCTCCCGGCAATGGCCTGATGCAAAAATTCTTTTCGAGCATATGATTGCTCAAGTTGGTGCCACGCTTCAGTAGATCACCGGTCCCGGTTTTTGACATTTCTTCAAACTCTTGTCGCGCGCACGGGTCTCGCTATCGGCTTGCGATTGAGGGACTTGCAAACACCACTGGTAGTGCCGGGAAAAGTCATTAGACCAGCGATGTCCACGTAATCGGCAACCGCGATGGGCGTTCTCCTCCTGCTGGGAGACGGCTGTTTCAGCGTAGATCCGGCATCGCTGCTTTTTGTCTGCCTGGAGAGCCGGCGCACACTTATGCTTCAGTGCCTCCGCGCGTGCCCGAGTTTCAGCATCCACCTTTGCCTTGGGAACCTTCATGCACCACTGATAATGGTGATTAAAATCCAATGACCACTCGTTGCCCTTGAACCGGCATTTGCGACGGGCGTTCTCCTCCTGCTGGGAGACGGCTGTTTCAGCGTAGATCCGGCATCGCTGCTTTTTGTCTGCCTGGAGAGCCGGCGCACACTTATGCTTCAGTGCCTCCGCGCGTGCCCGAGTTTCAGCATCCGCCTTTGCCTTGGGAACCTTCAGGCACCACTGATAATGGTGCCTGAAATCCAATGACCACTCGTTGCCCTTGAACCGGCACCGGCGACGGAGGTTCTCCTTCTGCTGGGAGACTCCCGTTTCAGCGTAAATCCGGCAACGCTGTTTTTTGTCTGCCTTGGGAGCCGGCGCACACTTATGCTTCAGTGCCTCCGCGCGTGCCCGAGTTTCAGCATCCACCTTTGCCTTGGGAACCTTCATGCACCACTGATAATGGTGATTAAAATCCAATGACCACTCGTTGCCCTTGAACCGGCATTTGCGACGGGCGTTCTCCTCCTGCTGGGAGACGGCTGTTTCAGCGTAGATCCGGCATCGCTGCTTTTTGTCTGCCTGGAGAGCCGGCGCACACTTATGCTTCAGTGCCTCCGCGCGTGCCCGAGTTTCAGCATCCGCCTTTGCCTTGGGAACCTTCATGCACCACTGATAATGGTGCCTGAAATCCGTTGACCACTGCTTACCGCTGAACCGGCACCGGCGACGGAGGTTCTCCTTCTGCTGGGAGATTGCTGTTTCAGCGTAGATCCGGCAACGTACTTTGCCGGATTCTCCCCTGCCGGGTGAAAGTAGCCAATGGAAAACAGACTGCAGATTTCGCTCGGAAAGCAACCGGATCGATTGGATTCTTCCCGCGGATATATGTGCCTGTTGAGATCGATGCAGGGTTTTCCGAAACGGCCGTTTAAGCGTCATATTGCCGGATAATACGGTGATGATGGTTTCTTGATCGATGACAACGATATTGACCTGGGAATTGATCAATCCATAGGTATTGGGCGTTTCAATACAGATCCCGGAACCATCTATAGAAACTCGCCCTTTGAAAATGGTAATGAGGAGACACGAGGCTTTTTTGAAAAAATCAGTGTCTGTATTCTGGTCGATGGTCACCACACCGCCGTTTATCAATTGAACCGTTGCGCGGCTATTTTCCCCGGTAGAGACATTATCCCCGCTTCGAATTGAGTGTCGGCCGCTTGTCGGTCGGCGATTGCAATAAACATTGGGGCCGTCGGCCCGAAGGTCATAGGTTCAAATTCTATTCCCGCTACCACCAATAAAATCAAGGGCTTAGATTCAGAATATAGGCCCTTTTTTAATGCCTGAAAAAAGCCGTACCCACCACTATACCCACCACGAAACATCAAAATGTAGGATTTTATGCAAAAACAAAAAACAGACGCTCGATTATAAAGTCGGGGGTATGTGATGGCCAGAACGTTCCTCATTTAGTTCTCTTGCTTCATCTTCCCCGTGTATCTTTTTTAATACTTCATTTATCCCAAAAGGCCTGTTTTGATGAGGAAAAGGAAATATTTTCCCATGAAAAATCAGTATAGAATAACAATCACCCCTCCGCTAATGAAATTTTAAATCATGCCTCAATCTGGCACCCCAAAAGCTCCGCATCCTGCACGGGAAGACCCGTAGGGTTTATTGGTGGCCTGATAAAATTGTTCTTAATCCATTGTTCAAGAAGCCCGATTTAACAAACTCAGTCTGGGTATGGCATAGTTGTTGCTATCCTGTATATTACTTCGAAGAGGTAAGGCGGTAAGAATCCGCCTCTATGGCATCGACACACCTGAGAAAAGCCAATGGTACGGCCAAAACGCCAAGGCCTTTACGTCATCCCAGGTAATGGGGAACCGGGACGTGCATAAGCTGGATGGGGATGGGAACGGCAAGGTTTGTGAATCATTGCCATAGAGAGACTTGACCGTTGCAGCCGTCATAATTTTATCCCACACACAATGAGATTTGATCTGTAGTTATGTAGAATTTGGGCTATTGGCAAGAGCACCGGTATTAATGGTCTGTTTTTCGTGTGATACTCTCAATTTATCACCACCTCAAGTTCGCTGTCTCCTTAATTCATAAAGTGTATTCTGCATAGCCGATCATATCAGTATAATTTCCGTAAACTCCAATGATAAAGATATATTCTATCACAACTCAAAAATGGTAGAAAATATTGATAACAAAATCTCAACCAATCCAAAATAAATCTGTAACCTTTTATTCTTTTAATCGTTATAGAGGTTGAATAAAGATTAAGAATGGGGTTTAGAAAACAACAATTCAATCAAGAAAGGAAAAACAACCATGAAAAAAGTGATCCGTAAAAATGCGAAAACCCTTTGTTTGCCCCTGCTTTGTTGCATGGCTCTCGCCCTGGTTTTTTTACAGAATCCCGCCAAATGTCACGCCTTTGACATCGAGATTGATGTATCTCCGAATGTCCTCAACATTCAGAGTAAAAGCACTATTGTAACTGTTCATACCGACATCGCCTATAGTCTGGTGGTTGGAGCGACTGTATTTCTCAACGATGTTGCAATCGATTGGTGGAAATCTGATGATCGGGGTAACTTTGTTGCCAAGTTCGATTCAGATGAAATAAAAAAATTGGACGGGCTGATAATAGGTGACTATAATACATTGACATTAACTGGATACGATACTGATGAAGAGTCATTTATAGGAACGCAGGATATCATGGTGATAGACAACGAATCATCAGGAAATAAATGATTGCGATTTTCCCAAATGGCTCCAACTAATCACAAGTTCGATAGTTGTTGTGATAGCTGCTATCTTGAATAATACGAACCATGCCTATCCGATTAACACAGGCTATTGGTTTGGGGCACGGTTCTGCACATTACCGATTGTCCTGGCCAATA
>CAYQNS010000179.1:0-7833 GCA_964418755.1 uncultured Desulfobacteraceae bacterium
AGTCTGGACGCCGGAACTTCCGTCCACAGGCTTTTGGCAAATTCACCCCTGGCATGCAGGCATGACGCAAGCACGCCCACCTCTTCATTGGACTCGACCCCCTCTATGCACACTGCGGCCGCACCGTCACCGAATATAACGGCCAGATCCCGGCCTCTGGTGGAAATATCCAGGCCGGTGCTGTGCACTTCCGCACCCACCAACAGGATGCGGTTGTAAAGTCCACTGCGAATAAAGGCATCGGCAGTGCTCAGGCCGTATAAAAAACCGGTGCACTGCTGGCGGATATCCAGGGCCGGCGTTGATTCCAATCCAAGTTTGTGCTGCAGCAGACATCCCGAACCCGGAAAAAAAATGTCCGGGCTTAAAGTGGCAAAAATAATCAGATCAATATCCTCGGCAGCCCATCCGGCCCGCTTCATGGCTATGCGTGAGGCTTCAAGGCCCAGGTCGGAAGGACCCGTGTCGCCCTCTTCTTCAATCCAGTGTCTCTGTTCAATTCCGGTACGTTTCCGTATCCATTCATTGGACGTATCCATCCATTGGGTAAGATCATCATTGGTTACGATTCGAGGAGGAAGATAGCGGCCGGTTCCGGTAATTATGGATTTTTTCATATTGTTTTCCTTTTTTTGTAGGATGGTCTGGCACATCTTTCAGTGGTTTGCGTTTTCAGGAGATGATGCAATAATCCAGCATAATTTCAGCATCTTTCATAACACAACTTATCCGTATTGTTCAAACAGATACTGCCGCTTTATATAATATCAGCTTGCCTTTAATCGTATATTTTTGTACGGCCGAGGGAATCATTACCGCTGTTCCCTTTTTGAGTTCAAGTGCATGATTCTCCAAATCGAGTATATGCCCTTTTCCCTTTGTGCACAGGATGATCTCAAGACTCCTGTCATCAGGACCCTGGTAAATGTTCAAACCGTCAAGACGAATTATGGATAATATAAACTCTTTTGCCGGGCAGGGAAACACACTTTCCAATGAATTTTTGGCCAATGGTACAAGAATTTCAGGTTTTTTTTCCACAAAAGAAAGTATATTGACAAGTTCCGACACATCCAGATATTTTTTCGTCAGTCCGCCCCTTACTACATTGTCCGAGTTGGCCATGATCTCCATGCCCGTGCCCTCGAGATAGGCGTGCAGTTCACCGGCCCTGATAAACATGGCCTGCCCGGGTTCCAAACAAATCAGATTTAAAATAACAGGTGCGAAGATACCTGCGTCCCCGGGATATTCATCATAAAGCCTGACCATCCATTCAAAAATCGGATCATCCCCCGAAAGCTTTGCAGCCTTTTGAATTGATTTATTTATAATAATTTTTTTTTGGTTTGCACCCAGATTCATAAAATTCTTAAAAAACAGTTGAAGCCCTTTTGGGTCGGGCATGATCTCAAGGCCGTCTATTTCCTTTGATAATTCAGGGCCGCACACTTTCCGCATTCGAGAAACAATTTCGGGTACCCTGCGAAATCCGTTTAACCCCCAGAATCGGGTCATGGCGCAGATACATTCGGGTTTGTGATTGGCGTCCCTGTAATTCCGGTTAAAGGCATCAATCGGGATTTTCTTAGAATCTTCCCTGGCAAATCCCCTGCGGGCCTGTTCCAGATCGGGATGTGCCTGAATCGAAAGCGGTCTGGCCACCGCCAGGACCTTAAAAAGGTATGGTAATTGTTTGTTAAATTTTTCGGAGACAACCTTTCCAAGCATTTCAACCGGATTTTTTCTGATCAGTTCCAGCAGTGATATCCATTGGTCGCCATATCTGACCAGGGAGGGCGCTTTGGGATGGGCTCCCATCCAAAGTTCCGCCTGAGGCTTTTTTGACGGCAGGGCTCGGCCCATGAGTTCTGCAATGGCCGTATGCGACCCCCAGGCATATTCCTGAATGCTGTTTTTTAATATACCAATTTTCATCATATTTGCCTCCCGGGTGTCGGCATCTCATCACGACCGTGCCCATATGGCGGATTGACGATTCAATTGAGCGGATACCTTAGGGGAGTATTTTTTTCGAGACCATCAACCTTTGAATTGCAAACCATTCAGCTTGAGCAGGCAAAACCGTATGCCCAAATTATTCTTGCATTTATTCAGAACGCCGGGATATATTCAGAACGTCTGTGCAAAAACAACATATGGATTTAGCATGCAAAATCGTATCATTTCACTGGGCATATTGTTTTTCATCGGTACCACGTCGATTCTTTTTTTTATAACTGCTCTCGCGATATGGGCTTTTACAGTCCTGCTCGATCGGCGGTTGATTATTCTGCACTGCTTTACATCTTTCTGGGCTTCGCTTTATTTGTGGATCGTTCCGGCCTGGTCAATTTCCATTAAAGGGCGGGATAAAATAAAAAAAGGCACAACCTATATAATCGTGTCCAACCATCAGTCCCAACTTGATATCCTCGCCGCCTTCAAACTTTTTTTTCATTTTAAATGGGTGTCCAAGGCTGAAATTTTTAAAGTTCCCCTGAATACCTATTCTTCCCATCGTCATTAACGGAACCAAAAATGCGTTGCCCAAACACAGTATGAATTTCCACGGACAACATGCTATAAACGTCGAGGTTCTGGATGAAATCCCATATAAAAACTATTCACACTTTTCCGTAACGGAAACCGCTGATTTTATCCGTCATAAAATAATTGAACACGTTAATGAACATAAGGGGCGCGGAAAATAGTAAATATCCTATAATTGCACCGGATTTTAGCTCGCCTTCGAGGCGCATAACTTATCGCACATGATGGGTTGCCCGATTATCCGCGAAACACTCCGGCAAAGCTATTCCTTGACACGTTCAACATACTGACCGGTTCGCGTATCAATCCTGACCAGAGAGTCCTCCTCGATAAAGGGAGGAACCTGAAGCACAAGGCCGGTTTCAAGCGTTGCCGGTTTTGAATCGCCCGAGACGGTATCTCCCTTGACCCATGGATCGGTTTTTTTAATACGCAACTCAACAAAATTCGGCAGGGTAATACCGATAGGGTTTCCGTCAAATAAAAGGGCGCTGCAGACAGTGTTTTCCTTGAGGAGATCCTTGGCCTCGCTGATCTGATCTTCCGTTAAAAATTCTTGTTCATAGTTGGCGGTATTCATGAAACAATAACTGCCCCCGTCATAATAAAGGTATTCCATCTCAACTTCTTCCAGGTCGGCTTCCTTGAATTTTTCCCCGGATCGATACGTTCTGTCAAATTGGCTGCCGGTAATCATGTTTTTGAGTCTGCACTTATAGAGCGCCTGGCCTTTTCCGGGTTTTACGAATGCAAACTGGGCAATCACATATGGATCGCCATCGATTTCGATTTTCAGACCTTTTCTAAGGTCACCGCTTTCATACATCTTTTTTATTCCTCCTGAAATTATTTATTAATTACGCCGTTTTCAAGTCCTGTCCAGCCCTTTGGACCTCCTGAATAAATCTGCGGACTTTATCGGTATCTTTTTTAAACCGGACGGGGTTTCCCCCGGGATTCTGGACATTTGTACCCGTGCAGCTATCTATGCCGGCAGGTAAGGTTTCCTGCAAGGCATTATATACATTGTCCGGCGTAATGCCACCGGCAAGAATAACCGGAATTGTGCTTTTCGCAACCAGATCGGCAGCCATTTCCCAGTCACACGTCTGGCCGGTAATACCGATATAACCGGTCTCCGGCTGTTCTGCGGCAGCAGAATCTTTTTCGTCAAACAGCAACGTGTCGGTCAGAAAAAAATCGCTGATACGCTCAAAATCCCTTGCCAGCTCAAGCGTTGGAATTTTTTTGCTCATATTTTTTTGGCCGATGGGAATCGATCTCATTATTTTTATTTCCGGAAAACGGTGTCTGATATTTTGCTGCAGTATTTTAAAAATTTCACAGGCCACCCCTTGAATTTTACAGTGAACCAGATCATCACAAAAATGAACAATATCCGGACGGTAATAATCCAGGGCCCGACAGATATCATCCTGGTTTCTGAACAGCATGATCAAGCTGCTTTTGGCTTTGGTCGACGCCACAAGATCAACCGTCTCCCTGATCTGTGGAATTTTCCATAAATTCCGCCCCGTAACGACGCTGCCGATTCGGTCCACGCCGAGTTCAATCATAGCTTCAGCCTCACGGGGTGTCTGGATTTCATAGATTTGTGTAAAAATATTTTTATTCATCACTTAAAATATTGGAAGTATCCCAACTATGAATCACTCCCCTGCCCTTCACCCTTAAAATAAAGTTGACTTTTTCCAAGTTCTCTAACATATTCACTTTGTTTTCGCAATTTGTTTAACCGCCCTGATGATGGTAAAAAATGATAAGTTGCAGGGCAAATTGGCAACTTTCATCAAGGTTGGAAAATAGTTTTCATTTTCTTGATATCGTGTTTGTCAGGGAAAACCCGTGCCGTATCTTTTTAGATAATTTGTTTTGCAAAAAAACTGGGCGAATTGTCGGCAACCTATTACGAGGTTTTTATGATACTTGTCATTGATTTTGGTTCACAGTACAATCAATTGATTGCCCGCAGGGTCAGAGAGGCTCACGTCTTTTGTCAGATCGAACCGCCCTCCATCAACATGGATGCCATCCGTAATCTTAACCCCGACGGCATCATCCTGTCGGGAGGGCCGTCAAGCATTTATGATAAAAACAGTCCGAAAATCGATCGGGCCGTTCTGGATTTAAAAATTCCGATTCTCGGCATCTGTTACGGGATGCAATTTATGGTCGACGCCCTGGGCGGCACTGTGGAACATGCCGGGAAGCGCGAATACGGTTTTGCCGAATTTGAGGTCAAAAAGCAGGAAGGCATTTTCAAAGATGTCGACAAAAAAACAAAATGCTGGATGAGCCATGGCGATTCCATTGTAAAACTGCCCCGGGGATTTTCCATTGCAGGATCCACGGCAAATACCCGGATTGCGGCAGTGATCAACAAAAAAAAGAATCTTTACGGACTTCAGTTTCACCCCGAGGTTGAGCATACGGCCCAGGGAAAAACCATACTGCGCAACTTTCTGTTCACCGTCTGCGGGTGTAAAAAAAAATGGACCATGAAATCGTTTGCCAGGGACGCGGTCTCCCAGATACAGGCTACCGTACAGGATAAAAAAGTGATCCTTGGATTAAGCGGAGGGGTCGATTCATCGGTCAGCGCTGTTTTGATCAACAAGGCTATCGGGAAAAATCTTACCTGCATTTTTGTGGACAACGGTCTTTTGCGCAAGGATGAAGCCATTAAGCTCAAAAAGATACTGCGGCAGCACTTGAAAATTAAAATCCGATTTGTAAGCGCCCGCAACCTTTTTTTAAAGGCTCTGTCCAACGTTACCGATCCTGAAAAAAAAAGAAAAATCATCGGGAAAGTCTTTATGGATGTGTTCGAAGCGGAAGCCGGAAAAATCAAGGGTGCTGATTTTCTGGCCCAGGGAACACTGTATCCCGATGTCATCGAATCGGTATCGGCATTTGGGGGGCCATCGGCCGTTATCAAATCCCACCACAATGTCGGGGGGCTTCCCAGCAAAATGAAACTCAAGCTTGTCGAGCCCTTAAAATATCTTTTTAAAGACGAAGTTCGTCTGCTGGGAGCGGAATTGGAAATGCCTGAAGAGCTCATCTGGCGCCAGCCGTTTCCCGGACCGGGCCTTGCCATCCGGATCATTGGAGAGATTACCCGGAAACGTCTGGCCATTTTAAGAGAAGCGGATGCACTTTTGCTTGAAGAAATAAGAGCCGGCGGGTATTATAAAAAGTTGTGGCAGTCCTTTGGTGTATTGTTGCCCATAAAAAGCGTCGGGGTCATGGGCGATCAAAGGACCTATGAAAATATTCTGGCGATACGGGCCGTAACCAGCAAGGATGCCATGACGGCCGACTGGGCCAGACTGCCGCATAAACTTTTGGGGAAAATATCCAATCGAATCATTAACGAAGTAAAGGGAATAAACCGGGTCGTGTATGATATCAGCTCAAAGCCGCCCGGAACTATTGAATGGGAATAAGCTGCCATGAATGAGGACCACAAATCTGATTTTAAAATTCGCATCGACGAGGATGAGCCCTCGCGTTCTTTTTTTAATCGTGAAGTTGAAAACCAGCAAATAAAAAAGCTTCGCAGACGCATTACGTTTATGTCATTCTTTACACTCTGCCTGCTTGCACTTGCACTCACTTATGCATATATCGACATCAAAAAGCAGGTGGGTGGTTTTAATGTCAGCGGCTCCCGCGGGTTTGAAGCCCTTTCTCAGGACGTTGAGTCCAGATTTTCTTCGTTATCGGTGAAATATGCTGAAATCGAAGATAAGTTTTCAAATAAAATAACCGCCCTGGAAAATTCCGTGGCATCGGTAAAAACCGACCTGGACAAAACCGCTGCATCCCAGCACAAGTCCGCTGCATCTGTAGAAAAATCATTACAGACAATCCAGTCGTCCAAGGCCGACAAGAAAGCGCTTTCCAGTCTGAAAAAAAAGACGGCTGCCACAGTCGTTGCACTTCAGAAGGATATGAAAAAATTCCCCTCTATGCTCCAAAGCATGGACAGCGAATATGACGGAGTACTGGCGGAATTCCAGCAGGACCTGGAATCGATTGGTAAAAAAATTCTTGATTTGCAGAGCTCCCTTTCGGAACTGGCTGCCGTTTCAGGCCGCAGGCTTACAAAAAAAGAGATGAAAGCAGGACTTGACAAGCAATCTTTTAATTTTCAAAACCAGGTGGATGAATTGACTACCCTGCTGAACAGAAATGACGATAAAATAGAAATCTTTATCAACCGGATCGAGGCTCTGAAAAAAGATTTCAGCGAAATTGCAGGCATAGCGCCTGCTCAACCTGCCCCGCTCACCCCCAAACCCGCTGAGTCATCTGAAAACACGGTACCCGATGATTCTATCACCGGCAATGAAGGAGTCAAAGAGCAGGATATTCAATAATCCATAACGGCCCCTCCCCTTCTCCGATTCTTTGGTCTATGTTTATAGGGTATCCAGAGGGCTCTTAACTGAATCGATATCATTTTTCATGACATGGGTGTAAATTTCGGTGGTTTTTACATCGGCATGGCCCATAAGTTTTTGAACCACACGGATATTTGTCCCATTTTCCAGCAAATGAGTGGCATAGCTGTGACGAAACGTATGGCACCCGGCCTTTTTATAAATTTTTGCCTTGATCAATGCTTGTTTGACCGCCTTTTGCAGCCCCGATTCCATAACATGATGCCGCATGATTTTTTCGGATCTGGGATCTTTTGACAATTTTTTTGCAGGGAAAACATACTGCCACCCGGTTTCTTTGGATGCATTGGGGGCTTTGCGGGAAAGGGCCTCGGGGATGCGAGCCTCCCCGAACCCCTCCCGGAGGTCCGCCTCATGTAATCCAACAACATAATCTATCTGTTCCTGTAATTCCTGTTCTATGGAATCAGGCAGAATGCCTGTGCGATCTTTGCCCCCCCTTGCATTTCGTATAAAAATCCGGGCCTGGCCAAAGTCCACATCCTTGACCCGCAATCGAACACATTCCATAAGCCTGAGACCGCAGCCATATAATAATTTCGCCATCAGAGCGTGTTTGCCCTTCATATTGCCGAGCAGTTTGGAAACTTCGGCACGGGTCAATACGGTAGGCAGGTTCATCCTGCGCTTTGATCGCGTTGGGGCGATACCCTCTCCCAAATCGATATCAAGCACTTTTTTGTATAAAAATCTTAATGCATTCAATGCCTGCTTCCGGGTTGCGGCAGCAACATTCTTTTTTTCCGTAAGATAGCTCAGAAATCGTTCAACTTCGTTTTTACCCATATCT
>CAYQNS010000180.1:0-7827 GCA_964418755.1 uncultured Desulfobacteraceae bacterium
TGGCCCAGGGCGTGCCCTTTGCCAGAGAATACGGCGGGCTCCTGTCAAACCGAAGTTTTGGCGGCGCCCAGGTGTCCCGTACATTCTACGCACGAGGCCAGACCGGGCAGCAGCTGCTTTTAGGGGCCTACAGTTCACTGTCCCGCCAGATCGCCGCCGGCAAAGTGCAACTGTTTACCCGCCGCGAAATGGTTGACCTGGTTCTGGTCGACGGCAAGGCTCGCGGCATCATTGTCCGCAATCTGATAACCGGAGAGATGGAGCGCCATGCCGCCGATGCGGTGATACTGGCCACCGGTGGTTACGGGAATGTATTCTACCTGTCCACCAATGCCACCTCCTGCAATGTCGGGGCCGTCTTCAAGGCCTACCGTAAGGGTGCCCTGTTTGCCAATCCCAGCTTTACCCAGATCCATCCCACATGCATCCCCCATACGGGTGAATATCAATCCAAACTGACGTTGATGAGTGAAAGTCTGCGCAACGACGGCAGAGTATGGGTACCGCGCAATCCCGGTGACAAAAGGCGGCCCAGCCAAATCCCCGAAGAAGACCGGAACTATTATCTGGAAGAAAAATACCCCAGCTTCGGCAATCTGGTGCCCAGGGATGTGGCCTCACGCAACGCCAAGGAACAGTGCGATGCCGGCAAGGGCGTGGGGCTGACCGGCTATGCCGTTTACCTGGATTTTGCCGATGCCATCAAACGCGACGGCAAAGAGGTAATCCAGAAAAAATACGGCAACCTGTTTGACATGTACCATAACATCATTGACGAAGACCCTTATCAGACTCCCATGATGATCTATCCGGCATCCCACTATACCATGGGCGGGTTGTGGGTGGATTATGAGCTCCAAAGCAACATTCCGGGGCTGTTTGTCCTGGGCGAAGGTAATTTTTCAGACCACGGGGCCAACCGCCTGGGGGCCAGCGCCCTCATGCAGGGACTGGCGGACGGCTATTTTGTCATTCCCTACACCATTGCCCCCTACCTGGTCGAATCCGGCGTTTCAAATGTCACAACGGAGCATCCGGCCTTTACGGATGCCGCCCATCAGGCAGATACTGCCATAAAAAAACTGATGTCCATTAACGGCAAACGAACCGCCGATAATATCCATCGGGAACTCGGCAAAATCATGGTCGATCACGTGGGTATGGCCCGCAACGAATCCGGGCTTAAAAAAGCTGTCGGGCAAATCCAGTCCCTGCGCGAAGAGTTCTGGCAAAATCTTCTGGTTCCGGGAACCGACAGGGACTACAATCTCAGCCTGCAAAAAGCCGGCCGGCTGGCCGACTGTCTTGAATTTACCGAACTCATGGCAGTCGATGCCCTGGCACGCGTAGAATCCTGCGGCTGTCATCTGCGTGAAGAATCCCAGACCGAAGAAAACGAAGCCCTGCGTGACGATGAAAATTATCGCCATGTTGCTGCCTGGGAATATGCCGGTTACGGAAAAGAACCGAAATTGAATAAAGAACCGCTGACCTTTGAAAATGTTGAATTAACGCAAAGGAGTTACAAGTGACACATGCAACCAATACCATCAATATAACGCTGAAGGTCTGGCGTCAGAAAGGACCCCGGGACAGGGGCCGGTTTGAAACAATTCCGGTCAAGGACATCCATACCCACATGTCCTTTCTGGAAATGCTGGATGTGGTCAACGAACGATTGACCCTGGATGGAAAAGAACCCGTTGAATTTGACAACGATTGCAGGGAAGGTATCTGCGGCATGTGCGGCTGTGTGGTCAACGGAACTGCCCATGGCCCTGAAAAAGCCATGACCCTGTGCCAACTGCATATGCGAAAATTTAAAAACGACGATACCATTGTGGTGGAACCGTTCAGGGCCAGAGCATTCAAAGTCGTCAAGGACCTGATCATCGACCGCAGCCCTCTGGACAAAATCATTCAGTCCGGGGGATATGTGTCCATGAATGTCGGCGGCGCACCGGATGCCAACAGCATCCCCATCTCCCAGGTAACCGCCGAAAAAGCCATGGATGCGGCCGCCTGCATCGGATGCGGCGCCTGCGTGGCCGCCTGCCCCAATGCATCGGCCATGCTGTTTGTCAGCGCCAAGATATCCCAACTGGCCCTGCTGCCCCAAGGACGGCCCGAAGCGGCTCAGCGTGCAATAGATATGGTTCGTACCATGGATGCCTGTGGTTTCGGCAACTGCTCCAACGAACGGGAATGCGAAAACGTATGCCCCAAAGAAATTTCAATCGTCAATATCGCCCGGCTGAATCGTGAATTTTTTAAAGCATCTTTTGTTTCAGATGCCGCGTGAACAAATTATGAATTGTAATACCATATACATAATTCAACAAAAAATGGGCAGTAGATTTTATGGAAACATGGCATATCCTATTCAATAAATTGATTGAACTTCTCGATGCACAAACAACCTGGCCGGGCATTTTTTTAAAAACCCTCATGGTTCTGGCAGTGACATTCACAGTCTGGGTGATTATAAAAAAAGTTCTTTCCGTTGTTGCAAAACGGCTAGAAAAATTCAGCCTGTTTGATATCAACGATGAGTTATTTATTATCATTCGTAAATCCATTCGCTATTTTTTAATTCTTATCGCAGGAACATATCTGATCCGGATGTTTGGCCTTACCTTTATAAAAAATCCATTTCATGCCTTGTTGATCATTTTAATTGCCGCACCCATCAAAGATTTTTTCATCATCACACTGACGTATCTGGAACGTAGCATCGCCCAAAAAACCGACACCAAAGTCGACAATATCATCTTTGACCTGCTCAACAAATTTTCAGGGGTCATTGTTTATGCTTTCGCAATTATCCTGGCGCTTGATATACTGGGCATAAATGTCATGCCGTTTATCGCCGGTGCCGGTATTTTAGGTGTCGCTGTAGGTTTTGCCGCCAAAGACACCCTGTCTAACCTGATTGCAGGTGTTCTTCTGATTATCGATCGCCCGTTTGAAATCGGCGATCGAATCGAGGTATGGAGTGCCCCTGCAGGAAGTTCTACCTGGGGCGATGTGATTGATATCGGTCTGCGGGCCACGAAAATCAAAACAACGGATAATATCGTCATCATCATTCCCAACAATGAAATTATGACCCGTGATATCGTGAACTACACGATTATTTCATCTAAAATTCGGGTCAGAATCAATATCGGAATCGCCTATGAGTCAAACCTGGAAACCGCCAAAGCCGCAATTATACGAGTTGCCGAGGCTGTGAACTGGGTAGCTAAAAACCCGGCTCCAAAAGTTGTCGTACGCAATTTCGGTGAATCCTCCGTAGACCTCCAGTTACGGGTATGGATTAATGACGCCCGCAAACGGATGGACACGATCTCCTATATTACCGACAATGTTAAAGCTGAGTTTGACAAAACCGGAGTTGAAATTCCCTACCCAAAGCGCAACATTACCATTATTCAAAAAAACATATAAAATCCGACTTGAAAAATTGATTTACTGACTATTTTCTTGATCCTCCCTTTGAAAAGGAGTATAATAATAGGTTTCTACTGAGGATTCAATTGACGTAAAGGATTGTTTCAAGTTTAAAAAAATGATGCGAATTGCTCAACAGGTAAACTCGTCAACTAAAACAACTTACAAAGAAATCATAGGCGGTTTTTCTCCATATTGTCTTCTGGCCAATTAAATTTTTGTCACTTTAGCTTTATGGATAACCAGATATTTTAATTGTCGGTCCCAAATACACGGCACAAGCCTAAACCGAAAATAACAAATTTCAAATTACAATATCCAACTCTCAAATAACGATTATGCCCTATCGAGAAAAAAATCAAATATAAGCGCCTGAATGCAAACATTTCCAAGGGAATAGACCATGAATGAGTCCCGGTCAACACCGTCCATGAGCCAAAAAATTTTCAAAATGGGATTTTCAGTAACCGCGGTCTCCGCATATCTTTTATGTTGCAACCTTGCAGATACGGACACGCCGATTTCCACAAAAAATTTGGCCAACGTATGGAACGGCGCAAGAAAAGAGTTGATTGGAGCGTTAAAGCAGCTTGAAAAAAGCGGTATTATTCAATGTATCCTGACGGATCATCAGGAGAATACGGTTTACAAGCTTATTGATGCGCAAGACTGGAACGGATCCGTCCCCTGAAACGGTCTTGTGGACAGCTCTTATGGCAGCTTACGATGCATGCGATCAAGTTCCTCCTGGACACAGGATTTTACAATATCGGCGGGGATATCGGTCCGGATGCCCGGGCATGATGCCGCCATTACATACCAGTTCTCCACATCCATAAGTACGCCGTTAATAAAAGGCCAACTACGGCACATCCTCGGTTTTACAGGATGTATGGTGCACTCCCCGTCCCAGAATACACAATACCCGTTTTCGCCCTGGGCCAGAACCGGACGGCTGCCGGACATCTGACAGTACTGTTTAACAAAGCATTGCGGATCCGCATGGATATATCCGGCAATATTTTCTATATCCTCTTCGGTGACAAAAGTACCGCCATAGCCCAGGCAGCAGTCGCCGCATTTTTGACAGTTGAAAATATCCGCAGGGGTGATATTTTCATACGGCATGGCGGGTCTCCATGGCTCTTTTTAAAGTAACCTGATCAACAAATTTCAAATCACCGCCAACGGGTACTCCCGAAGCAATCCGGGTTATTTTGACGGGTTGCTTCTTAAGGCGCTGGAAAATATAATCCGCGGTGGCCTCGCCTTCGACATTCGTATTGGTTGCCAGAACCACTTCTTTGATACAGCCGGAAGCAATTCTGGTCAGCAGTTCCCTGATTCTGATATCGTCCGGCCCGATTCCGTCCATGGGTGCAAGGCATCCGCCCAGTATATGGTACAAGCCCTGAAACGCACCTGATTTTTCAATGGCCACCATATCGGCCGGCTGCTCGACAACACAAACCAGAGTCGCGTTTCGGGCCGGATTCCTGCAGATACTGCACAGCTCACCGTCGCTCAGCCCGAAACAGGAAGAGCATAGCTGTACCTTGTCTTTCAGACCAATGATGCTTCGGGCAAGCTGTTCCGCATCACTGCGGGAAGCTTTCAGGATATGCATGGTAAGCCGTTCGGCGGTTTTTTCACCGATCCCCGGCAGCCGGGAAAGATGCTTTATAACATTCAAAATTGATGCTGGATAGTGATTCATAAGTCTACTTTACATAATAGATCCATTAAAACAATTCACAGGCTACATCAACCCCGGGATATTCATTCCGCCGGTCAACTTACCCATTTCGCTTGAAACCATCTCCTGAGCCTTATCCAATGCATCGTTTGCAGCAGCCAGCACAAGATCCTGTAACATTTCAACGTCATCCGGATCCACGACCTCTTTTTCGATCCGGATATCGACCAGCTGCTGCCGGCCATTGGCAACTACGTTCACCATGCCACCGCCGGAAGATGCTTCCACAGTCTTTCCGGCCAGTTCCTCCTGCATCTTCAACATCTTGCTCTGAAGCTTCTGGGCCTGCTTCATCATATTTCCCATTCCCTTCATACCTGTTCCTCCTATATTTTTACAAAATCATAAAATATTTACCGTTTACGGGTTGCTTTCCCAAATTTCTTTTACAGCCCGACCTTACGAGCCCGACGCCGAACGCGGTCACAATTTCTTAACATCAACCAGTGTGCCATTAAAAATTTCAATGGCATCCGAAACCAGGGGGTGGCTTAATGTCTCCTGTTCCTGTTGACCATTTTGGGACAATTCCTCTGGAGTTCCCGTAGCCACATCCGCCTTTTTGCATAATTTAACCTGCATGTCCCGGCCGAAAAAATCACTGCAGATCTGTGTGACCGTCGCCAGATTTTTCGTGACCATCTTGGTGATAAAACCATTTCCGTTGACTTCGATCTCCAGCGTGTTGTCTTTAACTTTCCTCAACCGGCATTTGGCCATATTTGATGCCACCGACGGTTTTTTCAGTGCCACGGCATCAATAACCTTTTTCCACAGGGTTTCAGGATCATCGGCCGCATCAAACTCTAAAACGGCCTTTGCTGCGAGTGGTACCTTTTCAGTATCGGCCACGGCTGCAGACCGGACAGAGAGCCGGGGTGTTTCTTTTTCCATTCCTGCACCCGCATCACTGGACAACACTGCGGCCATGGGTCCGTTTGAACCGTACCCGGCCTGGGTTTCCGAAAGCCCTTTGCCCGGTAAAGTGCCGAAATCTTTCTTCAGGTGGTCCAATTTTTCAATCAGTACATCAATGGGCAATGCTGGTTTCACCAAAAGCATCCGCATAAAAATCATCTCAAGCGCCAACTTGGGCTGAGGAGCAAACCGGATCGATGCCTCCTCCTGAAAAAAGAGGTCAAATATCTGGCTCAAATAGGTTACGGACGTATCTTTCACCTGCCGGGTCATCAGTTCTATCTCATGGGCCGGCAGATCCACCAGCTTTTCAACCCGCCTGCCCCACTTGACCACCAGAAGATTTCTGAAATGTTCCGTCAAATCGGCATAGAGTCTCTTCAAATCATGGCCGTGCTCATAGACATCATCTATGATATCAAGTGCTTTGGGCAAATCCGCGCTTAAAACCGCAGATGACAGATCAAAAATAACCGTTCGGTCTATGACACCGAGAATATCCACTATCCTGTCCGGCTCAATTGCGCCTTGTGTACAGCTCATGATCTGATCGAGCAGGCTCATGGCATCCCGCATGCTGCCGCCGGCTTCCCGTGCGATCAGTTCCAGACTTTGCACAGGTATACTGATTTGCTCTTTGTCGCATAATTCCGAGAGATGGCCTGTAATCGATTCAATATCGATTCGCCTCAAATCATATCTCTGGCACCGGGAAAGAATGGTTATGGGAATTTTATGCGGCTCTGTAGTTGCAAAAAAGAACATCACGTGCGAGGGGGGTTCTTCGAGGGTCTTTAACAGTGCATTAAATGCGGCAATACTCAGCATATGCACTTCATCGATGATATATATTTTATAGGCACTGTGGGCGGGCATGTACTTGACGTTTCCCCTCAATTCCCGGATCTGATCCACGCTGTTATTGGATGCTCCGTCAATTTCAAACACATCCACGGCATTGCCGCCGGTGATCTCCCGGCATGACCGGCAGTCATTGCAGGGGACGGGGGACGAGCCCCGGTTACAATTCATGGCTTTGGCCAGTATCCGGGCAATAGTGGTCTTGCCCGTGCCCCGGGGCCCCGTAAATAAAATGGCATGGGCCACCCGGCCAGCCGTAATCGCGTTGGTCAGGGTCCTGGTCACATGGGCCTGGCCAACGACCTCATCAAAAGTCTGTGGGCGATATTTTCGAGCAAGTACAAGGTAAGCCATAAAAAAAATTCCACCCGCCGGTCTTACCCGGCCATGACAGGCTGAATAACGCCCCCGGTTCAAACCAACCTGATTCTATTTCATATGCGCCTGGATGCAACCCATGAGGTAATGCCGGGGAAGGTATATTGAGCCGTATCCGAATCGATTCATCATAAGGACCGTAAACTCAATAACTTAAAATTAATGGCGGAGAGAGAGGGATTCGAACCCTCGGTGCCGCTATTAACAGCACACACGATTTCCAGTCGTGCTCCTTCAGCCAGCTCGGACATCTCTCCGTTTAAACAAATGAATAACAAAATACTGCGTTGCAGGTATTGATGCCAAAAAAAACCAGAACCCCGGACACCCCCAAAGTACCCCTGAATACCTGTAATTTCATGGCGGAGAGGCAGGGATTTGAACCCTGGAAGCGCGTAAACGCTTACTGCTTTTCGAGAGCAGCGCCTTCAGCCACTCGGCCACCTCTCCAGCACAAAGGG
>CAYQNS010000181.1:0-7779 GCA_964418755.1 uncultured Desulfobacteraceae bacterium
ACCTTTGACAATATATTGAAATTATTGTGCTAATTGCTAAAAACTAACTGCTGATCGCTCAATTTAGATGCTACAATGCTGCAGCCCGCGAATCCTTAGTCTCCGGCATCTATTTCCAGGTTGTATTTTTTGATTTTTTGATTTAGACCGCTTTTGCCGATGCCAAGTAATGCCGCGGCATGTGTCTGAACGTTGTTGGTCATTTTTAAAGATCTCCGGATCATTTTTTTTTCAATCATGGTCAGTGTTTCATACAGTTTGGCATTGCCGGGTATCTCTGCAAGTATCTTGTACTGTATACTGTCTTTTAAATCCTTGGGTACATCCGAGCTTGTTATGGTGTTGCCCGGACACATGATAAGTGCCCGTTCTATCACGTTTTCCAACTCCCGCACATTTCCGGGCCAGCGGTAGTTGTGGAAAAGCCTTTCCACCGCCTTATCCACTGTTTTGGCCGGTATGCCGGTATTCAGTTCATCGGTATATTTGGCGATGAAGTGTTCTGTCAGGATATGGAGATCTTCCGGTCGCTGCCTTAAGGGCGGCAGAACCAGATTGACCACATTCAACCGAAAAAACAGGTCCTCCCGGAAATGTCCTTTCTGAACCTCCCGTTTCAGATTCTTGTTGGTTGCAACAAGAACCCTTATGTTGACGGCAATCGACTTCACCCCACCCACCCGTTCTATGGTTTTCTCCTGCAGGACACGTAAAAGCTTTACCTGAAGATTTTGCGGTAGTTCGCCGATTTCATCAAGAAACAAGGTTCCGCCGTCAGCCAGTTCAAAGCGGCCCTTTTTCATGGCCACAGCTCCGGTAAAGGAGCCTCTTTCGTGACCAAATAATTCACTCTCCAATAGGCTTTCAGTCAGTGCACAACAGTTTACAGCAATAAAAGGCTTGTCCCGGCGGGGGCTGTTAAAATGGATTGATTTGGCCACCAGTTCTTTGCCCGTGCCGCTTTCGCCCTCTATGAGTACCGTCGCGGTTGAACGGGCGACTTTTTTAATGGTCGTGAAAACATCCTGCATGCATTTGCTTTTTCCGATAAGATTGCCGAAACTGTATCGGGATTCAATATCATCTCGCAAACGGCGGTTGTCTTTCACCACATCGTACATGGTCATGGCCTTTTTTACATACAGTATCAGGCGGTCATTTTCAAAAGGCTTGAGTATGTAATTGTATGCTCCTTTCTGCATGGCCTCAACCGCCTTATCAACGGTGCCGTGGGCCGTCATCATAATGACCGGGAGTTCGGGGTCTTTGGTTTTAATATGATCGAGCAGTTCGATTCCATCTATGCCGGGCATTTTCATGTCGGTCAGTACCAGGTCGACATCCGAATTGCTGAGTATTTCAAGCGCCTTCCGGCCACCGTTGGCGGTAAGGGTCTCAAAGTTTTCTTCTTCAAGAACGGCACTCAGGATAAGCGGATAATTCTTTTCATCGTCTACGATTAAAATGGTATTCATGGTATCAATCCTGTGTTATCGGGGCAGCGTTTAAAACACAGCCATTTGCAACTGTTAAATTAATTCGGGTACCATTCTTTGATACGGGCGCCCTATTTTTCATCAGGCCCTGGTAAAATTGATACGGGTAATTCGATGATTACCCGGGTCCCGATCAAAGAGCGGTTACGGATATGGATGCTTCCCCGGTGAGATTCAATAATATTTTTTACAATACCAAGTCCCAGGCCGGTTCCCTGGCTCTTTGTGGTGAAAAACGGGTTCCATATTTTTTCCATAACTTCTTTGCTGATTCCAGGCCCCTCATCTTTGAAACAAATAGTGACGGTATTGCTATCGGACGCTATTTCTATCCGGATTTTGCCTCCCTCCGGCATGGTTTGCATCGCATTTATCAGGATATTTAAAAA
Source organism: uncultured Desulfobacteraceae bacterium (assembly GCA_964418755.1). Lineage (GTDB taxonomy): Bacteria > Desulfobacterota > Desulfobacteria > Desulfobacterales > 4572-123 > 4572-123. Next base: position 1,886 of record CAYQNS010000181.1, read on the forward strand.
CGCCTGGTAGAGCATGTCGGAATCGGCCATAATTTCAGGAAGGATGTCATCGTACTTTACCTTAATCTCACAATTTTTATCTTGAATATGTTGTGCAAGGGCAGCCAGATTTTTATCAATGATTTTGTCCACCCGGCATGTTTTCAGATCCGGGTTTATCGGTTTTGCAAAATTAAGAAAATCGGTGATGATATTATTTAACCGGTTGGATTCCTCTACAATTATATCCGGAATCGTATTGGTCGGATCAAACTTGGCCATTTTCTTTTTCAGCAGTTCTGCCGAACTGCTGATAATGCCCAGAGGATTTCGGATTTCATGGGAAATGCCGGCCGTCATTTCACCCAGGGAAGACATGTGCTTGGCACGGCTCAGGGCTTCTTCCAGCAGTATTCTTTCATGGGTGCGCTGCAGGCTTATGGCGTTACCTTTTTTTACTACAAAAAGGAGCGCAATAAAGAGAATGCTCATTACAGAAGTGATGGTTAGAAAAATAAATATCTGGAATCGAAAAATGGTTTTATATTCTTTTGAAATATCCTGTACAATTTCAACAACGCCAAGTACCGGGCCGGATATGTGGGATAAGGGTTTTTCAGCGCGTAGCGGTGCGAATGTAAAGACTTTTATGTGATTGGGGATTCCAAGCAGAATTTCAAAAAAATTGCCGTTTTGAACAACTTTTGATGACGACGTGCCGGTCAATGCCTTCATATATTCGGTTCCCCCGAGGTCCTTTTTGCCGATCAGTGTTTGATCAAAACTGTAGGAAACAATGTTGTCCATATCAAAAATATTGACCGTATCGACATTGAAGCTATGCAGTGTGCTTCTGACAATTTTGTCCATTCTCATGAATTGTTCGGGTTTGCGCAACTGGATTTTTCCGAATTTCAATGCCACCGGAATTATGAACTGCAAAAAAACCTGGTGATTAAGGTTCTCTATCAGAAGAAGCGCGTAATCTTCACTTTTCTGGCGCTGCATGGTCCGGGCCCAATGCGTGTTAAACACTGAAAGTGCAATGGTGCCCAGAAACATGACAATGAGGCTCGAATAGGAAAAATATTTTACCAGTCGAAACGGCTTGACCTTCTCTTTATGGCTTGAATTTTTCATAAAATAGTTTGTGAATGCTCAAGGGATAGGCAGCCGGCATTTGCCGGTTCGGGAGCTTTACCGCAACGGCCATAACGAGTTAACTGTATTGTAAATATTGCAAATTTATTATGCTATCAATATATGAAAACTATTATTCAAAGTCAAGGTTAAGCTTGATTTTATGAAGATACCTCTTCAACGATCCGAACAGATATCACAAATATTCAGTCTTCAATTTGCTTTCGGTTTATCCGGGTTGGGCATCTCTGCATTTATTTGTGCCGCCTTGTTTCAACGGGAAAATTTTTAAAAAAATCGTAGTAGTTGGCAATGGAACCATTTTTTAAAACTCTCCATATGGTATATTTGAATTGTATATACTACAATATCATGTAAATTATTATAATTTAGCTATAATTATATATAAATTACTTGACAAAACTTTTTTTCTATAATTATATTCATAAAAAAATGCCATAACAGTTCAATTCAGTTTGCATTATTTTCCCTCCTTTGCCTGGCATGGATAGTGTGTTCGCTAAAACAGTACGTGGATCATGAGAGATTTTAAGAATGGGCACAAGTGCAGTAACAAAAATTAGAGAATCTTTGCTGATGAGCAAGGCGGAACTTGCCAGAAAGGCCAATGTTTCACCTCTTACAATTACCCGTATTGAAAAAGGGATGCCTTGCAGGATGGAAACCAGGCGGAAAATTATTTTGGCATTAGGGTATAATATTGCTGACAACAAAAAAGTGTTCGGTGATTAAAGGCATATCATGTTTTTGGGAAATAAAAATCATCTTACCGGTCTTGATATAGGTTCCCGGACCATAAAAGCCGGTGAGGTCGCAGAGACAAAAAAAGGGTTGAGTCTGAAAAAATTCGGGATGGTTGATATTGCCCCCGGAGCCATTGTGGAAGGTTCGATAAAAGATCCTGAAAGCGTAGCCGATTCAATTCGTCAGCTTTTTAAAACCTATAATCTGAGAGTTCACAACGTGGCCATATCGATTGGAGGATATTCGGTCATTGTAAAAAAGATTAATGTCCAGACGATGGAAGAAGAGCAGCTTCAGGACACCATTCAATTTGAAGCAGAGCAATATATTCCGTTTGCCATTACCGATGTTAATCTTGATTTTCAGATATTGGGGCCCAACGAAAACAATCCCAATCAGATGAGCGTCCTTCTGGTTGCGGCAAAAAAAGAAATGGTCAACGACTATGTGAACTTAACTCGATTGGCCGGACTCAATCCATGTATTATCGATGTAGATGCATTTGCGCTTCAGAACATTTTTAAAACCGCCTATGATGCCGGGGCCGAAAATGTGGCCCTGATCGATATCGGCGCAGGCAAGACCTCTCTGAATATTCTGAAGGAGAATTCTTCCGTATTTATGCGGGATGTGTCTTTGGGATGCAGCCAGATCAATCAAAAAATTGTTTCCCTGCTGGGTTGCACTTTGGAAGAAGCCGAAAAGATTAAGTACGGGGAGGAAAAAGAGGCGATTTCTCCTGAGGATTTAACGGAAATTATTGCATCCGTGGCTGCGGACTGGTGTACAGAGATAAGACGTGCACTGGATTTTTTTTATTCGACCTACCCCGATGACCAGATCAAACGAATCGTACTCAGCGGCGGCGGTGGAAATATTCGTGAGTTTCGCCAATTGCTGGCGGCTGAAACCTCGGCCGAAGTGGAAATAATAAAACCTTTTGCCGGTTTTATTATTAATGATGCTCGTTTTGATTCGTCATATCTTGAGCGGATAGCACCCCAGGCCGCTATCTGCATGGGGCTTGCAATAAGAAGAGTTGATGATAAATGATACGAATTAATTTACTTCCTTTCAGGGCTGCGCGAAAAAAAGAAAACATACGCCGTCAGGTATCTGTTCTTTTTCTTTCATTTTTCCTTGTCGTCATTATTCTGGTTTGGTACAATATTAATTTGGGCAAACGTATTTCAGACCTGAATTCCAGAATCAAGGACACCCAGATACAGATTGCCAAGTATGATAAAATTAATCAGGAAATCGCCCAGATCAGAAAAGCGCTTGATACGTTAAAAAGTAAAACAGAAGTTATCAAGATGCTTGAAAAAAGCCGCAAAGAGCCCGTTCATCTGCTGGATGTCATGACAGGCATGGTCGTGGAAAAACGGATGTGGTTCACCAGCTTTGAATCAAAAGGCCTGACGGTGAATATCAGCGGGATTGCTCTGGATAATAAAACGGTGGCGGATTTCATGGTTCGCCTGGAAAACTCAAAGCTTTTCAGCAGTGTTAATTTAAAAACACTGAAACAACATTCTATTACAAAGTATACCGATTTGAAAAGTTTTCAAATTATTTGCAGTAAAGCCTCCTTAACACACTCAAAAGACGAGAACAAAACCGGAAAGAAGGCAAAAAAATAATGAAAGCGGCCAAGATTTCGAATAAATCCGTTGATTCTATTTTTGACAAAATTGGAAAATTTTCTAAACTGCAGAGAATTTTGATAGGCGGCATAACATTTGTTGCTCTAATCGGTGCGTTTGTTTACTTTTCCTATATCCCGAGGCATAAGGAAATCAACCAACTGGAAAGCAAACAGGAGATGCTGGCCCAGAAGCTGAACAAAGCCAAAATCAATGCCCAAAAGATCAAAGCGTACAGAATCAAGATGAAAGAGGCCGAAGTCGAGTTTAAAATTGCCAGGAAAGCACTTCCGGAAAAAAAGGAAATCCCGTCTCTACTGGCCGATATTTCCCGCTCCGGACAAGACTCCGGCCTTAAGTTTTTATTGTTTCAACCGGAAAAAGAGAACAAAAAGGACTTTTATGCTGAAATTCCCATATCGATCAAAGTCATCGGTAACTATCACAACGTTGCCATTTTCTTTGACAGGGTTTCCAGCCTGTCCAGAATCGTTAATATAAAAAATATTCGTATGGTGCCCCGGAAAGAGAATGAAAAACTTTTGACTGTATGTACGGCCATGACCTATAAGTTTATTGAAAAACCGCCTGAAAACAAAGCGGATAAAAAAAAGAAAAAGAAACGCTAAATCATGTATAAAAACACTGCCTTTTTACGAAATACTGCCTGCTTTATATGTTTCTTTTCATTTTTTATTTTTGCAGGGTGCAAAGATAAAACAGATCCTCCCGGGCAGCCCCAGGTCGTCAGTAAGAAGATCGTGGGACAGAACATGGAGATGGTCAAACGGAATGCCGCTACGGAAATCAAAAAACAGACGGTAAAGACAGAAAAACCGGGCGTGGAAAAACAGAAAGCGGCATCCAGTCTATCGGTTTTGCCGAAGGTCGAACTTGCCTACAATTCGATTGGCAAGATTGATCCTTTTATTCCCCTGTTGAAAGGCAGTTCCGCAATTGCCACCGGTGTAAAAAGGAAAGAAAAAAAACGGCGGATGCCTCTCACGCCGCTTGAAAAAGTCGATTTAAGCCAGCTTACACTTCAAGGAATTGTTCAAGCTTCCAGTGGAAGTCGGGCCATTGTTACGGAAGCTTCCGGAAAGGGCTATGTCATCCGGGTGGGAACGTTTATCGGCACAAAATCCGGGCGGGTCCACGAAATATTAAGAGATCGGGTAATTGTTGAGGAAGAGGTTGAAAATGTTTTAGGTAAAGTGACATTGCAAAACCGGGAACTAAAACTTCAGAAACCTCCAGGAGAATAAGAGGGACCATAAAATTATGAAATTATTCCAAAGCACGATTTTGACCGCCCTGCTTTTGTTTTTACTGACGCTGTTCACAGGCTGCGCATCCGACAAGGTTGCCGGTAAAAGCGGGCAGGATATTGACAAAACTGCGGCAATCAAACTGATTCGCAGCATCAGCATGACCCAGGATTCCGATACCGTTACCGTGGCTGTTCAGGGAAATGCACCGTTGACCTATACCTCTGTAAAGCAGCCGTCGCCGCTGGCGGTGATTCTCTATTTTCCGGCCACGGCGTTTGAAAGTGCAATGGAACCTTTCCGTGGCGGCAATGAAACAATTACGGCCATTAGTACCGCAGAGTTGACTGAAAACGGGCATACTGCCCGAATCAACATTTCGCTTAAAAACGATGTCTCCTATAAAGTCGTTCGTGAGGATGCAGATCTGAAGATTGTGTTTGCCAGGTCGTTGGTAGAAAAGATATCAGAGACCGGTTTAGTCGATAAGGGCGATACGCCAACGGCAGAAAACGCAGTTTCTTCATTGAAAATAAAAGATACTGCATCCGATACGTCCGGTTCTAAAAAAGTCGAAGCAAGTGTTGAAAAAAAGAATTTGTCCACGACCCCGGTCGTAGTGAATCAGGGTGGTAAGGCGACCCGGCCGGCCTGGGTCAACCGGATCGATTTTTCCAGCGAAGAAGCCGGTAAATCAACCATTATTGTCGGCACAACAAGACCGATTGAGTATACGCTTGTAAAAACAGCCGATAAGACTCTGGCGCTGCATCTGTCGGAAACCAACATTCCCAAATACCGCCAACGGCCCTTGATTACCACCCGGTTCCCCAGTGCTGTGGATATGATCGTTCCGTCCCAGAGTTCCGGTAATACAACAACCGTTGCCATCCGGATGCGTGAATCCGTTCCCTATTTTGTAGAACAGACGGACGATATTCTGATGATCCATTTTGAGGCCTCTTCCATACCGCCGAAACCGTTTGACTCATCCCGTCTGCCGGCCTGGCAAACGGCCATAACCGAAGGATTACAGGGCGATTTTTCTTCGAAAAAGCTCCGTCAAGTAGCTTCAGAGCAAACAGTGATCTCGGAA
>CAYQNS010000182.1:0-1354 GCA_964418755.1 uncultured Desulfobacteraceae bacterium
CTTTTTCTTGGAAACACACCTTAACACACTGTCTCGTTTTTGGGGTCCACTATACTATTCCTATACAATCAATTCCTTTTTGTGCTAATAATTCCAAGTTTTTCCCATTCATGAATTTTCGTGACACCCAATTTTGGGGCTTATCCCCAATTTTTGGGGCTTATCTTATAACAGCCATAAATAATTGTCGATTTATATCTTACAAACCTTCCATCTTTGATTTTCAACTATTCGTTTTTGTTAATTTGGGAATTATTCCGAATTATTTCTGCAGATAATTATTAGGGGGGATAAAATTCAAGAAAAAATAGCTTGCGAGTTACACAAAAACAAAAAGGAGATACGCCGTAAAAAACATACAACAAATCTCAAAAACAAACGGCCAATTAGTCTGCTTAATCGCCATAATTTCAAAAGGTCTGGATAGGTCAAATATGGATACTATAAAAAACAATGATAAAAATTTTATCGCAATTTTTTTTAACGAGAAAGACATTTCCTCTATTTATAAACAAAACACATCTGAATATGGTGATCAGGCTATTCGTAAAGTTTACAGTATTGCCGGGCTTGAAGACCCCCGAAAAGAAATAAAAACCGACTATAACCATTGTTAACTCAGTAAATTGATCGATTAAAAATAGGTGCCCAATGGACCCTTTTGAAAATCAAAAACAAGAAATTTATCACCCACCAGTTCAGGATACCGGATTCCCCGATTTTAATACCCAATGGATGCCGCAGTTCGACGAGGGGATAAAGACCAAGACCGGGAAAAATTTAGAAAAGGGAACTGATATCCTTAAAAAAGGTTCCAGCTTCTATATGTATGGAATAGGTCTATCAGCCTTAATAATCATCCTTCCGGCAATAGTAAGATTTCTTTATGAATTCAGTTCTTGGGCTTTTGATGCAGCTGGAAACATATTCCCATAAACGGAGGTAAAATGGAAAATAACCCAATTAACAGCCTGATTGATCTTCTTGCAGTTTCAGGGCATTCAAGAGTTGAATTAGAACGTGTAATTTTTCAAAGTGGTGGACATATAATAATCCCGGTCGAATTTCTCGGTTTTGTCGGGGGTAACATTACTCAAATTATTCCAGACCAATTTGGCAGGATTATATATAGGAATATGATTATCAGCCCGTTACTTGCCTGTGGTCACGTCACGAAAAGTATCAACGAAATCGCCGGCACCTGCTTTGTATGTAAAAGACTAATTTGCACCCAATGTCTTTTTACCTGTGATTTAACGGGTGTCCCTGTTTGTCGAATGCATTCGACTGTTAAAAACGGTGTGGTAATTGGAAACCATGCTAAAAAAGGCCTTTGGAGATTAAAGGCCCGTAG
>CAYQNS010000182.1:1454-7532 GCA_964418755.1 uncultured Desulfobacteraceae bacterium
CCGGTGTTAAGCTCAAAGAATGGCTCATGGTCTTTAGTGAAATAACAACAGAAATCTTTGGATTGCGAACAGCATCAAAGCTCTTTTTAACAGAGTTTGTTCAAAACCGGCTGTTTCAAAAAGATAATACATCAGAATCATCTGGTTTTCCAACTATGCATGATCTTAACCGGAAACTTGAAAAACGGCTGAAAGAAAGAATACCAATAAATGAACGAGGGTATATCAACGGTATCCACAGCAAGATTAAGGCAGTCTGTATCACATTGGAAGAAATGGTTAACGTTCATGAAGGTATACCCATAGAAGAAATGCTTAAACACCCTGTCTGTATAGAGTTGGTCGGAATAAAGTCATCTGAAATACAATACTGGATAATTTCTATGATCATGGCGGCCATAGCCTCTTACCGAGAGGCACGACCAATGTCATTTGGTTCATTGCGTCACGTCTTCTTTCTCGACGAAGCAGCTCATCTTGTCGGAAAGGGGGAAGTATGAGTCGAGAGTCTTATATCATTAGTTGTATACGTAGGCTACGAGAATACGGTGAAGGCATGGTACTTGCCGATCAATGCATATCCACGATTAAGGATGTCGTTAAAGGCAATGCATATACAATTATTGGAATGAGTCAAATTGGCCAAAAGGATAGACGGGAGATGATAAATGTACTTGGGCTTAATTCTAATCAAGCACAAATTGTCAACTTCCTTGATGTCGGCCAGGGTATAATAAGGTTGGGTGGTAGGTATCCATTCCCTCAATTGATCATATTCCCCTTTGTTAAACCTAAGAATTTGTCAGAAAGAAAGATCAATGAAGTTAATGCAAACGATCAAAGAATCAAAGATTTATTAAAAAGTGTTAAACCTGCAAACATTCTTAAGAACCCTTTATTAGAATCATCGCAAAGTATACCCCAGTATACCATCAACAAAATATCAGAATCCAAACCGGATCAAAAGCTTGAGAAATCAAAAGACATTCTTCTGGACATATTTAACCGGTTTGATGTTGCTTCAACTGCGAGAGCCAAAGATTTTGGACTCAGCGCTTCTGCATCAGATCAAATATTCAAATACATTGAGAGGGAACAATTAGTTGATGTTATCCGGTTGAATTTAACAGGTGGCAGGGGCGGAACTTCAAAATTTTATGGCCTTACTAATCCAAAAGGTTACAATGCCATTTCCAAAACTCCTCCTAAAAAGTCAGGCGGAACAGGGGCAACACATTTTTTCCTTGAAAGATATTTAAAAAAACATTTACCCGGCAAAGGGTTCTCGGATTTGACAGTTGAAAAGAACATTGGGGGGAAGAGAATAGATTTGTTTGGAAGGTATGGCGAGTTAAAAATTGGTATCGAAATTTGTGTCAGTACAATGAGAACCGAATTTATTAACGTTCAAGAGGACATGGATAAATGTGACGCCATAATTATCGCAACACCAGATAAAAAGACTAAAACCAAACTTGATATTGAGCTCTATAAAAAAATTGAACCAAATAATAAATTAAAAACATGTGTTGCTCATGAACTTTTAAGCCATCCTGAAAAAATTATCATCAAATCTTAATTGGAGGGTTACTATGACAGCATTTACGCTTACCGCAAAAACAATTTCAAAAGAGTTAAATTTATCTGAAAACGCAACAGACCAGGCAATGAATGAAAGCCCAAAAACTGCTGACACTGAATTGGACATATATCAACAAAATATAGTTGACCATGTTTCTGATTCCATAGTGGACTCACGGCATTTGGCTTTGGAAGAATTGAACAGATTAGACTTAGCCCGGAAAAATGTTGAAAAAGATATCCAAGGATTTTCACTTAATCAGATAATCGAATCGGCAAAGCATAAAATTATTCGCCTGCATGCAGAGTGGCATGAGATTTTGGATAATGCCAAAAAGGAAGAAGGTGCCGTATTGCGTAATTACCGATATTTTCTTTACAAAAATAAATTAAATAGAGAGGCCTCTTATCCCGACTCTGCCGTACTCCACTGGGCATTTATTGTCTTAGCTGTTCTTTTTGAATCAATTGTAAACAGTTTTTTCTTTGCAAATGCAAGTGATTTGGGATTGTTGGGTGGTTTGTTTCAGGCACTATTTATTTCACTGTCCAATATCGGTTCAGCCTTGCTCATGGGAATTTATGTTCTTCCCTATAAAAATTATATAGACTCAAAAAAACAATTTAGAGCTAAATTTGCCACTGCATTTTATATCTTTTTTGTTTTCTTGTTTAATCTAGGTGCGGCCCATTATCGAACATTACTTGAAGATGATCCCTTGAATGCGAAAATAAACACCATTCCTCACTTAATCCAAGATCCTTTGGGAATTAATTTTGAAGCCTGGAATTTGCTGATAATAGGAATGCTGTTTGTAATTGCTGCTTTAATAAAAGGTTACAAATCTGATGATGTATATCCTGGCTTTGGAGAAATGCATCGAAAACTAAAAAATGCATCAAACCATCGAGAGAAAAGAATCGATGCTATGAAGGCTATTAATCGAATTATCGATGAGCATAGCCGGCAAGCAGTTAGTTTAGCTGAAAATGCTAAACTAAAAATTAAGAATTATAAGGACTCTATTTTTCAAAGTGAGAAAGTTGTGTCAAGGTTTGCCAAATTCGTAGAATCGGCTGAAAACATCTGTAATAATGTGTTGTGGGAATACAGGAATGCCAACATGCGCGTAAGAAGCAGTAATCCACCCGCATATTTTTCACAGAAACATTCATTTAACAAATATTTATTACAAGCTGATCTTTCAGAAGAAAAAACGATCTGCAATAGAATTGAAGCCTGTCTTAATCAAATCCAAAATAATGAGGAACAAAAATTAAATGATGGATTAAGAAAGATAAACGAAAAAGCATTAGAAGGTATTACAAATTTTTTCGGAAAAACGGCTTGATTTAAATATTTTTCATGGGGGGTCAAAATGAAGACATTGAGTAAAGAGAATAAGACAGTTGTTGGCTATATAATTATAGGGGTCTGCTTGTCTATATTTGGTGCTTCAATGATATCAGCATTGGTTTTAAAAGAAGCGCCTTTTGATCGAGAGACATTTTGCCAGGATGAAGTCTCTGCACATACTATTATTGTTTTGGACAAAACAGATTCTTTAAGCAATGACCAAAAAAAATTTATATTTGATTACATTAACAGAGAAAAAGATAAACTAAGACCGTTTGAAAAATTTTCAATTTTTACGTTAACTGAAAATATTTATGTGAATCATGAACCCATATTTTCAATGTGTAATCCTGGGACAGGGGAAGATGCTAACGAGCTTTATCAGAATCCCCAAAAAATACAAATGCGGTTTGATAGGTTTTTTTCTAAACCGCTTAAAGAAAGTATGAACAGCATATTATCTGATAGTACAGGTTCAAAATCACCAATCTTTGAAATGATCAGAGAATTGCCTTTTCGTGATGATTTTGGTGGTGATGTTCAAAAGAAAACTCTTATAATCATTTCTGACATGATGCATCACACTTCAAATTACTCTCATTATAAAAATACAATTGATTATAAATATTTTGCAAAAAAATCTTATGCTGATGAAGTGAGAGCTAATTTAAATTCTGTAAATGTCGAAATTGTGTATTTACGCCGAGATAAATTGGGAAATATCCAAGGGAAACGCCATTTGTCATTTTGGGAAAAATATTTTGAGGATATGGGGGCAAGAGTGACAGAGGTGAGGAATATTAGGTGAGTATTTGGAGAACAAGTTATGGAATTTTTAATAAAAAAAATGATGGCGCAGGATTGTCAGAAGACCATACCGAAAAGCTAACGGTTTTTTGAAAAATTCGAACTATATGAAATTTATGCCGAATTAAATAAAATAAAAAATTATTATAAAAGAATGCCAACCAAGCCAATACATACAATTTTTCAAAAACGACTCTATTCCATTAAGGATCTTGTCAGGCTCATTGGAGTGACGGAATGGTTTTGGAGGAGTCAGATATGGGACGGGAAGTTGCCGTTCATTCAGGTTGGCAGGAAAATGTTAATAGACAGTAAGGATATTGAAATATTTATTCAAAAACATAAAATACACTATTGAATTGTTTGTTTTTTCTTGCGTGCATTGTTGAAACATGGGATTCAATTTAAACCTATCTTGTGCCCGTCAAGGCAGATAGGAGGATTCATGGGTTCTTTGTATAAACGAGGTGATATTTGGTGGATTAAGTATTATCGAAACGGTAAATGTTTTCGGGAAAGTAGCGAGAGTACTCTAAAAATGGTCGCAAAGAAAATAATGGCCAGAAAGGAGGGAGAAATAGCAAACGGCCTGGTGCCAAATATACAGTTCGACAAGGTGACTTTTGATGAACTATCTGAGGATTATTTAACTGATTATAAGATCAATAAAAAAAAATCTCTTGATAGAGCTAAGCTTTGCATCAAACACCTGATGAAAGAATTTAAAAAAACAAGAATACCAGATATAACGACGCCAAGAATTCAGGGATATGTATCAGACCGGATGAAATGGCGGTGTAAGGAGTGCAATACTGAATTTCATATCGGTGGAGAATTAAAATGCCCGGAATGCGGAGGTGAAAGCCTTTTGAAAGGTGCAGCAAATGCCACAATTAATCGTGAACTCTCCGCGCTTCGTAGAATTCTAAATCTCGGTGCGAGACAGACTCCACCAAGAGTTGCAAGAGTCCTCTATATTCCATTGCTCAAAGAAAATAATGTTCGCAAAGGTTTTTTTGAACATGCTCAGTTTATTGGATTGCGAGACGCCCTGCCCGACTATCTGAAACCATTTGTCACATTCGGGTATAAGGTTGGATGGAGGGATAAAGAAATTTCCAAACTAACCTGGAATAACGTTGACCTTCAAAATGGAATCGTCACACTTGAAGCTGGGAAAACAAAAAATGATGATGCAAGAACGGTGTATCTTGATAAGGAACTAAAAGCGGTTTTCCAGAATCAATGGAAAGTAAGGAAACGTAAAATCACCCCTTTTGTTTTTCCTAATAATGAAGGCACAGGCCAAATTGTTAATTTCAGAAGAGCGTGGAATACTGCTTGCAGGAAGATTGGGATTGGTTATGGATATAGATTATTTATAAAATATGTCCATAAGTGGGAAGGGAAATTGCCTGCTGGGCCAATATTCCATGATTTCAGAAGAACCGCAGTACGAAACATGGTTAGATCTGGTATACCTGAAAAAGTGGCCATGATGATTTCTGGTCACAAAACAAGATCGGTTTTTGATAGATATAACATCGTTAGTGATGCTGATCTTAAACTTGCCGCTCAAAAACAAGAAGCTTATCTTGAAACACAGATGGGCACAATTTTGGGCACAATTACCCGTTTGAAAACAAAAAAGGGGTAGCCCAATGTGAGCTAACCCCTTGATTTTATTTGGTACGCCCGGCCCGATTCGAACGGGCGGCCTACGGATTCGAAGTCCGGCGCTCTATCCAGCTGAGCTACGGGCGCAAAAGGTGCAAAGGCCATTGCAGTTGTGCAATGGCCTTTTATTTTTTATGGGGTGAGTGATGGGACTTGAACCCACGGCCACCTGGGCCACAACCAGGAGCTCTACCAAACTGAGCTACACCCACCATAAGAAAAATGAGTATTTAACAGATTGTTGTTTCTATTTCAAGAATAAAGATTAAATAATTCATTTTTTATTTCTCTTATTAATTAATCAGACAGAAGGTTAAAGTTTTAAAAATGGAGATCCGGCCTATTTGCCTGCTCCGGTTACTTATTAATGTCGGACCATAACCGCTGTCAAACTATTCATTGACCATCAAGGGGTTCTAATATTATATAAAAAGGAGGTCATAGATTATTTAAAATAAAAGGATTATACTGTGGGGCAGTTTAATATTTTTGTTATTCGCGCCATTCTCGGCGCTGTCTTTGCCGTTGTGTTGTCACGTTTTTTTTATCCGGATGCGAAAATTGTCTATGTCATCGGTATTGGGATTATTCTGGTGGGCCTGGCTTATCTGGCCGAATATCTGCGTAATCGAAAAAAATAAGGTAAGCGTTCACAG
>CAYQNS010000183.1:0-7507 GCA_964418755.1 uncultured Desulfobacteraceae bacterium
TTTTCGATATTATCCCCGACGCCACTGTTCGCGAGCAGATGCTCCGATCCGGTGAAATTGATGTGGCTTATGAACTCAATCATGACAGTATCGATAGTCTCAAAAAGGCACCGGGCGTTGCCGTGCACATTGAGCCGGTATTCCAGACCTACTTCCTGGAAGTTAATTTTAAGAAACCGCCTTTGGATAATCTGAAAGTACGGCAGGCACTCGCTTATAGTTTTCCGTATAAAGCGGTTCTGGCGGGCGTTTTTGGTGGTCTCGGCACAAGGGCAAGTGGGTTGATTCCCCAGAATATGTGGGGCGCAAACCCCGATCTCGCTGTTGAACAAGACATGGAAAAGGCTAAAAAACTGCTTGCCAATGCCGGCCACCCTAATGGTGGATTTACGCTTGAACTCTGGGCATCTGAAGGAAACACGCTGTACAAGAATGCTGGAGAGCTGTGGCAGCCGGAGCTGGCAAAACTAGGAATCAAGTTGGATATACGTGTGCTGAGCTTTAACACAATAACCGCCAAAGCCGAGAACGATCCGGAACATGCTTTCGATTTCATGGGCCAAGATTGGTATCCGACCTATGTAACCCCCACCGATTTTTTCTATAGCGTATTCCATACCGGAGAATTTTTTAATTTCGGCCATTATTCCAATCCATCGTTCGACGATCTGGTTCTCAAAGCGGATGATCTGACGGCTTCAGACAGGGCAGGCTCAATCAAGCTCTTCAAGCAGGCCGGAAAAATGCTTGCGGATGATGTGGGAGCTATCTTCATGTTTGATGCCCCCCAAATCTATACAATCCGCAATGACCTGAAAGGTTTTGAATTCTCGCCTGGTTATACAGCTGTCTTTCCATACTATAAACTGAAAAGATAGAAATCAGAAATGTGCATTAGGGCAGCCACCTTGCGTCCATAAGGAGCAAGGGTGGTTGCCGTCTAATATTGAGTGCAATAACAATGAGCAGATTAGCCTATTTGATCCGTCGCCTGGCCTTGGCAATTTTCGTAGTCATCGGCGTGTTAACGATCACTTTTATTATCTCTCGTCTTGTACCGGCCGACCCGGCCCGGCTTTTTACGGGACCGCGCGCAAGCAAGGAGAAAATAGAAGAAACCCGTGAGAAATTCGGGTTGAACAAGCCCATACCTACGCAGTTCGTCAGTTATATCAAAAGTACCATACAGGGGGATTTTGGAATATCTTTCAAGACCAAAACCGCGATTCTGACCGATCTGAAAATATTTTTGCCGGCCACACTCGAGCTGGTAATCTTATCCCTACTGCTATCAATTGTGGTAGGAATACCGATCGGCGTATACTCAGGCGCCCATTGGGGCAAGAAACTCGATATCCTGGGGCGGGTACTGACCATTTCGGGCGTATCCATTCCCAGCTTTTGGCTTGCGCTAATTCTGCAGTTGATTTTCTTTTCCTGGCTGGGGTGGCTCCCTCTGGGAGGGCGCCTGAGCCGGGAATTTTTAATTTTTGAGCCTATTCAACACATTACAGGCTTTAATTTGATTGATGCAGCCATAACAGGCCACTGGGATGCCTGGAAGGATGCCTTGATCCATATCATCATGCCTGCGATTGTACTGGCGGTCTATCCCATCTGTTTGATCTCCAGGATGTTGCGGGGGGCCATAATAGAGGTTTTGACACAGGACTATGTGATGGCTGCACGTGCTAGCGGACTGCCTGAACGTTTTGTCCTGTTCCGGTTTGCCCTTAAAAATGCCATTGCCCCTACTTTGACTGTGATAAGCCTTGTTTTTGCCTATTCCATTTCCGGATCCGTCTTAATCGAAATTGTTTTTAACTGGCCGGGATTAGGTAAATATATAACCGACGCCATAATCAACGCTGATTTTCCCGTGGTATTGGCGGTAACGTTGATCGTAACCGTCATATATGTCCTGATCAATCTGTTTGTGGACCTTCTACAGGCCGTTATTGATCCTCGAATTCAACTTGACTGACGGATGTCAAATTTGGCATGCCGTCAAGCGGCATAAGGCTCAAGACATTAGACAAGTATTATTCACGTTAAATAAAATGCTGAAAATTCTGAATCGTTTAAAGTGCATTCTGTGATGACTGAAAAAAATAGCATTAACACTAAGAACAGGCCCCTCACGGCAGGCGGCCGGTTATTAGGAAATCTTTTTCAACGCATTGAGCCCGGCTCGGCGGTATGGTTTTTCAGAAGAGACCGGGTAGCGATGGTCTCATTCATTTTTTTAGTACTGGTTGTCCTGTTAGCCGTTTTTGCCCCGTTGCTGACGCCTTACCCGGAGCAGGGTGCGGGAGTACCGAATATTGCAGAAAAGCTCAATGCCCCAAACCGCCAGCACCCACTCGGTACGGATAATTTGGGGCGCGACCTATGGGCTCGTATTCTTTACGGCGGGCGTACTTCGCTCATGATCGGATTTACCGTAACTGCGATCGGCGCTTTTATAGGTACAATTTTAGGCGCCATGGCCGGGTATTTCGGTGGCTGGGTTGATGAGATCATCATGCGGATTACCGATGTCTTCCTTGCTTTTCCCCCGTTGCTGCTGGCAATTATTATGGCTGCCGTCCTTGGCCCGAGTATAACCAATACGATCATCGCCATCACCGTTACCTGGTGGCCTTGGTACGCCAGGATTATCAGGGGTCAAGCCATTTCCGTCAGGGAGCGTAATTATATAAAGGCTGCGATTGTGATTGGTGAAAATGACCACACAATAATAAGAAGACATCTCCTTCCCAATATCATGACACCCGTTTTAGTCCAGGCGACCCTCGATCTGGGGTCTGCTATTCTTGTGGCCGCGGCCTTGAGCTTTATCGGTCTTGGAACACAGCCTCCAACGGCTGACTGGGGAGTACTTGTGAGTGACGGACGAGAACTGCTCTTGAGCGGCAGATGGTGGTTGTCCGTATACCCAGGGTTGGCCATATTCCTGACCGTGACCGCTCTCAATCTCATGGGCGACGGGGTACGGGATGCTGCTGATCCCAAGACAAGGGGTGGCAAATAATGGGTCAGCCATTATTGCAGATCAAAGACCTGCGGATGGTTTTCCATACACCCGTCGGAAAATTAAAGGCATTGCGGGGGATCAGTTTGACAGTAGACCGTGGCCAGATATTCGGTATTGTCGGCGAATCTGGCTGCGGAAAAACAATGATGGCACGAGCCATTTTGGGGATAGTGCCCCATCCCGGAGAGGTGACGGAAGGAAACATCCTTTATTATGGAGAGGATCTACTCCGGCTAAATCAGCATGAGATCCGGAAATTTCGCGGCAAGCATATTGCCATGATCTTTCAAAATCCCCAGGCCGCTCTTAATCCCCTCTTCACAATAGGGGAGCAGATATCCGCCGTAATGAAACAGAATAGAGGTAAAGCGGATATTGACAAGATTATTGGCCTTATTAGAGATACGGGATTACCGAACCCGGAAAAAATTCTTAAAAGCTATCCTCATCGATTGTCAGGAGGCATGCAGCAACGGGCCATGATTGCAATGGCGCTGTCTTCTGAGCCGGAGTTACTGATTGCGGATGAACCCACAACAGCCTTAGATGTAACTATTCAGGCACAAATTCTTGAACTATTGACCAAATTAAAAGAAGAAAAAGGACTCACCATTCTTTTTGTCACTCACAATATGGGTGTAGTCGCTGAAACGTGTGATAGTGTGGCAGTATTTTATGCTGGAAAAGTCGTGGAGCAAGGCACCGTACGAGATATCTTTCACAACCCGAAACACCCGTACACCCAAGGGTTGTTGGCCACACTGCCTCATCCCGGCAGCAGGGGAAAGGACCTTGCCACGATCCCGGGTGTTGTTCCCAGCGGATTCACGGACATACCCGGATGTCCGTTCGCAACCCGATGCCGTTATGTTATGGAGATCTGCCGCGAACAACAGCCGCCATGGACTGAATTTAAAAATGGATCAATCGGATTCAGCCATAAGGTCGTATGCTTTTTACATGAAGACATCAAACAACAAATAACAGAGAAATCGAAATGAGTTCTACAAGTAGTCCCCTAATTACCATTAAAGGATTAACAATAGAATACCGTATGCAAGAGGGTTTTTTTTCTCGGAAAAAACATTTCATACGTGTCATTAATAACCTTGACCTGCAGATATTTACCGGCGAAACCATAGGTATCGTCGGTGAATCGGGGTGCGGAAAATCCACATTGGCCTACGGTATTTGCCGGCTGGTCGAGCCGGCCCGAGGAGAGATCATTTTTAAGGGAACTGATATTTTAAAGCTTAATAAATCAGAGCTCAGGGGCATACGACCCAACATACAATTGGTATTTCAAGATCCATTTTCATCCCTTAATCCGCGCATGAATATCCTTGAACTGGTTGCCGAACCCCTGCGTACCCACTCAAAGTTTGACGCCAATGAAATAGAAGGACAGGTTGAAGATCTGCTCAAAAAGGTCGGTGTGGAGTCGGAATTTATGAATCGCTACCCCCATCAATTAAGCGGTGGTCAGGCACAGCGGGTTATTCTGGCAAGGGCCCTGTCATTAAACCCGTCTTTCATTATCTTGGATGAACCAACTTCGGCCCTGGATGTATCCGTGCAGGCGCAGATCATCAATCTGCTTATCCAATTACAGAAGGAGTATAATCTATCCTATTTGTTCATCTCCCATGATTTGACCCTTGTGCAGCATATAGCAACACGTATTGGTGTTATCTATCTTGGAGAGATCGTCGAACTTTCAGCGAGCGAAGCGCTTTTCGAAGCCCCCCAACACCCATACACCCAAGCCCTATTATCGGCCACGCCCCTTCCCGATCCGGACCAAAAGGGAAAGCGAATCGTGTTAGAGGGTAACGTGCCAAGCCCTGCCAACCCGCCTGCGGGTTGTCGCTTCCATGTACGCTGCCCCCACGTGATGGATATCTGTCGCACACAGCCTCCGGGCATTCACCAAACGCATGCAGGTTGGGCAAGATGTCACTTGCTGGAGGCTAAAACTAAACTGTTCTAAATTTACGTATTAAGAGCAACTGTCAGCACTTTTTGAGAAGTGGGAAGGCATTAATATGAATGAGTGGAAAAATTATCTGATAAAACATCGAGATCAGTTTATTAACGAATTACTTGAGTTTCTACGCATCCCAAGTGTTTCAGGGTTGTCCGAGCATAAACGTGACGTCATGATGGCTGCAGAATGGGTCGATAAACGAATGAAAGCAGCCGGGATTGAATCAGTTCGGATCATACCGACAGATGGGCATCCGGTGGTTTTTGGTGAATGGCTTCACGCGGCAGGCAAACCGACTGTATTGATATACGGTCACTTCGATACAATGCCGGCCGAGCCGTTTGACCTTTGGGACAACCCTCCCTTTGAGCCAGAGATAAGAGATGGCCGTATTTATGCGCGTGGGGCGTCTGATGATAAGGGAAATATGTTTATACCACTTTTAGTAGCAGAAGCCATGCTGAAAACAAGCGGAATTCTACCCGTCAACCTGAAGTTTCTTTTTGAGGGGCAGGAGGAGATCGGCAGCCCGCAGTTATCCAGTTTCATCATGACCAACAAGGACATGCTGGCCTGTGATATCGTTTTGTGTGCTGACGGTGGTCAGTGGGAAGAGGATCAACCTGCTTTGATTCTCGGTACCAAAGGATTGGCAGAAATTCAAATCGACGTTCAGGGGCCGGATCATGATTTACATTCAGGGGTTTATGGCGGTACGATCGCCAATCCTATTCATGCGCTTGCCAAAATTTTGGATTCTATGCATGATGAAGACGGGCGGGTCACAATTGACGGATTCTATAATAAGGTTAGGCCTCTGACTGATGTAGAGCGCGAACAAATAGAGCGGATACCCTTCAATGAGAACGAATATTTAAACAAGACTGGTGCAAAGAGCCTATACGGAGAGGTCGGGTTTAACACCTACGAGCGTTCCGGAGCCAGACCAACCTTGGAGGTAAATGGCATAATTGGAGGATTCAATGGAGAAGGTATAAAAACCATCTTGCCAAGCTCAGCCCGCGCCAAAATTTCATGCAGGCTGGTGCCGGATCAAAACCCTTCAGAAATTGCAGATCTGGTTTTGACCCATGTAGATAAAGTTGTACCTGCAGGAGTTAAGGTGCAAGCATATAAGGGCGATGGCGGACCGGCGAATCCATATTTAGTACCTGCCTCTGAAGTTGGTATGTCCATCGCAGCTTCAGTTCTAGAAGATCTTTACAATAAAAAACCTTATCATGTCCGTGAGGGGGGAACGATACCAGTAAATGCTCTTTTCCTGGAATACCTACATGCCTATACTATCGTATTCAGCTTCGGCCTTCAGGATGAACGGCAGCACTCGCCCAATGAATTTTTCAGGTTATCCAGTTTTGATCTTGGTCAAATAGCATATGGAATACTACTGAATAGACTGGGCAAGGAATTAACAAAAGAGGGAGTGAGAGAACAAAAATGATTCCAGATTTAACGGGAGTTCAAATTAAGACCAGGCATATTTCAAAAAATATCTATATGCTAGAGGCCACGGGTGATGTTGCGGGTAATATAGGAGCGTCTGTTGGACCGGATGGTATTCTGCTAGTGGACACACAGTTTGCACCATTAGCAAAGCAAATTTGCAATACCTTGAGAGATATTGGCGGGAAGGAGATCCAGTATATCGTCAATACCCATTCTCACGAGGACCACACCCATGGCAACGCTGCATTGGGAGAGAATGCCACCCTAATTGTGCATAATCAAGTCTGGAAACAATTAAAACATGACCCCACTAGGGCTCTAACAAATGTTGTAACCTTTGACGACCGGAAATCTCTTTATTTCAATGGAGAGCGGGTGGATATTGTGCACTTTCCAAATGGCCACACGGTAAGTGATTCAATCGTTATTTTCAATGATTCGAATGTTGTTCATGTAGGAGATCTGTTAAATTCCGGGTGTGTGTGCTTTCCTTTCGTCGATTTAGATTTAGGCGGCAGCATTGAAGGTTTAGTAAAAAATTTAGAATCGATTCTTAGCACTATCCCCCATGATGCCAAAATCATTCCTGGTCATTATGATATTACAGATATTGAAGGCTTGCAAATGACTTACGGGATGCTTTTGGAAACAATCGGAATTGTTCAAAAGAAAATTGCTCAGGGAAAAAATTTAGAGCAAATTAAAGCCGAGGGTTTTCCAGCCAAGTATGACTCATGGGGAGGCGGATATTCTGAAGCCCCTCAGTGGATTGAAAATATATATCGCGGCTCATCGCCATCTATATCTGAATAAAACAGTTAGAAGAATTTCTTTTTCTAATTATTTTTTTTAGTTCAAAAAGTGAAAAATCGATTGCAAATAAATCCATTGCTTTATCAATAGCAAAATTAGCCACATTTCTAAAATTAATACTCTCCATATCTGGAATTATGCGCTACAAAGAAAACATAAGGGTCAGGTCTTCATTCTTGACAGAATTTATAATAAAAGGCTAT
>CAYQNS010000184.1:0-7465 GCA_964418755.1 uncultured Desulfobacteraceae bacterium
ATCAATGGTTATTCTGCTGCAACGCGCCGATCAGAGCTATTATATCACCGTTAAATTATAAAAAATAATCATTCATCCACAGACTTGTCCGCTTATCGCTCTCTCTTTCTCACCTCATATGGCAGAATTTTTTCAACGGCCATCTCCGCAAACCTGCTGTATATCTCAAAAAACTCGGGCACTGAATATAATCTGTCTGCTGAAAAATAATCCGCAAACCGAAAGGATGCGTTTTTTTCCGCATTAACCGCCACCACCATAAATGCCTCGCTGTCCTGTTTGTGCCCCTTTAGTGTGCCCATCTCAATAACCAGTCCTGAATCCGTGGACGGAAACAAAAATGTCTCGCTGTATTGAAGCGCTCGTGTTTTAACCCTGTTTGACACAGGATAAAGCATGGACACACGGTCGTCTGCTCTTATGTTGAAAACAGCAATATGCGATTTTTTTGAAACCTTTGCCTTGATAACAGCATTTTCACCGGAAAGGTAGAAGGTTTTTTTAACAGAGGCTTTTAAAAAAAATCCCGGGTCTTTTTTCTTTTCGGGAATCATAATCGTGGCTGTTATCTGAACACGGTACACCGGAATTGGAGCGCTTGTATCATTTTCCCTGAAAGTCCCAAGAGGCAGCCATTTGACATCCTCGTCAACTATAAAACCACGGCTGAAAGTCTTTATGAAATCAGCAACCAGCATGCTGTCCTTTACCAGCGTGGAACCCAGAACCCTGGTGCCTGCAGCCTGCTCAACAGCATCCGCCCGCGCCCTCTGAAGCGCAATAAGCTGGCCCTGCTCGGCGGTTATGCCCACCACTGCGGCCTCACCTCTGCCGATAACACCCTCAACCTCTTTGCCCGACACATTGCCTGCTGAAACAAACAGCGTTGCAGCAAAAACCAACATGAAAATTATAGATCTGTTTTGTATCTGTTTCATATATTGCCTATGTTGGGTTGCGCTTTCGAGGCTAATAGCCTCTCCCACAGGCAAACAACTTTGTGGGAGTGGCTTTCCATCCACGACGACCATCGGGCAATCACCGGCCCCTACTTCAGTCTCACCATCTCGCACGACCCATCCCCCACAACAACCGGCGTCTGCTCTCTTCCATCCTGTTTTCTTGCCCTGTAAGGAACTTTGTCTTTCAGATATTTCTCCATCTCCGCCACGGTTATTGCCTTGTTCCCGTTTTCGTCGGCCTCGCCCTTGAGGCCTTTCATAAAAAAGTAGGTAAACAGACTGTGCTGCTTTTCAGGATACCAATGGCTTACCTGGTCTTTTCCCGTGCTTGAGAAAATCACGCCATTAGCCAGCTTTCTGACAGGGCTTGCAGATTTTAACATGGCTGGACTTATATTTTTGACAAGCATGCCTCCTGCTGAAGTGCCTGAAAAGCAGGAATCCAGAACAACAGTAATGCTTTTAGCAGGTATTTTTTCAAGATTATTGTAAAGGGTGTCAAGCGGGTAGCCATTGGCGGAAATATAATCAGCGGAAGCGTCAACCGGCATCAAAAACGCTCCCTTCCCTGTCGGATCAGGCGCGCCATGGCCCACATAATAGATAAAAACATCAGATTCTCCGGGTTTTACCCAGTTATAAAGCTCGCCTTTAAAATTGTCCCTTGTTCCGAATATCCTCGAAATCTGCCCCTGTGTTGCGTCAAGTTTATAGATGACATTCTCTTCATCATAACCGAGAAGGTCTGTCACATATTTTTTCATGTATGCGGCATCCCTTGCGGCATAATCCACGTCAGGAATACCGTAACCTGAGCGGGAATAGTTTTTATTGCCGATAACAACTGCTATGGCATGAGGATTTTTCTGTTTTCCTTTTGGAATGTTTTTATCCACATCCACCTGAAGATCCCCTTCATTCCCCTTTATTTCGCCTTCTCCCTGCATTCCGGCAAGCAGTCCGGCGCTCCTGCCGCCCGCTCTTTTGCTTTTTGAGGCAATCCTCATGGGTTTTGGCACGGAAATAATATCCGCCTCGTCTAAAACCGCCGCAAACATCCTGTCATAGGCTTCGTTTAATCCCTGGTGCGCAGCATATTTATTTCTCATCTTATCGACAGCCATGATTGCATCCGACCTTTTACCATCTTTAAATTTCTGATAACAGGCCTGAATGAACCTGTCCATAATCTGACCGAATGTGTCACCAAGGGCTGTGCTTCCACGAAATTTATTCTTTGCCCTCTTTGCCTCGCTTAACGCAGATTCTGTCCTGCCTGCGGCAAAAAGCGTCCAGCAATAGGCGTTTGAAGCATCAGGATCAAAATCTATCTTTTTCAATCCGGCAAGAGCTTCCTTTTGCTTTCCAGCCTCTGCCTTCTTTAAATAGAAGGCTATATAATCATCAACCACGGTGTTATAGCGCGCGGCAATCCTGCTGTCTCTGGGCCATTTTTTTCCAGCTTTATTTGCGATTAATACAGATTTATATAATTGCCCGTTTCCAGCGTATGCGCGGATAAGCGTATCGAACACGGCAGGAGAGTTTGATCTGAGTTTTGCGGCTTTTTTGGCATATTCAAGCGCCTTTTCTCTGTCTGAACCGGTTTCCAGCATCACCCATGCCAGAAGATTCAGCGAGTCGCCATTGTTGCCATCTTTGCTTACCGCTTTTTTGAGATATTTTTCAGCTTCGTTTAAATTGCCGTATCTGTAATAGGCGAGACCCGTATTAAAATTAAGGCCCGCGTCATCAGGGCAGATACCATGAGCCTTTATAAACAACCGCAACCCTTCGGTTTTGTCATTCTTGAACTTTAAAGCAGCCCTTTCCCCGATCTTTTTTGCCAGGGCGCATTGTGAATCCGCAATAGCCGGCTGGATGAATGCCAATGCCGAAAAAATTATGACCATGCAGAGTAAATACAAAGTTTTCAGCTTCATTGCTCTGTCCTCCTGAAGGGCTGAACATTACTACAATAGAATTCTCCACAAAACACACGAAAAATAGAAGTTTATTTTTAATTTAACGATCATTTTTGTTTTAAACCGCCGCCGCTTTCGACCCACATAAGTTTGGACTACCAACCGCGGCGATTTACATGTTATTCGTCCGAATATGATCGGAGCAGGACAGGCATCTGGACACAAAAAGCTCTCTCAATCCATCCGTAAACAGATTGATTCCGGCATATTGTGTGCTGGCAAAGCGAAAGCCCAGGTTGTTGTTCCTGTTGCCCGGGGTGTTGTTGTTACGATTCGCCGACCGGCAGTTCCTCGCGTTGTTGTTCCAGCTACCGCCGCGTTTCACCCGGTTCGAGCCACCTTACGACACCTGCCCATGTGACACGTCGTTTTTTCCTTGCGAAGCCCATTTCTCGTTCCGATGCTCCAGCGTGGGAACGAGGCAGCTTCTTAATCGACAACTGTCTGCAAAACCCATATGCTCAAACATGCTGCGCATGCTCATTACAAATTTTTCTTCCAATATTAGATCTTTTTGGAACTCAACCATTCTCTTTTGCATCCGTTTTTTCATTCTCTGAAGATTTTCCTGTTTTATCCTTATGAGATTCGGAAAAATCCTGAAACCAAGAAACGGAAGACCATGCAACCGGGAATTTAAAATCGTTGCTTTATAATTCAGCACCAAGCCCAGACAATCGGCAAGAAATATTTCCATCTTCTTTAACATTCTCTTCAGATATTTCTTAGATCTGGAAAAAACCACCATGTCATCCATATACCTGACATAGCGCTTGACGCCCAGATTGTCTTTTAAAAAATGATCAAGCGGGTTAAGATACACATTGGCAAAAAACTGGCTCGTCTGATTTCCGATGGGAAGTCCTTTTCCTGCTTCAAGTCCCCTGCTTGTATCGCTGTTTCGGATAATCCGTTCCACCAGCAAAAACACTTTTTTATCCTTAATCTTTTTTTCAACAAGGTTCAAGAGAATATCATGATCAATACTGTCAAAATACTTTGCGATGTCTGTTTTAAGGTAATAATAATTGCTTTTCAAAAAGCGCTGCGCTCTCTTAATCGCCCTGTGTGTTCCCTTGTTTTTTCGAGTGGCGTATGAATCATATATGAATGTCCTGTCAATAACAGGCTCAAGTATCTGAACCAAAGCATGATGGACAACCCTGTCCCGAAATGGCGCCACACTGATTATCCTCTCCTTTGGATCAAATATCTTAAAATACCGATATCTCGCAGGATGGTATGAATCTGTTTCGAGTTCCTCCTTGAGCTTAAACAGCTCCTTTTCCAGGTTGAAGTGAAACCGGCATGCATCCTGTGTTTTACCGGATCCTTTAATGGCTTTTCTAAAAGCTTTATACAAATTCTCAAAACTGCATATCGACTCAAAAAGATATCCGGTCCGCTTCATCGGCTTTTTTTCCAGCCCCCTGTCATTTTTCCTGTTTCATTAAGCAGCCCGCTTATATATTCGTACTGTTTTGCAGATATATATTTTCTCTTATGCGTAATCCTGAACATAACCCGTAGTTTTTCTATATATAGGTTTATCCTGTCCAATATATACGACCTGTCTTTCGTATATATAGCCTCAACTATGCCTTCCAGTATATCAAGCGTCAGGTTGGATATCCGCCCTGAAATGGTAAATCGCACAGATTTTGGAAATTTCTCAACTGTATCGAGTATCCAGTCGGTTGCATCAAACCATTTAACAAAAATAGGAAAATCCTCTTTCATGTTTTATCATAAAATCCTTTTATGATTTCAATGAGTTCATTGCCATATTTTGACACCTTGGCATTACCGAAGCCCTTTATGCTTTTGAGCTGTTCCAAACTTCTGGGAGCAGAGCGTACAATATCGGCAAATTCCCTGTTTGTCCCGATGATATATACAGGCACGCCGTCCTTTTCCGCCCTCTCCTTGCGCCATGCTTTCAGCCGTTCCAGCAGTAGCCTCTGTCCCTTGTCAAAACCCTCTGCTTCGTTGCCCGACATCTTTTCAACAACCGGATCATACTCAAGAAACACTGTCCAGTATTTATCATCGCCATCCTGAAAAAATTCCGCACGATAATTCTTGACATGCTTATTCAAAACAAATTTATTCAATCCGTCTTCGTCAAAACCTTTCTTGGTCCGATCAAACGGTATGGTCAATATTTTGAACATACATCACAAAATCCAGGCGTTTGGTTGCTATTTCCTGATATATAAAGTCAATTTCTTAAATTTGCCGCGTACAGGGGCCAAGCCCCCTGTACCCTCAGATTAAAAACTTTCTAAAAACATAGTTTGTACATAATGCGTGCTGTAAGCCTTATTGCAGGCACATAGCAGCTTTGCTTTGCTTGTGCCTGCAATAAGGCTTACAGCCGTTCGGATCAAAAGGTAAAAAGTTAAAAAACCAAAATCTAAGGTGTCCTGGCAAAGCGAAAGCCCAGGAGGAAGTACCTGTAGCCCGGGGTGCCGTAGCTACGATACGCCGACCGGCAGTACCCCGCGTAGCTGACCCAGCTACCGCCGCGTTCCACCCGGTGCGAGCCACTCGACGGCCCTTCAGGATCTGTAACATGGCCGGATGGATAGTTTTTGTCATACCAGTCCTCACACCACTCCCAGACATTGCCGTGCATGTCATAGAGACCCCAGGCATTTGGCAAAAAACTCGGCACATCTATGGTCTTTTTTCTGTATCTTCCCTTGGAACAACCCGGCATGGGGTAATTGCCGTTATAGTTTGCCTGATCCGTAGATATACATTGGCCTGTAAAAAAGGGAGTGGTTGTCCCGGCCCTGCAAGCATACTCCCATTCGGCCTCGGTGGGCAGACGGTATTTATTTTCGCCCTCCTGCCGGTTCAACTTCCTTATAAACTCCTTACAGTCGTTCCAGGAAACCTGCCCCACCGGCAGATTATCTCCTTTGAATTTTGACGGGTTACTGCCCATAATTTGTCGCCACTGCTTTTGTGTAACCTCGGTCGCACCCATGTAAAATCCTTTTGTCAGGGTAACTTTGTGCTGCCGCTCATCTCTGTCTCGTTCCTTTTCACCGGAAGGGCTACCCATCATAAATGTGCCGGGAGAAATATATATCATTTTGTAGTTGATTGATGGAACGGTATATGTTTTGCCCGAAGGCGCGCGCCCAGAAGATGTGTATGACGATTCCTGCTCATCACCCATGGGAACAAAATCAAGGTCGTCAGGGACGTAGGACAGGGCAGGGGTTGCAATAAAAAGCATAACAACCAAAATTATAATAAAAGGGGTTATGCATTCCCACGCAGGAGCATGGGAACGATGTAAAGCTATTCTCCGGAAATTGGGTTTCAATTTTCTGTAACCTCCATGTTTATCAGATATTAAGCTTTTTCGTGTTTTCGTACTTTCGTGTTTTCGTGATTAATCTTTTTCTCCCTATGTTCTCCGCGATCTCTGTGGTAAAGAACCATCTGCAACAAAAAACCTTATTCAGGACAAATGAGCTTTAGTTTTGGGAAATGTGTGCGATAACGCGATACATCCCTGGTTAATAGCGACATCTGCGCCACAGCCGCATGCGCCCCAATATAAAAATCCGGCAGGGGTGAACGTTTTTTGCCGCCCATTTTTCTATACCTCAAAAAACACTTACCTGCAAGAAATGCAGCCTCCCACGGAATCTGACGCCTTGAAAAAAAATTATGAGGCAATGCATCTTCAAGGTCTTCGATATTATTGAATCGAACAGATATTTCCGCATATATAATGGGATTAATCACCAGGATATGATCATCAGCATATCGGGCAAGGGTTTTGGACGACCATTGAAACCACATCTTATCATTTGTAAAAACATCGAGAATTATATTGCTGTCAATTAGAATTTCCATTTTTTATTCTTCTCTTGTCAGAGCCATGATTTCATCTGTGGTCATCTTTACCGTGCCTCTGCCTTGCATTTGCTTAATAAGATCCTTGCCGCGTTTTGGCTGATTTTTTGCCTTTTTCAGAAACACCTTGTTCTTTATAATCTCGAATTCTACTTCTGTATTCGGCAGGATACCTGCTTTTTCTCTGACCTCAATTGGAATTGTAACCTGCCCCTTTGACGTAACACGCATGTTTTACCCCCCATATTCGGGTTTTGTTAGGTTTTGTTCTTTGTTCTTACAGGTATTATTCTTACCTGCTGCAAATAAATATGTCAAATAACAAACGGGTGGTTTTCTATTGATTATTTAATCTTCAGGCTTTAGGTTTATTACAGCTTTTTGTGAGATATGCATTCCCACGCTAGAGCGTGGGAACGAGAAAAAATCTTGTTTACGCACGCTCGTGCCTCGTAGCGGCTAATTTAGTTTAAAACCTTGTACGGTTTTGTATTTAAACCTATCTGCGGTCATCTGTGTAAATCTGTGGCTGAATAGTTACAAATATTATTGAAATGGAGATAATTCAACAGAATGAAGCGAACCAGAATATTACATCTTTTACAGTCAAACAAACCCATGGACAATGTAATTGTAATG
>CAYQNS010000185.1:0-7349 GCA_964418755.1 uncultured Desulfobacteraceae bacterium
ATCATGCTCTGGCGGGTGCGGGGCATATTGCACTGGAAACGGTCCCTTCGCCAGGAGCTTGCCGGTTTGTATCAGGCAAAAGCTGCGGCTGAAGGCCCCCGGGAAGCGGCATTGGGCCGGGTTATCGAAACCTGCGAAGCCATATGGCGAAGCAATTCGCCGGATCTGAATCAGATCAAAGAGCTGCCCGATTATGTGCGCACCGTGGCCACCGCTTTTTTCCCCGATGACCCCCGGCCCGAACTCTGCCTGAGCATCGGCCGACTTCTCTCAGGGGCCCAGGGCCTCACCGAACATCTTGCACGACTTTTGCAGCGGCCGGCATTTAACCGCTTGGGCCACCTGAGAATCCGCCAGCTGCACCGGATGTTCACCTGGTATCAGGATCTCAATGCCAACCCCGTGTTTGCCTGGGCCATGGCCCGCCGCCGGATGCTAAACCGCGCCCTCCATGTTTTACGGATTGTACTGCCCGATCCCCTGTCCTGGCTGGCCTACCTGTCCCGCCGGTTGACCCTGATAATGGTGGGCCGGTGCCTGCTGCTGGACCTGTATCTGTTTACCGGACAATCAGTGATCGATGCGTTTGACACCCAAAACGATATGGCAACACCGGACAACAATCAGGATGAGCAGGCCGGTGAATCGGTGCTGGATGCCTATGAAGCCCTGATCAAAGAAGAAGACACCCTTGCAGATCCCGAACTAGAAGCCATCCGCACCCAACTGGTGGGACTGCCTGCCAGGCTCTGGAACGTTCCGGACCGGGATGAATGGCAGACCGCCGTACAAAAAGCGGCCGGATTGATTGCCGCCGCTAATTTCCCGGATTCAAAAACTCCCCTGGAAGAGGCAACCTTTTATGTGCTCCTGGACCGAACCCGTGCCTGGCTGGAAGCCATGGCCGAATGTCGTCGGATTGCCCTGGTCAGGCCTTTGTACAGAATTTCGCTTAAACGGCTGTTTCAAATCAAGGCCGCCACCGAAGGCGACTTTTTGCGCCAGACCGGCCATCTGGCCAAAGGGGCCTGGACTGCCTGGCGGTGGGGCCGCTGGCCCGTCAAAATGCTGCGATGGATCAAGCGTCGGTCTCCGGCGGGCATGGCCGGCGAACTGGCCTTTGGCCTGGCATGCAGGGCCGTAACCAATTACCTTTTCCGGTATGGGTTTGACCGGGCCTGCCGGGAATTGGAGATGGTTTATCGGATTTCCCGGGAAAAAAATAAAAACGGGAAGGCGGAAGACGGGAGGAATGAGATAATTGAAAAGTGAGAAGTGAGAAGTGAGAAGTGAAGGAATTCTGTCTATTTTGATCCCTATATTAAGCAGATTACAATGCAACCTGGTTATTTCAATAAAATAGAGAACCTTGGAGCTTTCAGCTTGTGGCTTGTAGCTTTCAACTTTCAGCTTGTGATTTAGGAATGAATCCATTATAAAAATAGGCTTTTACAGACATAAAAAAGGCGTTTACACCATGAAAAATGAAAATAATTCTGCCACCGAAACCATACATGAGGCGCCTGTGCCGCCCCTGTTCAAAAAATGGTGGATGGCCACACGGCCCTTTGCCTTGCCTGCCAGCACCATGTCTGTGATTTTCGGCACCACACTGGCCGTAACCATTGGAAAAGCATCCTTTAACTTTGGCCTTTTCCTGGCGGCCTTTATTGGTATGGCGCTGCTCCACACAGGCAGCAACCTGCTCAACGATGTTTTTGATTATAAAAAAGGGATCGATCGTCAGGTCAACCCGGTCAGTGGTGCAGTGGTCAGGGGGTGGATCACACCGGCAACGGCTTTGCGCGTGGGCCTGCTTTTCATGGCCGCCGGCACTGTCCTCGGATTGTTTATCGTCAGTCGTGTAGGCATGCCGATCTTCTGGATCGGAGCCATCGGCGTGACCATCGGCGTTTTATATACCTGGGGCCCCCTGCCGCTGAAATTCAACGGCATGGGCGATCTGGCCGTGTTCATGAATTTCGGTATCCTTGGATCTTTAGGGGCCTGGACCGTGCAGACCGGCTTTCTTTCATGGACCCCGGTACTCTGGTCCGTGCCCATGTCACTGCTGGTTGTGGGCATCCTGCATGCCAATAACTGGCGGGATATCGGCAGCGATTCTTCCTGCGGCATCCGCACAATGGCCGGCATCCTGGGAGACGCCTCGTCTGAAACCTATTATACGTTTCTGCTGCTCGCGCCGTTTGCATACATCCTCTTATTGATCCTGCTTTCCTGGGCCGACGGGTTGCGCCCCCGGATGCCCCTCTCCTTTTTGATAACGCTTTTTGTGATCCCCATCGCCTTCAAACTTATCAAAAAAGGCAAACAAAGGTTCAACTCTGAAAACCCGCAGGATTTCATTGCACTGGACGGCGATACGGCCAAGCTCAACCTGTTGTTTGGTATTTTATGTACATTGGCACTTGGACTCAACGCGTTGATATTCCCATGATCTTAACCGGCTCAATAACCCTGCTGGCCACGGCGCTGTTCATTCCCCTTTTCATCACCCGGGGCATCGGTCCCTTTGATTTCTGGTGGTGGATGTCCGCTAATATTACGATGCTTCTTTTTCTGGCGGCCCTGCTGGACAAAGAGGGGTTGAATGACATTTCAGACGATGTGGGCAAAGACCTGATGGTCAAAATCGGCTTCGGACTCCTGTCGGCCCTGGGACTGTATATTGTCTTCTGGGGGGGCAATATCGTTTCCCGGTTTGTTTTTCCCTTTGCCGGTAGCGGCATAGAGGATGTATACGCCTTTAAAACCGGGGTCTCGAAGATACGCATCCTCCTTTTAATGACACTGATCATCGGACCCGGTGAAGAACTCTTCTGGCGCGGTTTTCTGCAGCGGCGTCTCCAGTCCCACCAGGGCCCCTTAAAAGGCTATCTCCTGGCAACGGCTGTTTATACCCTGATCCATGTCGGGAGTGGCAACCTCATGCTGGTGCTGGCCGCCGGTATCTGCGGACTTTTCTGGGGCTATCTTTATTTCCGCACCGGTTCCATTGTTATCAATGTGGTCAGCCATACCGCCTGGGATATCGCCATTTTTCTGCTCCTGCCCGTCGGCGGTCTGTAGCTGAGACCTGAGCTGTTAGCGGTTAGCCATTAGCGCTTAGCTTTACAAACCAGGGCACCATTACCTACCCCGGATAAACCGGAAATCACACATTACAAACACCAAATGCCAAACAAATTCCAAATCACAATGGCCAAATCTCAAGCAAGATCAAAAAGCCATCTGGTTAACCCCATATCGTCTTGAATTGCCGTGAATTTTGATTTCTCCCTGTTTGGGAATTTGGAATTTTAATCATTGTGATTTGTTTGTAATTTGTCTTTTGATTATTGTGGTTTTTATGTAAAAAATAGATAGAGTGAAGCGATACTACAAGTTTTCACTTTTCAATTTTCACTTTTCAATTAATAGGGTCAGCGGGCGCCTCTTGATTTCAACCGGCAGTATGATATAGATACCTGCCAGAACGACACTAAAGATACCCTTTGGGAGCTGATTACTTTACAATTACAGGGAGTACCCATCAATTTGAGTCAACCGGTTAGAAAATTACTAATCCTTACAGCGGTCCTGATTGCCCTATCTGTCATGGTTTTCAAGGCCGAAATGTTCACCGGAAGCAAAACCCGATTAGCATCAGCAGAAGAAAATGCCTTGCCGGTGGAAAAAGCGGCCCCGCTTAAAGAAACGGAGCCGGAAAGTCCCCCGGCAGTTGAAACGCCGAAACCATGCACGGAAAACTCACAGGAGACACCCCTGGTTCCTGAACTCAAGGTCATCGAGGGGCGAATTCATAAAAAACCGCTGTACACGGAACTTGTGTCCTGCGGCCTTCCACCTGCCCAGGTGCTGGCCCTGTCCAGTGCCTTTAAAAATGTTTTTGATTTCAGAGATGCGCAACCTGACGATCAATACCGGCTTTTTTTCACTGAAGAAAATCAGCTCTGCCGATTTGTATACCAGGCTGGAAAAAGAAATGAGTTTGAGGCTGAAATAAACAAAGAATGCGCCGGCGGCTTTGATGTGTACCGGCATGAGATATCCCTTGAAAAACAGACATTGGCAAAAACGTTTACCATTGAATCCTCACTGTACAACGCCGTCTTAAACAGCGGTGAGAAGCAGCAGCTTGTGAGTAAATTTGTAGATATTTTTGCCTGGGACATTGATTTTTACCTGTACCCCAGAAAAGGCGACAGGATCATGGTACTGTACGAAAAATATTCCAAAGACGGCAACCTGATCCGATACGGCAATATCCTCGCTGCCGTGTACGAAGGTAAAAAACATATCTTCTCAGCATTCCGGTTTGAAGAAAACGGGATCGGAAATTATTATGATAAAACAGGCCGCCCTTTAAAAAAAATGTTTTTAAGAATTCCAGTCAAATTCGGCACAATGACATCCGGGTATTCCATCCGCCGATTTCATCCGGTATCAAAAAAATATAAAGCACACACCGGCATCGATTACGGATCACCCATGGGAACGCCGATTTTTGCCACCGCCTCGGGCAGAGTCGTCTTTTCCGGGTGGAAAACCGGATACGGCAAGCTGATCATCCTTAAACACCCCAACGGATATCAAACCTATTACGGCCACTGCAGCAAATTGATTGTCCGCAAAAACGAACTGGTGGAGCAGGGCCAGATCATCGCCAGGGTGGGCCGGACCGGTGTTGCCACCGGTCCCCATGTTCATTATGAGGTCCGGATCAACCAAAAACCCATCAACCCGAACACGGTGAAAAAAACAAGCGGACCACCTATAAAACCAGAACTTTTGTCCGTGTACCGGCAAATGATCCACGAACGGATGCTCCTGATTGAAAAACAGCTCGAAAAAGAGGAAAAAACAGCGCTTGCCCTTCCCTAATCTCTTTTTACGACGCCATCAAATTTACAAACACATTATTCCCGAAATATACGTTCCAACGCCCAAAGTATGGCATATACGGTATGAAAATAAAAAAACCGTCCCAAAAAAATATCGGCTACAAAGAGATCATCTCGGTGAGCCTGCCGCTGGTCATGAGCATGGCGGCCACCACCGTCATGGAATTCACGGACAGGGTGTTTCTTGCCAATTACTCCATTGACGCCATCGCAGCATCCATGCCGGCCGGGATCGCGGCCTTTTTGTTCCTGGCTTTTTTTACGGGAGTCGCCGGATATCTCAATGTATTTATTGCCCAGTATACCGGGGCAGGGGCCCACCAACGTGTGGGCGGATGCATATGGCAGGGGCTGTATTTCTCGCTGTTTGCATGGATTATTCTCGCACTGATCTCTTTTTTTGCAAAACCGCTGTTTATTCTCGGAGGCCATTCTCCCGAAATTCAGCACCTTGAGATCGTATACTTCAAGACGCTCTGCCTGGGGGGCGGTATCAGCGTTGCCGGTGCAGCCCTTGCCTGTTTCTACTCGGGACGGGGCCATACCCGCCCGGTGATGATCATCAGCATCATCGGCATGCTGTTTAACATTCCTTTGGATTATGCCCTTATTAACGGGCTGTGGATATTTCCCGAGTCCGGCATCCTCGGAGCCGGGATTGCCACGGTCAGCGCCTGGCTGTTGATGCTGATCCTGTATGCGGCCCTGATATTTACCCGGGAAAACAATCAATACTTCAGCGTTTTTTCCCAGCACGGGTTTGATGGGGAACTGTTCAAACGGCTGCTCAAATTCGGTATTCCCGGGTCCATGCAGTTTTGCGTGGATATCTTTGCCTTCACCTTTTTCGCTTTTATGGTGGGGCGGATCGGAAGGATAGAACTGGCCATCACCAATATCGTCATGTCCATCAACTCCCTGGCATTCATGCCCGCCATGGGGTTTTCCATAGGGGTGAGCACGCTGGTCGGTCAGGCCATGGGTCGGGGCAATGTGGCAGATGCCGTTATTGCGGCCCGGAAGACCCTGCGTATCCTTCTGATCTACATATTTCTCCTTGATTTTGTATTTGTATTTACCCCCGGGCCTCTCCTGGATCTTTTCATTGCCGCTGACAAAGGAACTGCCCAATACGCGGCAATGTCGGGAAAAGGCGTGATACTGCTTCGAGTTGTGGCGCTTTACGTTTTTTTCGATGCGTTTTACATGATCTACACCGGGCTGCTCAAGGGAGCGGGAGATACCAAATTTATCATGTGGAGTATGGGAATCATCTCTTTTGTTGTAATGATTTTCCCCATCTATATCGGTGTGACATACTTTGGCAAAGGGCTTTATTATAGCTGGGGCTGTGCCACTGCCTTTATTTTATCCCTTTTTATCCTTTCCATCTGGCGATACCGGCAGGGAAAATGGAAAGTCATGCGCGTTATTGAGCACCGGCACGCAGCCGGTTAGTCCCACTGTTCTACCGTTCTACTACGCTACTGTTCTACTATTCACCGAAACCTGTCGGAATTTAGATCACAATATCAAACGAGCCAAACTTTCCGGAAGCACTTTTCCATTTGACATCGACCCCGTCCACCCGTCCAAGGGGCGGCCCCTGGCGGCACCACTCAACAACCTGCTCAACCTGTTGGCGGGTTCCTTCGAAAACCGCCTCGACAGTACCGTCGTGCAGGTTTCGTACCCACCCCGTAACGCCATACCGACGGGCGGCTTTCCGGGTTTCCACCCTGAAAAAAACGCCCTGCACGCGACCTTGTATGACGACATGCGCCTGTATGTTTTCGTCCATAAGACCTCCTGTCCTGGATAAATTACAAGCACCAAATCGCAGCCTCTTGTATATGCCGCATCAACCGCTATTTATACCCGCTCAAGTTCACCCGCTGGTTGGGAAATCATGACCCGTCATCATCGGTCAAGTCCTCCCACATTTCATTTTGATGTAACCATATCGGATCGGCATTTCTACGGATGAATTCATCGACATCCATTCCATCAATTGTCGGCGGACGCTTAACCCGCTTCTGCTTTCCATTTATGAATATGGTCATGTATTCTTTTTGTCGCCGCTTCTTTGCCGTTTTTTCAGCGGCAGTGAGTTTTCGTTTGCACTTTGCCGTGATGGGTATTGCCCTGTTTATCTTACGCAGCCGATTTGCTGAGGTCGCATACGTTTAGACGCCGATAGTCCTCCAGTATTTTATCCCCGCAGCCCCTTTCTGGCATTCGGGACATCGCCTTTCATGCATATCGGATCCATTTGTTCCATACACATAGCCACAGATGGTACATTCGGTCTTGTATGCATATGCTCCATGATCGGTCCCCGGAACTCCACAATGGCCGCAGCACTGCTGACCGAACCCCGCGGTGAGATGCAAAGTTAGGCGCAATTAGGATGGCGTTTTTTGA
>CAYQNS010000186.1:0-7312 GCA_964418755.1 uncultured Desulfobacteraceae bacterium
CGTTCAGGCACTGGTTATGGAGAACGGTTTGAGCGATTTGACGGATATCGATTATTTGAACCGGATCACCCGGGAGTATGGTTGGGAATTGAGCGCTGTTCACGGGGATGCTGCCATCTCCGGAAGTCCGGAGCGGAGCCTGGACCGGACGGTGGTGGAAAGTACTGCCCGGGTCAAATATATCATGGAGGAGCTGGCTCCGGGAGAATCGGTAAAAAAACGCAGGATTGCGGAATATCAACATCTTTTGAAAGATCTGGCCGTCCCCCATGTGCATCCCCCCCTGAAAAACCGAAAAGGATCGGTCTTGACGGAGATTGACGGACGATATTTCCAGGTCACCCCCTATGTCACGGGGGCAACTTTGCCCCGGCCGGACTATGTGATGGATGGGTGGCGTGGAGAAGTATTGGCGGACTTTCTGATCTCCTTTTATAGGAAGACTCGCGGGGCAGTGGTGTTCTCGACGGAAGGGCCATCCGACCGGGGATTTTCCATTGCGGATTACGTACAAAGGATATGCCGGGATATCGCGCAACAGAACCCCGAAATCCTGATCCGGGTGGCCCCGGCACGAAACTGCCTGGAAGATCGGTTCATGGCGGTTCACGACCGGATTCCCAGGCTGTTTTGCCACGGAGATTATCATGTGCTGAACGTGATCTGGGGGGCTTCCGAAATTTCAGGTGTCATTGACTGGGAGTTTTGCGGCCTTCGTCCCGATGTGTATGATGCGGCCAATATGATCGGCTGCATCGGAATCGAAGACCCCGACGCCCTGGCCGGCCCTCTGGTGACCCGGTTTCTGATGAAACTCACCCGGAGCGGTTTGATTTCAAAGGCGGGGTGGGAGAACCTGGCGGAATTCATCATTGCCGTCAGGTTTGCCTGGCTGGCCCAATGGCTTCGCAATGGAGATCACGAGATGATCGAACTGGAACTGGTTTATATGAAAATTCTTGTGGATAACCAGGCGGTGCTGTTCAGATAACCATATTTTTTCATGCCGCGCATCACAGGATGCATGGGTAGAACAGGTAACTATGTCTCCAGACAACGTATTGGCGTTTCCGACCTTTTTAATCCGGATGGATGTCTTTGCCTGCCGCTGGACCAACGGCCGGGTACGCCGCAACGGACCGGTGGATCATAGATGGATCAAGATCAACGCCATTGACGATTACCCCTTTCCCACGGCCAATCGCAAATTCATTCCCCTGATTCGTCCTCTGAACAAAATCGACCGCGCATAAAAAACATTGCAAATCCAATGGGGAGGCATAGTAGGGCTTTTCGAATATTTTATACTAAAATTTCAAAGACTTACTCATAGATACGGGTATTAAAGCAACTGAAGAAAAAAGTTCACACGTTCAAATGGCGTTTAATGAAATCCGCTCGGTTTTTCATCTTTTTCGACAACCTCCCGGACCTTGACGGCTCTGCCGTCGAGCCTGGCATTTTTTACAAATTGGCGCACCTTACCGGCCGCCTGCTGTTCCACCTCGAAAAAAGAGAATTCCCGCTTCAAATCGATCTGGCCGATCATGTTTGACCGGATGCCGGACTGGTCGCATATCAGCCGAATGATGGCGCCTGCATTAATTTTATCCAACCGCCCGACGTTGATAAAAAACCGCCGGGTTTTCTTGCCTTTCATGCGGTTCTTCACGATGCGTTTTGGCTTTGCCGCTCCGGCTTTGGCCCCGGCCCCGGTACCAGCCGTTTTCGGGGATTTCACGTTGATATCGGCGGCATGGCGGTAATACTCAATAAAACGGTTAAACTCGGATGACACAAATCGCTTTATCAGTTCCTCTTTATCCATTCCGCTCAACGCCTCGTATACGGCGGGCAGATAATCGGCAATATCAGCATCGCTGACCTTTGCCTCCACAATTTTTTTCACCTGGTTGAGGAGCTGTTTTTTACAAATTTCCCGCCCATCAGGGAGTTTTCCGAAATTAAACCGGACCTTGCATTGCTTTTCAATGGCCCGGATGCGATATTTTTCTTTCATATTGATCAACGCAATGGACTCGCCGCACTTTCCGGCCCGGGCCGTCCGCCCGCTGCGGTGGGTATACACGTTTGTCTCGTCCGGCAGATTATAATGAATCACGTGCGTGATGTCATCCACGTCAAGACCCCGTGCCGCGACATCGGTGGCCACAAGAATACGAACCGATGCATGCCGAAATTTTCCCATGACGTAGTCCCTTTGGGCCTGGGACAAATCCCCATGGAGGGCATCTGCGTCATAGCCGTCCTGCATCAATTTGGCTGCCACCTCCTGTGTTTCCTTTCGGGTCCGGCAGAATACCAGACCGAAAATTCCGGGGAAAAAATCGAGAACCCGTTTCAAAGCCTCATACCGGTCTTTTTCCCGCATGGTGTAGCAGGTGTGCTTGATATTCTTCGGGCTTCGATGTTTGCCGCCCACGGTTATCTTCACAGGATCCGTAAGATACTTGCCTGCAATCGCCGCAACGCCCGAAGGCATGGTTGCGGAAAACAGCCATATCCGCCGCTGCGGCGGCAGCGTGCCCAGAATTCGGTCGATATCTTCCTGAAAGCCCATATTCAGCATTTCATCGGCTTCATCCAGAACCGCCACAGATACCTGCGCCATCTTCACCACTTTTCGCTGAAGCAGATCGATGAGCCGTCCCGGTGTCGCCACGATTATATGAGCACCGCGTTTTATCTGCTGCATCTGGGTGACGATGCCGGCACCGCCGTACACGGCCACCGTATGAACGCCTTCCATATGGCGTGAGAACTGCTTTATGTCGCCGGTGATCTGTATGCAAAGCTCGCGGGTCGGGCACAGAACAACCGCCTGGGGTTGGAGTATAGACCTGTCGATACGCTGCAGCAGCGGCAGACCAAAGGCCCCGGTTTTTCCGGTACCGGTTTGTGCCAGTCCGACAAAATCCTGCCGTCCGTTCAGAAGCACGGGGATGGCCTGCTCCTGTATCGGCATGGGGGTTACAAAATCCAATTCCCTCACCGCGCGGACCAATTCCGCATTCAATCCTAATTCTTGAAAATCCATAATCTCCATTCACCCGCCGAGCACGGGATGCACACGGCAAGCGTGTACACCTTGCCGACTGTTAAAACCATAAAAAAATGCCGCCCAAAGCGATCCGGACAGCACCTCCACGCGCAATCCACGACAGATATAACAGCCCCATTCAATTGCAGGTTCGCTAAACCGTCAGACGATTGCGGCCGGTTCTATAGCCAATATTTACAATTTGCAACCTATTTGTGAAAAAATCGTCCCCACTATGTCCAGACCATTCCGGCTGTTTCGATAATTTTCTTAAAAAATTGTACCGGCCCCTTGCAATCTTCCCAAACTGCCTTACTTTCTTTTTCACTCACCGCATCAACTCGAAACGAGCATAAAACGGTAAAAAAACTGAATCTTCAACATCCACATCGAATATTAAAATAAAATTCCATGCCCGGAGGGTTTGGATATATAATGTCAATTAACAATTACCAGGGAGATAAACAATGACGGATCGTTCTCAAATCACACTTTACAGCGGCGGTCACAGAGGGACTGAAGCTGAATTCGGCAAAAATGCCGAACAATGGGGCCTCAATGAGGTCAATTTTTCATTTGACGGCCACACCTGTGAACGGAACCGTGGAATCACGGTGCTTGGCCCGGAAGAACTAAAAAAAGGGGACATCAGCATGGAAATCGTCTCGCGTCGAATGGGCCGGACCTATTCCAAAGCTGATAAAATCCGCAAGGTCATCCAGTCGATTTTTCACATGGTCAACAATGGTTATCATGTGATTGCCGTCGGCTGGATTCAGCCGGACAACACCGTAAAGGGCGGAACCGGCTGGGGCGTTGAACTGGCCAAACTCTTCAACCGACCCGTCGGTGTCTATGACCAGGACCGCGACAACTGGTTCGTCTGGCAGGACAACAGCTGGGTTGAGGAGATGTTTGTCATTTCAGATAAAACCTTTGTAGGGACCGGCACCCGCAACCTCACAGACAAAGGACGTGAAGCGATTTCAGATCTTTTTGAAAGATCTTTCGGCCCGACAAAATAAAGAATTCCGGCTCAAGTCATCCGGGTTTCAATACCGATAAGTTGACAGCTAAAATCAGTATCTGAACGAAAGGACAGCATTTTTCGTTCAGGTACGGCTTCCCTGTTTGTCGATTTTTTTTAATTGGGGTTTTTGTTTTCAACGCCTATTCCATCACAATCCGTCCCGATACTTGACTATTCCGATTTTATTACTTATCGCTTATTTATGCGCAAATCTATACATGAAGAGTTAACAGGCATGGACAATTCCCGAAATAAACCGATTAACAAAACAGCCGATACCCCCCCGATATTGTCTTCATCCGGGCCAATGCACCCGACGGCACCGATGCAGGAAATCTGTTGAGGGCCAAGGAAGGCGACTCAGTTGAGTCCGCCCCATATGGCGCAATCCTTTGTAACCGGATCTGTTG
This sequence comes from uncultured Desulfobacteraceae bacterium, assembly GCA_964418755.1. Classification (GTDB taxonomy): domain Bacteria; phylum Desulfobacterota; class Desulfobacteria; order Desulfobacterales; family 4572-123; genus 4572-123. The sequence goes on from CAYQNS010000186.1 coordinate 4,502, forward strand.
ATACTGAAAAAGGCCCGGTTCCGCTCGTATCATCCTGCCTTGCATGGTCTGATCGATGGGGGGATATAAAAGCCCGCTGGAGCGTAGGGCGTATGGATCACCAAGTGGCGCCCGGTCTGTATGCCCTGGGAGCTCCGGACGCTCAATCGAGCGTGCTGGTGACGGCCAACTATAAAATGAGTTTTAACCGTCTGCGGGAGGCGCTGCCGGGGCGAAACGCATGGATATTGGTCCTGGACACGGAGGGCATCAATGTCTGGTGTGCGGCCGGAAAGGGTACCTTTGGAACCGAAGAATTGGTCCGTTGCCTTGAAGACTGCGGTCTTGACCGTGTCGTATCCCACAGGAAACTGATTCTGCCCCAGCTTTCGGCCCCTGGGATCGAGGCTCATCAGGTCAAACGCCTTACCGGTTTCAGGGTGGTTTACGGCCCTGTCCGGGCAACTGATTTGCCGTTTTTTATCGACGCCGGATTCAAGGCAACGCCTGAAATGCGGCGCAAAACCTTTACGACCTGGGAAAGGGCTGTTCTGATTCCGGTTGAACTGGTATCCGCTCTGAAATGGGGGGCTGTGCTTTCATTCGTATTTTTTCTGGCAGCCGGTTTTCTGATCTCGGGTAATTTTCTTTCCAGCGCCCTGAACCACGGCCTTTTCGCCACGCTGGCGCTTATGGGGGCCGTTATTGCCGGTGCTGTCATCACTCCGCTGCTGTTGCCCTGGCTGCCCGGCCGGGCCTTTGCGTTGAAAGGTGCTGTGACGGGGTTTATGGCTGCAGGTATCCTTGCGTTTATGTGGAGCGGAAGTCACGGCTTTGGGCATTCTGAATCCATCGCCTGGTTTTTTCTGGTTCCGGCCCTGTCAGCTTACCTGGCCATGAATTTTACGGGAGCGTCCACCTATACGTCCCTTTCCGGGGTCCGTAAAGAAATGCGAGTGGCGGTTCCATTGGAAATATCGGCCGGCATCATCGGAATCTGTCTCTGGATCCGGGCATGTTTTATCGCTTGACGAGAGGTTTAAAATGAATCGTTTCCTCTATTTAAAAAACGTAGCCACATTGGCCCTGGAAAGCGAAAAATGCACGGGGTGCGGCATGTGTCTCACGGTGTGCCCCCATGCAGTCTTCAGCCGAAACAACGGCATCGTCCGGATCAAACACCGCGATGCGTGCATGGAATGCGGGGCCTGCGCAAAAAACTGTCCCGTCGCAGCGATTTCCGTCAATATTGGTGTGGGATGTGCTGCCGCCGTCATCAATGCGGCTCTGGGCCGCAAAAGCTCCGCCTGCTGCTGTGTAATCGAGGAAGGGCCGGCCTCTGAAATCCGGCAGCCCGTTCATCGCGCAAAACCGGCTGCTGCTGAAATCCCTTTAAGCCCTTTCTCTATGGCGGCATTATCCCGAGGGTAATGTAAACTGGGGTTCTCCCAGCAGGAAGTCCCCGTCGGAAATCCATTGTTTAAGCGTATCTGCTATCTCTTTTGCCCTGACATAGCTGGAAAGAGGCACTGTCGGGATTTTTTTGCCGTTAAATTGTATTGAACCGCTCTTAAGTTCCGCATAACTTACCTGCCCCAGGCTTTTAGCGGTACCGTTTGGATAATCGTTTCCGTAATCAATTATCTGAGTAAAGAGCTCATTATCCGACACCGCAGTATACATTGCCATCTCTTCATTTAATATCGGAATCGGGATGCCAAGACCTACTGCAAGGCTGCAGCCATACCCCTGAAGACTCATCCCCATCAGCCATCGGGGATTCATTTCTTTAAGATCTCCCATAACCCATAAGGTTCCTGCAGGCGTTACCGGCGTGCCGTTTTCCGCACGGTTTACAGATGGTTTGTGCTGTGTACCCTGCCATGTAACATAGCCTTTTGCCCCTCCCAGAAAAATCCTGGTGCCAAGGCCGATGGTTTTGTAATAGGGATCATTGAAAAGAGGACTCAATTGGCCGGCACTGCAGTAATTTGCGTTTCCTGCCTCCGGCTTCAGTGCGCCCATATAGGTATAAATCGTTTTTTTTGTCAGATTGATGGCACAGTTGTAATTCTGGTATCCATTTCTGGGATTACACAGAGTCGCCATGGGCAGGGATTTTATGTCGATATCTTTTTCCAAAAATCTGCCGGGATAACAGGATGTGCCGTATGCCGTCGCTTTTAAATGAATTGTCCTGCCTGCCACGAGATCTTCAATCACATGGCCGCCGCCGTAGTTGAACTCTCCCGGCCACACTTTATTTAAAGGGTCGTCTTCGCAGGGTTCAGTAGCGCCGATATAACAATCTACGGCAGCGACGCCGGTGTACGCGGGAACATTGTTGAGCCATACCTTGGATGCCTTTATTGTAGGCGAAGAGTGACCGAAATTTATAAAAGCCCCTGAAGAACACATGGTAGCAAATGTTCCGGTTGTAACAATATCAACCTGCCGGGCTGCTTCTTCAGCGCCTTTATCCTTAACGATACCTATCATTTCTTCTGCAGTTACGACAACAACCGCACCGGATTTTATTTTTTCATTAATCTCGCTGTAAGTCTTGTTTATTTTGTGGCTTTTTTTTATCATTATCTGCTTTCCCCACTCCAATGAATTTTATTACTGGTTCAATAGCGGCAAATCATTTTAACTTAAATTGAGCGATTAGATTTTAGCCGTCAGCTATCAGTTTAATAATTACAAGATGTTTACTACCACAAACGTTCACCTGCCGGGTGTTATTCCCCATTAACGTAATGCCCTTTGTTTTTCATAGCTAACCGCTGATATGATTGATAGTTGTCAAGAGAAAAAAGTAATCCGTCTTCC
>CAYQNS010000187.1:0-7130 GCA_964418755.1 uncultured Desulfobacteraceae bacterium
AAATTTGTTCAAAGTGCCATCCGTTTTTTACCGGCAAACAGAAACTGGTGGATACCGCCGGACGTATCGAGCGTTTTCGCAGAAAATATGCAAAATTTCAGAAATAGCAGGGCGGCAATGATACCTGCTTGAGACAAAGCCGGCCTTTAGTTGGCGCCTGGATAAATGATTTAGTTGCAGGGATTTTAAAAAAACCGTGTCGGCAAAATGTTGGTGTTTTTTGAAATGGGGCATTTGCCCCATTTTTTATATTGGGCAATGCTTGACGGATTAAGCGCCTATTTTTGATATTTTGTATTTTTATGTTGAATTGTTATTCGCCTGCCTGTGGCAAGAGGTTTTATGTTTGATAAACTCATCGGAGTTGAAAAGCATTTTGTTGAAATTGAAAAGCTTTTAAGCGATCCGAAAATTGTTAATGATCGTGAAGCGTATCAGAAATATATCACAGAGCATGCTGAACTCAGCAAAATCGTTGAGGCTTTTCGAAGCTACAGACAGGTCATTGATGACCTTGATGATAGTCTGGAATTGTTAAAAGATACGGATCCGGAAATAAAGGGACTTGCGAAAGAGGAGGTCGACAGCCTGAATTTTCAAAAAGAGAATCTTGAAGAAGATCTCCGTAAGCTGTTGATGCCAGAGGACCCCAATGACCGGAAAAATGTGTTGATCGAAATCCGGGCCGGTATTGGTGGCGACGAGGCCGGGTTGTTTGCCGCCGACCTTTACAGAATGTACAGTAGATATGCCGAAGGCCGGAACTGGGTGGTAGAAGAAATGAGCTATAATGCCACCGGCGTCGGAGGTTTGAAGGAAATCATTGTCATGGTGCATGGCAAGGGGGCATACAGTCGTTTTAAATATGAAAGCGGAACTCATCGGGTGCAACGGGTTCCCGCAACGGAAACCCAGGGGCGGATACATACATCCGCGGTTACGGTGGCGGTATTGCCTGAAGCCGAAGAGGTGGAATTGAAAATCGATCCTGGTGAGGTGAAGGTCGATGTCTATCGGGCCACGGGTCCCGGTGGTCAATCGGTGAATACGACCGATTCCGCCGTTCGCCTGACGCATCTGCCCACCGGCCTGGTTGTCACCTGTCAGGATGAGAAGTCACAGATCAAGAACAAAGCCAAAGCAATGAGAGTCCTGCGGGCGCGTCTGCTGGACCAGATGGAAAGTGAGCAGAACGCCCAACGATCTAAAGAGCGTAAAAGCCAGATCGGCAGTGGTGAGCGGAGCGAACGGATTCGAACCTATAATTTCCCCCAGGGACGCGTTACCGATCATCGCATAGGACTGACCCTTTATAAGCTGGAAAGCATTTTGCAGGGTGAAATCGATTCGATCATAAAAGAGCTGGCAACTTTTTACCAGGCCCAGGCTTTACAGAATGCAGACTCCCTTACAGACCAGTAAAAAACGCTGGACCATTCTTGACCTTCTAAAGTGGACGACCGGATATTTTAAATCTCATGCCGTTGAAGATTCGCGCGCATCGGCTGAAGTACTGCTGGCCCATGTTTTGGATCTAAAGAGGATTGATCTGTATGTAAGATATGACCAGCCCCTTGGAAAGAATGAATTGACTGCTTTCAAGGCCCTGATAAAGCGACGAATTGCGAGAGAACCGGTGGCCTACATTCTTGGCAGTCGGGAATTCTGGTCCATGGATTTGAAGGTTTCCGAAAATGTATTGATTCCAAGGCCCGAGACTGAATGCCTGGTCGAATCGGCCCTTGGGGTTTTACCGGAAAATGCATTGGATGCGCCAAAACAGGTTCTGGAATTGGGAACCGGTTCCGGTGCAATTGTTCTTGCTCTGGCATCGGAAAGGCCTGCAAACAGCTATTTTGCATCTGATGTGTCTCCGACGGCAGTGGCCCTGGCCAGAGACAATGCCCGTCTGCACAGACTGGATGATCGGATTTGTTTTTTTGCAGGCGCCTGGTTTGATCCGATGGATTGCAATAATTTAAAATTCGATCTGATCATATCCAATCCTCCCTATATCCCGACTGACGATATTAAATCGCTTCAGCCGGAAATCAGGAAATACGAACCCTGCACAGCACTGGACGGCGGCCCTGACGGACTGGATTGTCTGAACCTGATTATTCACCGGGCGGTGCAATATCTGGCAGTGCATGGGGTTCTTCTGCTTGAAATGGGCTACGACCAGAAAAATGCCATAGTTGCAGTTGCCAATGCCGCGGGCTGCTATGACCGTGTAGAATTTATGAAAGATTACAGTGGGCATGACCGGATGGTAACGCTGCGGAAGAAAAGGACTTGATGGTTATTTGCCGGACCTTGGCTTTACGTCTTCAATCTGGCCGATCGAAACAAATAGTTTGGTTGGATTATGAAAAACTGTTGCGTTTATTTATAATGTTTGTTACACAATTTTGATTTTAAATCACACGCCTGCGGACCGGATTTCAGGTGCTTTTCTCCATAATGAAAATTGGGGTGAAAGTTGGAATTCGGGGTGATGGAGGCGAAAGCAAAAACCAAATTGAAGGGAGAAAAAATGGCTTACATCGCAATGAAGGAACTCCTCGAAGCGGGAGTACATTTCGGTCATCAGACCAAACGCTGGGATCCAAAGATGAAACCTTATATTTTTGGAGCAAGAAACGGAATCTACATCATCGATCTTCAAAAGACCGTACGGATGTTCCGCACGGCCTATGATTTTATCGAGAAAACCGTCGAAAGCGGCAAGTCAGTCCTTTTTGTCGGGACGAAGAAGCAGGCCCGGGAGTCTATCTATGAAGAGGCCAATCGCTGTGAGATGTTTTATGTACATAATCGTTGGCTGGGGGGGATGCTCACCAATTTTCAGACCATAAAAAAGAGTATTGACCGTCTTAATTATTTGAATACGATAGAAAATGACGGGACGATTGAACTGTATGTCAAAAAAGAACGGTTGAAACTCGGCAAGGAAAGATTGAAACTGGACAGCACACTGGGTGGAATCCGTAATATGAACAAACATCCCGGGGCTTTGTTCATAGTTGATCCAAAAAACGAAGCCATTGCCGTGCGGGAGGGCAAGCGGCTCGGTATTCCGATAGTTTCCATTGTTGATACCAACTGTAATCCCGATGATATCGATTATATTATTCCCGGCAATGATGATGCGATTCGCGCTATCCGTCTGATAACATCCAGAATTGCAGATGCCTGCATCAAAGGGCAGCAGAAACTGGAAGAAAAACGTCAGGCTGAAACGGACAAGGCTCTTGCCGAAAAACCCCAGGAGATGATACCCGGCAGTGAGGAAATGAAACCCGGAGAGCGGAAAGTTATAGCAGACGGTTCTGAAGGGCCGGTGGTGGAAATCATAAAACGGTCTGTTGCCGAGGAAACCGAATCGGTGGAAAATAACGTCCCGGAAGAAAATACAAAAGCAGAAGAGACAGGAGAATAAAGATGACAGCAATTAGTGCAGCAATGGTCAAGCAGCTCCGCGAAAAATCGGGCGCCGGGATCATGGATTGTAAACAGGCACTTGCCGAGTGCGATTGTGATTTAGACAAAGCAGTTGATTTTTTGAGGGCTAAAGGTCTGGCTACCGCAGCCAAAAGAGCCGGTCGGGCCACATCGGAAGGTGTCATTCAGTCCTATATTCATATGGGGGGAAAAATCGGTGTATTGCTAGAGGTAAACTGCGAGACTGATTTTGTTGCTAAAAATGATGATTTTAAAGAGTTCGCTAAAAATATTGCCATGCATATTGCGGCGGTAAACCCTTTGGGTTTAAATGCCGAAGATATTTCCGAGGATGTTGTTAATCGGGAAAAAGAAGTTTTCCGGGCCCAGGTTCTTGAGATGGGAAAACCTGAAAAAATGGTAGACAAGATTGTCGAAGGTAAGCTGAAGAAGTTTTTTAAGGAAAGCTGTTTGATGAATCAGGACTATGTACGGGATACCAGCCTGACGATTGCGGATGTTTTGAATGATCTGGTGGCTAAAATCGGTGAAACTATTTCGATTAAACGGTTTACAAGATACCAGATAGGGGGATAATATAGCCTTGACACTTCCGCGATATAAAAGAATTTTATTGAAGTTGAGCGGTGAGGCCCTGATGGGCGATCAGGACTTTGGAATCAGTCCTGAAATGATTGATTATGTTGCGGAAGAGGTTAAGGCAATTGTTGACCTGGGAATACAGGTCGCACTGGTTATCGGCGGGGGAAATATTTTCAGGGGTGTCGCCGGTGCTTCCCAGGGGATGGACCGGACGTCCGCCGACCACATGGGAATGCTGGCAACGATCATTAACGGTCTTGCTTTACAGGACTCCCTCGAGAAAAAGGATGTCCAGACCCGAATGCAAACCGCCATATCCATGCATGAAGTGGCTGAGCCCTTTATTGTTCGCCGGGCTGTTCGTCATCTTGAAAAAGGACGGGTTGTTATTTTCGGTGCGGGTACGGGCAGTCCCTATTTTACCACCGATACGGCAGCGGTTCTCCGTGCCCAGGAAATCAATGCCGAGGTACTGTTAAAAGCGACAAAAGTGGATGGGCTGTACGATTCCGACCCGGTTGCCAACCCCGATGCCAAGTTTGTTAAACAGACCAGTTACATGAATGTCCTGGAAAAACAACTCAAGGTAATGGATATGACGGCCATTTCCCTGGCCATGGACAATGATTTACCCCTCATTGTTTTTAATCTTAAAAATAAGGGGAATATTAAAAAAGTTGTTACCGGCGAGGATATCGGAACGTTTATATCCAAATGACAGTGAAACCGTAAACAACAAACAACAAATAAATTCCAATATCCAATAGTCTGAAGTTGTTTGTCATTCGTCATTTGGTTATTGTGATTTGTTTCTGACATAAAAAATACGAATTTCAGAATTAAGATATTAAGCAACTTTCAATCAAATAACCTTTATCTGAAAAGAGTGTGCCCTGTTTTGGCATACACAATAAAAAGGTGTGACATCATGATTAAATCAACATATCAGGAAACCAGGGATCGAATGAAAAAAACGACCGATTCCCTTGAAAATGAATTGAAACGGGTTCGTACCGGACGTGCTTCATTATCAATTTTTGATGGTATCCGGGTTGATTATTACGGCACACCCACACCTTTTGCCCAGATGGCTTCACTTTCAATCCCTGAGAGCCGTTTAATCATGATTCAGCCTTGGGATGTCTCTGTTATTAAAGAAATCGAGAAGGCTATTTTAAAATCAGATCTGGGGCTTACGCCTTCCAGTGATGGCAAAATCATAAGGATTTCCATCCCGCCGCTCACCGAAGAACGCCGTAAAGAGATCGTTAAAACCGTGAGCAAAATGTGTGAGGATTATAAGGTGGCTGTTCGAAATATAAGACGGGATGCCAATGATCTTTTGAAAGGCTTTAAAAAAGATGGAGATATTTCTGAAGATGATGCCTTCAAAGCTCAGGAGCAGATTCAGAGTATAACCGATGATTTTATAAAGGCCATCGATAAAATTTACACGGAAAAAGAAAAAGAGATCCTTGAATTCTAAGACGAACAGCGGTGATACGGCCGGTCTTGACGTTGAAAATCTGCCTTCCCATGTAGCCATTATTATGGATGGGAATGGCCGCTGGGCCAAAAAACGGCTTTTAAACCGAATTCAGGGCCATGAAAAGGGTGCCCAAACGGTTAGAAAGGTTGTAGAGGCAGCCCGTGAGATCGGAATTCCTGTCCTGACCCTTTATGCCTTTTCAACTGAGAACTGGCAGAGGCCGAAAAGCGAAGTCACCGCGTTAATGTTTTTGTTGAAAAAATTTCTTACCGCCGAAACAAAAAATCTACTTGAAAATAATATTCGCCTCAATGCCATCGGTCAGCTTGAACGCCTGCCTGAAAATGTGCGAACTTCCTTGCACAAGGTCATGGACGTCACGCGGCATAACAGCGGCATGCTATTTAATCTGGCATTAAGTTACGGCGGACGCAGCGAGATCACCCGGGCGGTGCGCAAAATTGCTGAAAAGGCTGTTGCAGGAAAGATCGAGCCCCCGGATATTACCGAGAAAGTGGTGGCGGAGCATCTGTACAGTGCCCAAATGCCGGACCCTGATTTGTTGATCCGTACCAGTGGTGAGATGCGTATCAGTAATTTTTTGCTTTGGCAGATCGCATATACCGAGATTTTTGTTACAGAAAGCCTCTGGCCTGATTTCGGCCGCGAAGAGTTTATTCAAATTCTTAAAGAATATCAGTCTCGTGAACGCCGCTTCGGCAGGGTTTAAAGTTTGAAGCTATCCTAGCGTGGGCTGTGTCCACCAAATAGATGGAATATCTTATAACAGTAAGAAATTTGGAGTTTGGCGAACGAAGGGCCGGCCGTATGCGCACCAAATAGTCAAAAAACCATTTTAGCACCGATACATGAAATATAGGCCGGAACGACATTTAGTTACATAATCATTAACATCCTGTTTTATTTCATTAATTATGCATTTAAAACGCTTAATTACAGGCCTGGTTGCTATTCCTTTTCTCCTTTTACTGATATTCAAATGGGGCATCGGTATATTTGCACTGACAATAGGGCTGGTTTGCCTTATTGCGCTGTGGGAATATTTCCGGATTGTTTTTAACGATACGGAATATACTGTCAGTCATCCCATCGTATTGGCTGCATTTGTATGCGGGCCCGCCATGATCTGGGCTGCTGCCGATTCACAACCCGGTGTTGTTTTTTTAATCCTTGCGTTCAATATAATTGTATGCGGCCTGATATCCGTCCTGCGATTCAAGGATGATCCCAATTTGCCGCAGATTATTGCCTGGCAGGTGCTGGGAATGTCATATATCCCATTGTTTCTGGCTTGCCTGGTTCTTATCCGTAATACCACGGAAGGTGTTGCCTGGACGTTTACCGTCATTGCCGTAATTTTTATGGGCGATACGGGTGCTTATTATGCAGGCAGGCAATACGGCAAACGAAAATTATGTCCTTCCGTCAGCCCGGGAAAGACTGTTGAAGGGGCTTTGGGGGGGCTGGCAACCAATGTCCTGGTGGGCATTATCTGTAAACTTGTCTTTGCCCTGTCCCTGCCCTGGGTCGGCGTTATCCCTTTTTTCATGATTATCGGCGCGGCCGGGCAACT
>CAYQNS010000188.1:0-7126 GCA_964418755.1 uncultured Desulfobacteraceae bacterium
ACACCCTCAAGCACAATCAACTCTGTCCCTGTCTTCTCATCTTCAAAAACCAGGATTTTCGTGCCTCTTATAGCTACCGCTACACATGGTGTGCGAATCAGAGGTGCCGACCCAAGCGGGCCCAGAAACCCGTAAGTATCATATTTCCCACTTTTCACTTTTTCTATACGATCTTTTTTTTGCTCATATTCCTCTGCAATCTCCTGTATCAGCACATCCTTGACCGTGGACGGATTTTCCAGCTTTCTATATGATTTGAGTTTTTCCTCAAACATCTTTCGATATTCATCGAGTTTATTGAGGGCAATATGGATTTTGCCCTTGATCATATTTATTGTCTGCGATCCTGACTCATTTTCATATATCTTTAATCTGGAATGTTCTCCTATTCTCACAGCTCCGCGACCATCAAGGAATTGCATCTCAACGCTGCTATTGCCCTTCGTTAATATCACTTCACCCGGCTTAAGACAAAAAACCGAGTCTTCACCTAATTTTATCGTTCTGCCTTGATTTTCCGACCACACATAAACATCACCGGAATAATCGGTAATTAATGATTTTATCTCCGGCTTTGCGGACACATCGGTTTTAAGCAGCTTGCTCACGGTTGCTTTTGCGATCCCCGTCCTCTTTTTCCTGAGTTCCGCGGCATGCTTCAGATCCGTATTTATCCTCTTGGCATTCATTGCCTTTGCCAAGGCATCTCCGGCAACTTTTTCAGCCTGTGCATGACCTTTTTTCTGAGCCAGATTTATTATATTTCGACATTTACTGATTGTACCCTCGCATTTTTTTATTCTGCTTTCATATCGTTGAATATCAGTTGCGGCCTTTTTTTCAATATTTTCCAGTTTGAAGATCATGCCAAGCAAACGCGTTTTTCCTTGAATGTCCGTCATCTGCGCGTAGGTGCTGTTGATACAGAAAAAGACGGCAAGAAAAAATGTGAAAAATATTACATATTTTCTTATCATCCATTATCTCCCTTCTCCATCCTGAACTCCCATTTATAAATCTGGTCCTTTGCAGCCCTTGCATTGGGCGCCTCGGGGGCCAGTTGGAGATAAGTTTTCATGTTGCGGATCGCCTGAGGATATCTTTTCAACTCCCCATAGACCATTGCGGTATTAAAATAGAGTTTGGCGATGTAAGGGGCAACCTGCACTGCTTTCCGGTATTCTTTGACGGCCTCCTCGAACTTCCCTTCCTCAGTCATCACGTCGCCTCTGAGGGCGTATTTTCTCGCCTCCTCAGGAATAGCGGACAGACCCGGGTTTATTGCCATTATCGATAAAATCTTCCTGCATATATCTTTCGATGTCCTATCGTCGGCTATCTTCATCGCATCGCCAAGTTCGATAAGGGCTTCTTTGTACCGCCCTTGGGCTTTCAGGCTGCCCGCGCTTTCCATTTTTGAAGTAATGAAGAGCTTCATTTCCTTCAATAGCGCAGTCCTGTCGCTCCAGAGAGGGACATTTTTCGGAGACAACTTTTCTTCCGGTATGGCGGAGTAAATGTTGATTGCTTTTTTGAAGTCACCCTGTTTTGCATAGGCGGTGGCTTCAAGAAGACGGGCTGTAGCATTATCTTTCACCTGAGTGAGAAGTTTTATGGCTTCATCATATCTTCCATTATCAAGATGGGATGCGCCAAGGGCAAGTACTGCCCATACATCAGATGAATTGAGCAAATAAGCCTGTTTTGCGTTTTTAAGGGCTTCATCCTTTTCCCCCTTGTGTCGCTGGGCGAGGCTTCTGTAACCAATACCAGTTGATGCTGCAGCCGTGAATGTCCTATCTCTCGTAACGGTTGTCTCAAACGACTTCTCTGAATCTTTCCTTTTTACCGTCAATGCCACCCTTGTGCCTTCTTGTCCCCTTAGACTCGAAACTACCTCCTCGAGTTTCAACCCCGTTGTGGATTTCCCATCGATCTTGAGGATTGCATCTCCTTTTTTTATTCCTGCTCTTTCTGCCGGTCCTGATTCAAATACTGAGTATACTACTGGATAGTTTTCCACGAGTTGAATTCGAGCCCCAATCCCTGTAAGACTCATCGTAGAAATTGCTTTATTGGTGGCATCAAGGGCTTCATCATACTTGCCTTGCCTGTAGTAAACGGTGGCAAGTCTTGAGAGATATGCCCTGTTATTCGGTTTCAGTGAAACGGCCTTTTTGTATTGTTCTTCAGCCCCTGAATAGTCCCCATTTTCCATCAATAAAATCCCCCACCAGTGATAATGGGCAGAACATTTAGGAGCCAATTCTATCGCCTTTTGATAAGCTTTAAACGCCTTTTTATGTTGTCTGGTTTTAAAAAACGACCAAGCTAATTCGATATGAGCATCATCATTGCTAAAATCCAGCTGTAGTGCCCTCATGCCGGATTTTATCGCAGCATCATATTGATTAAGTTCATTGTAGCAATCAGCCAAACGTACAAAAGTCCATGGGTTAGTCGTGCCTTTTGCTATTGCTTTTTGAAAATAAGAAACGGCCTTTTCATATTGCTTTTTCGCCTTGTATGAGACTCCGAGCCAGTCGTAACCAACTGAGTTTTCCGGGTCCCGCTCGAGGCCTTTCTTGAATTGCACAATGGCTGCATCATATTCCCCCTTTTTATAATAAGCGACTCCAAGATGGTGAAAAGCATTTTTTTGAGGCCATATATCAATCGATTCTTTGATCTCTGAAATTGCCATATCATAATTTCCGGCCTTATAATGCCGCACGCCCCTATTAAGAAGGGTCTGTGGATCTGCTGCACAACCCGTAACAACAAAAATAGCGATTAAAAGGACTTTAAATTTTGTCATATCACCCTCCCAGTTCATCTTCATTCTTATTTTTCTTTCTCCATCTTGAACTCCCATTTATATGTCTGGTCTTGTGCCGCCCTGGCATTAGGCGCTTTGGGGGCAAGAAGGATATATGTTTTCATGTTGCGGATTGCCTGAGGATATCTTTTCAACTCCCCATAGACCATTGCGGTGTTAAAATAGAGTTTGGCGATGTAAGGGGCGGTCTGCACTGCTTTCCGGTATTCTTTGACGGCCCCCTCAAACTCCCCTTCCTCAGTCATCACGTCGCCTCTGAGGGCGTATTTTCTCGCCTCTTCTGGAAGCTCGGATAGCCGCGGGTCCATACTCATTATCCTGTATATCGACCCGCATATCTCTTTTGATGTCTTATCATCGGCTATCTTCAATGCATCGCCAAGTTCGATAAGGGCTTCTTTATACCGCCCTTGGGCTTTCAGGTTGCCCACGCTTTCTATTTTTGAAGCAATGAAGGGCTTAAATGTATCAAGTAGAGCCGTTCTATCGCTCCAGAGAGGGACATTTTTAGGAGACAGGTTCTCTTCCGATATGGCGGAATACATGTCGATTGCCTTTTTGAAATCACCTTTTCTGGCATAGGCCGTGGCTTCAAGGATACGGGCAGAGGTGCTTTTCTTAACTTGGGAAAGCATTTTAACTGCTTCATCATAACGTCCCTGATCAAGATTGGCCGCGCCAAGGGCGAACTGTGCCCATTCATCGGATGAGTTGAGCGAATAAGCCTGTTTGGCGTCTTTGAGGGATTCCTGTTGTTCCCCTATATGCCTTAAGATGCGGCTTCTACGGCTGAAGGTTGATGATGCCGCCTTCTGGATTATATTTTCTCTTATAACAGCAACCTCAAGGGGTTTTTGGGTATCTTTCCGCTCAATCGAAAATACTACTTTTGTCCCTTTTTGTCCCTTTATGTTTGAAACTACCTCTTCGATCTTCAACCCTTTCGTGGTTTTTCCATTGATTTTTATGATTTTGTCGCCTACTATTATTCCAGCCTTCTTCGCTGGGCCTGACGCAAAAGCCCCTTTAATCACGGGGTATCCATTCACGATTCCTATTTCTGTCCCAATCCCTACAAAATTAGATAGGCCAATGGCTTTGTTAATACCATCAAGGGCTTCATTATACTTGCCTTGTTTGTAATAAGTGTTGGTAAGACCTGAGAGATATGTCCTGTTGCTCGGCTGCAGGGACACAGCCTTTTTGTATTGCTCGGCAGCTCCTTCATAGTCTCTTTTTTCCGCAAGAAAAAGCCCATAGTTAGAATAAGCAGCGTGATTTTTTGGATTTATTTCGATTAATTTTCTGAAAGCCTTAAACGACTTATCATATTGTTTCTTTTTGCCATACACATATCCGAGGTTGTTGTAGGAATAGGGGTCTTGAGGATTCAGTTCAATAGCTCTCTTTGTCGCCGTTATGGCTTTGTCGTATTGTCCAATCATAATATATATATAGCCCAACTCCCGAAAGTAATAGGAGTTGTTCTGGTCTTTGGCTATTAGTTGCTCCATGAAAGAAACGGCACTGTCAAGGTCCTTTAATGCCTGGTATGATTGTATTATTTTAACAGCGGCTGTACCGCGATAGGAGGGGGATTCATCATATAGCTTGACCTTGTCCTTGGGTAGCCCTGCATCAAATGCGCTGTTATAATAGGTACTGTGGAGATACTTCTTATATGCAGTTATGGCGTCTCTATAGTTGCCGATTTTAAAATAAGCATCGCCCAATTCGTCATATGCGAACTCACGGAAACGGTTACTATTCTTTATAGCAGTATTAAAATCCTCAATGGCGGCTTTATAGTCCCCCTTTTCATTTGCCTTTTTACCCCTGTAATACGGGGCATCGTTAACGTTGGTCGTGCTAACGCAACCAGCCACCGTAAAGACCAAAAAGATCAAACCAATGATCAAACCTGTCCTTTTCATGCCCGCCTCCTTATTTGCCCTTTGCCCCGTTGTTTAGCTTTTCTTTCAGATTCTTCAACTCCCCCAAATCAGTCTCTTTTATTTTTGCGTATTCCTCTTCCTTCTGTTTTGCCCTGTCAACTTGTGCCTCGGCCTCGTCCTGGAGGGCAAGGGCCTGCTGAAGAAGGTCATCCGCTTCGGTCTCCTCCTCCGGCGTTTGGGCGCTCTTCGCCTGCATCTCAGCCTTTTCGACCTTTACGTTGGCATCCTCAAGTTTTCCCTCGGTATCCGCCCTCTCTTTTTTCGCCTCGCTGAGCTTGATTTCAATCTCCTGAAGACGCTCTACCTTCTCCTGAATCGTGGGGAGAAGTTTTATCATTTCCGTAAGCCTCTTGTTTTGTTTCAGATTCTGCCGCTGGATATCGCCAAGCTGTTGCAATCCCGGCAGCTGGCACGCCACATCGGTCATCTCACCCGCAGTCACCCTGTCCGCCTGGGTGTTCATAAATGCCGCTCCTTCGGCATCCCCGCATCTGGACGCGTCAAGCGCCTTGCCGGAAAAGTATGCGGCGCAGAGCAGCCTCTGCCACGAGGTGTATCCAGAGGTATCATATGCCCCTGTCCCTACTGGTTTGACTTTGAGTTCAGGAGTATCCCATTTGAAAGGTTCAAGCTTTCTGTCGTCCAGGCTTCCCATTTTTGCGAGCAGATCCCGGCCCTTTGTCCTCATTTTT
Source organism: uncultured Desulfobacteraceae bacterium (assembly GCA_964418755.1). Taxonomy (GTDB): domain Bacteria; phylum Desulfobacterota; class Desulfobacteria; order Desulfobacterales; family 4572-123; genus 4572-123. The sequence goes on from CAYQNS010000188.1 coordinate 5,487, forward strand.
TCCTCTTCTCCGGCCTTTCTGGTCTCCTCTTCTTTCTGCAAATTCTTCCACTGTTCCAGCGCCTGCTTCTTCTTGGCCTCTTTTTTCTTTTTCGCTGCTATCTTTTGCTGCAAAAGCTGTTGCTGCTGGTACGTTGTATCAGGTTGGGGTGCAAGTGCGTTTGCCAGCATGCTGGCAAAAAGGTTGCCCATCATCTGTGCTGCGAAAACCTCTGAGCTCCTGTGACCTCCCACTGACCCGGACCGGCCAGTTGATTTCGATGTTCAGACAGGCGCCCGATTTGAGGCGGCACACCTGCATATATACTTAGAGGCGCCCCGACCGCAAATTACACTGTTGCCCCCATACCATTTGCAATTCAGATGTATATCACTTACGTACGCCTTTAGTGAGGCTCGGCAGTCTGCCGTGGGAGACTGAGCAAAAACCTTTCCCCCTGAAAAGGCGAAAAGACAAATCAAAATGACCGACAGATAAACATTTCCGGTCTTCATTATTCTACTCCTTCTCAACTCCGCATTTTCTTGTTAAAAGCTACAACATTATTTTGGAAAGACTACCTTCAGATAAATCCGGGTAACGCTGGAGCATTGCGTGCCGATCATTGCGTTTTTCCAGGTCTATCTTCAGCATTTTTTCGAAATAATTATGCCAGGGCCTTGATCACTTCCTTCATGAAGACGGGCAGATCATCGGGTGTACGACTGGTAATCAGATTGCCGTCAATGCAAACCGCCTGATCCACCCAAATGGCTCCCGCATTGATCAAATCATCCTTTATGGCAAAAAAACTGGTAACGGTCCTACCGTTGAGAATGCCGGCGGAACAGAGCATCCACCCGGCATGGCATATCGCTGCCACAGGCTTCCCACCGGCCGATATATCTTTCACCAGTTGAACCATCGCGGGGTATCTTCGCATGATATCCGGCGCGTACCCGCCGGGAATCACAAGCCCGTCAAAATCTGTCGCAGCCACATCGCCGGCGTCAACATCGGATGTCGCGGGCATGCCTAGTTTGCTCTGAAAAATCGATGTACGCCCCGAGCCCACCACCACTACTTCGGCGCCCGCCTCTTTGAGACGATAGCGGGGATACCAGAACTCAAATTCATTGTACATGTCCTCCACCAGCAATGCCACTTTCTTGTCATGTAATTCCATAACCTCCTCCTTCAGTTGAAATATAAAAACACGGAACGGGACTGTATCACATAAGCCACCACGGACTTACCCTGTCAGCAATCTTCTCATCAGAGTTGATATTCCGGCGTCGCCACTTCGAAATAAAAAATGAACGTGGTTTGGAATAAATACCCAGGCATAACAGGCAGTTTTCGTTGCAGGCAAAAGAGCTGATAAACGATTAATCAAATCATCTCTGTCTTTATCGTCTCTGAATATTTTGCGACGCTCAATTCCCCGGATGATGATGTGATGCAAAACACCCGATGCGTCAAGGCGGGCTAATATAGGCATGCAGGATTTCTATCAATAATATTACAATCTGTCAAATTATTTACTTATTTATGGACGTCCCGGATTTCGCGGATTTCGTACAAGGAGCAAAAGCAAGGGGCTGCCGTAACAGCCCAATAAATTCCGGTAAAAGCCCAAAAAATGGTAGACATCATTATCT
>CAYQNS010000189.1:0-7082 GCA_964418755.1 uncultured Desulfobacteraceae bacterium
GGTGCAAAATGGCTACTGAGGCGGTATTGGTGTAGTAAGGTTCCCGCCCCGTGCGAAGGGTAAAATCCCGCTCATCTTCATCATCATCGTCCTGCGGGTCTTCCGTGTATAAAAACCTGTCTGTGACTTCCAGTCGCGTACGTCTCGAAAGCTCAGCCCATCCCGTGACGCTGGCACTGTGCCGCCAGCTGTCATATTCATCGTATTCATCGTAAAAGCTGTAGCCGGCATCGTAAGATAGAATCAATCCACTGCTTCTGGCATCGATATCCAAAGAAAAACCAGGGGTAATCGTGGTGATAAAATCTTCTTTTTCATCTGAAGCGTCCAGGTTAAGGTTATCCGTATACTCTTCCGATATTGAAATTCGGGGAATAAAATCCACATTCGCAGCAAATGCTGTTGAAAAATTTAGAAAAAAAACAACCACTGTGATGAGGGACGACAGCGTTATTTTCATGGGTTCCTCCAATCGATATAAGGTATAATATTTTACATGAAATTGGTCACAAACAAAGGCATTTGGACACGGAGAAGAGATAATTTTGAATTATGAGTTTTGAGTTTTAAATGATAAAATGCCGTTCTATTTTATTTTTTTGGGACACGGATTGACGCGGATTTGCACGGATAAGGACAATGCAAGGACAATGCTTTATCAGCTTCGCTGATTTAAAAATAAAGCGTCGTTTCTATGTCTTTATTTAGTGATCCGTGTCATCCGCGTTAATCCGTGTCCTATATTTATTTGTTTTTAACCGTAAACACGTTTTATCCGGTCTCATGGCACGATGATAGTATCATCGGCGCGAATCCGGAGATTATTTTTAAAGTCTTTCCCTTTTATGATGTCCTTGTAGTTGATTCTAATGATCTTTTCCTTGCCGTTTTCGGTTCTAAAAAGAATGATCTCTTTTTTGGAGGCCCATTCAGTAAATCCGCCGGCAAGGGCAAATGCCTGGATGACGGTGAGACTTTTAACAATATTATACTCACCGGTCCTTGCGATTTCACCCAATATGTAAAATTTCTGGCTGCCGGGGCTGCGCACACTCACGGTGACGACAGGGTTGCCGACATACTCTTTTAATTTTTTTTCGATATCATTTTTAATCTGGATCGGCGTACGACCGGCCGCCTGAATATCATTAAGCAATGGAAATGTAATTTTCCCATCAATGCGTACCAGTATTTCCGCCCTTGAGAAATCAGGTTCTTTCCATGTGGTTATTTCAAGGATATCCCCACAGCCGATTCTATAAGCATCCTTTGCAGACGGAGAATCAGCTGAAATTGCACTCGGGGCCAAGCTAAAAAATAAAATCAGAACCATACCGGACAGAATTAAAATTGTTTTTTTTTTCATAACAGTTTCTCCGCACCCGGATAAACCGGGAATTACAATATGTTTATTGCCTCTTGATTATTTGTCGGTTTTTGATAATTGTCGGTTTTGACATAAAACACAAGTCTCAAATATACGCACCGAATACAGCTCCGCTCTGTCAATTACAATAAAAAATTATCATAACTTATCGTAAATACTATATATTTTGCCTAATTCCGGTAATTTCGAAACTCATTAACAGACTGATAATAACAGCCCACACAGGTGGTCATTTCTCCGGGTAACCGTTACTATAAGAAATTACCCTCTTTAACAGCCGGGTATAAGGGAAAACTATCGCGCACCTTCACCAAAAAGGACTGTCTTGACAGTTCGGAAGACAATCATCAAATCCATTAAAGCGGACATATTCTTGATGTAAAAAAGATCATAGTTCAATTTTTCCATGGCATCTTCCACCGACGCACCATATGGATAACTGATCTGAGCCCAACCTGTAACACCTGGTTTAACGGTAAACCGTTCGCCATAATAGGGAATGGCTTCTTCAAGCCTGCTGACAAAAAAATCACGTTCAGGCCGTGGTCCCACAAAACTCATCTCCCCTTTGAAGACATTCCATAATTGAGGCATTTCATCAATGCGCCACTTTCGGATGAATCTGCCCACTCGCGTGACACGATCATCATCACTTTGCGCCCACACCGGACCGCTATGTTTTTCAGCACCCGACTGCATGGAGCGAAATTTGTGGACCATATAAAATTTTCGATTCTCTCCGACACGTTCTTGAGAAAAAAATACCGGGCCTTTTGAATCCAGCTTAATGAATAAAGAAACCAAAAGCAACAGCGGCAGCAGAAGTACCAGCATAATAAAAGATAATATAATATCGCCAACCCGCTTGAATACTTTTAACAATAACGATTTTCGAAAGCCCTCGGAAAAAATAAGCCATCCCGGAGAAATTTGTTCCACAATCAATTTGCCGGTGAGCATTTCATAAAAACTCACCCCTTCAAGAATTTCAATTCCGCTGGTCCTGCACCTTAGAAGTTCTTTTACGGGCAGGGCTCCTCTTTTCTCTTTCAAGGCAACCACTATTTTTCTGACGCCCAGGCCTTTTGATACCTCACAAATTCCCTCATAATTTTTTTCAATTATTATATTTTTAAAATTCTGATGAAAAAAAGCTGTATTATCCTTAAAATCCGGTACCAGCATACTGACTTCATAACCGCAATCTCGCGTGTCTTTTATTTCATAAAGGATATCTTCCGCCAATTTGCTCGAACCGAGAACCAGAATTTTTTGATTAAACATACCGCGCTCTAAAATAATAGTATAGCCCAAGCGCCATAAAATTATCAGCATCAATACAATCCCGATAGTGATAAAATAAACACCACGGGCAATCAAAGAACTTGGAAAAATAAAATAGATCAGGGCCAGAATAATCGTAGCAACGCCCAAAGCCTGAAGCAGCCTGATACCCATCTCGGCGACACTGTCTACCACTTTCAAATTATACAAGCCATTATAATAAAGGCACATCTGGCAAACGAACATGATTAAAAAGGCCTTTAAATAAATTTCAGTGCTTTCGATGAAAAATGCGTCAATGCCGAGAATCATCCAGGATGCCAGCAATACTGCAACAAAAATAAACAACCCTTCGCCAAAGGCAAAGAAGAAGTTTCTTGCAGGATAGTATTGTTTAAAAATTCTCAGCATAGAGATTCTTCATACCACATCAAAAGAAATTTACACTTTATTGATTTTGTATTTTGATAACAAAATTTAAAATTCTTTGTTTTTTTTCAACCGTAAACCGGTAACTGTAAACCGCGAACGGTTACATATTTTTATTACTCGTTCTTATGATATTTTCCATAATAGCTTCCATAAGAATATCCCGGCAACTGCAGGTTGAATTGATTCAAAACAACTCCCATGATCTTGTCTTTTCCCAACATATCGATCAAATCGATTACCTGTTCGCGCTTGGTAGTGCCATGTTTGATAACCAGAAGGATACCGTCAACCTGACTGGCTATGGCGACAGTTTCCGCAGTCAGTTGCGGCGGTGGAGCATCAATAACAATATACCGGTCCCTGTATCTTGCCGTCACATCTTTCAGCAAATTTGACATCTGGCCGGACGAAAGCAGTTCGGAAGGATTGGAAACCGAACCGCCGCCCGGCAGAATTGTCAGTTTGTCAACAGCGCTTTTTAAAAACAATGTGTCAAGCGCCTGCTCTCCGGAAAGGTACTCACTGAGCCCCGGCCCTCTTTCAAAGCCAAAGTAGGAATGAATCGCCGGCAGTCGCAAATCACAATCCATAAGCAGAACATGTTTATCAATATTCTGGGCAATACTGACGGCCAGGTTAGCAGCCACAAAAGATTTACCTTCACCGGGCACCGCGCTGGTTATCAAGATAGATCGGGGTGGTTTGCCGGCAGCCGGAAATAAAATACTGGTCCTTAATTTCTTGAACTGTTCCGATTCAACGCCATAGGGCTTCGAGATTGTAACAATATTTTTATCAATTTTCTGATATTCAAAAGAGATGTGCCTGTTTTCGGATGGCGATGGGTTTACTATAAATTTCTTGATTGCGAGTTTATCGGAGGCGGTTTTATCCTCATCGACACCGTCATATTCAAAGTTTGATTTCTCTAATGCATCGGAAATTTTTCCCACTTTACTTACCTCAAATGATGCTGAAACAACTGTTTTGTTACATTGGTCTAAGTTACAGGCATTTTTTGGACATAAAAAAATACAAAATTAAGTGACTGAATAATGCCTGAACGAAAACCCAAATCTAAATATTTACAAAACGCCGGACAAACGCAAGGGTCACGTCTACGCCTTTAAATGACAGTGCCCCGAAGCCGGCCATAAGGGCAAGCGATACCATTACAGCACATACACTCATAACCGCATTAAAACGCCGCCACATCTTATCCTTAGGCTGCAGGACAATTGGAACCGTGGCCAGCAGGGGTACTCCAAGCACCGCCTCAATATCCTCCGGTTTTTTGAAGGACGTGTTTATAAAATCAAGTAGAAACACAACTCCGCCGCCAATTCCCAGTCCGAGGGCAACCGTTAAAAGAAACAATTTTTTCATATCGGGACTGACCGGCTTCTGGGGCAACCTGGCGGTATCAATAATCCTGAACTGTTCGCCCTTTTGTTTCCGTTCCATATTCACGGAAATTTCAGCCTCAAGTTTTCGGGTCAACAGGGAGCTGTAGGATGCCTGAATATTGTTGTAATCGCGCTGCAACGACATCAGTTCCTGTTCTCTTTTAGGCGTATTTTCGACCCGTTTCTGATACATTCGGACTTTTTGATTCAACTGGGCAATTTCATCAGCAAAATTATTAATATCCTGTTTGGTTTCATATAATTGTCTCTGGCCAATCCCGACAGGACTGTTTATGCCGACCCCTGCCTGCAATTGGGTATCGGTCCGGCTGCTATCCATGTTTTCAGCTTCAAGGTCGGTTATTCTTTTTTCGAGACGGATAACGTCGGGATGACGGCTGGTATACCTGTTTTTTAAGCCTGTCAGTTCTTCTTGAAGTTGTCTCAGATTCAACGCATATTCAGATTCACCCTGATCGGGGGCCCGGTTTGCCTCCATTTCACGAGCCGCCCGGATCTGATTTTCAATCAGAGCCATGCGATCTTTGGCATTTCTGAGGCCTTCCACTCTTTCACCAATCTGTACCTGAAGGCGGTCCAGAATATTCAAATTCGTTACAAGCTGCTCGGGCAGTTCACCCATATACCGCTTTCGATAGTCCTTCAAGATTTCCTCAACCGCCACAAGACGTTGACGCATTGTACCTAACTCATTGTCCAGAAAATCGCTTGTGCCCACTGCCTGGGCTTCTCTGAGTTTAAGATTTTCATTGATCACAAAAGTTGTCAGGGTATTGGCAACTTTCATAACCCGCTCCGGTTGCCCCCCCTTAAATGAAATTGAAAAGGCATCGGCTCCTCCCCTGGCCCGGGTTATGCTGACGCCTATGCGTTTACGCAAATTTTCAAGTTTATCTTCCAGATACATCTTTTCATGTTGAGGTTCTGAAAATAGCTTGAACTCGTTGATAATTTTTTCAAGGTTGGACCGACTCATGATCTGCTGGGAAATGGTACTGAGCCTCGCATCAAGATCAACCGACACCACTGATCGCACATAGTTACTTGGAACCCGCTGGGGTTCAACCATGATAAGTGTCTCCGCGCTGTACACCCGGGGCAGTGTAATCGCCAGATAAATCCCCGCAAGCATGGCCAGACAAAACGGTATGATAATAAACCAGCGGCCCCTTAAAACCATTTCAATATACTGGTCGATCTTAATTATTTCTTTTTTATCCGCCATATTAATCTGAATCCATTTGTAAAACAATTATTGCATCAACAGGTTCATGGAAAACTCAAAAAACCAGCCGAACAAACCCAAAATGCCAAAATACAATATACAAATCTCAAATAAATTCCAAAGTACAATCCCCAAACAAGCCGATATCAGCGGCCATAATATTATCAAATTTATGCAAGTTTGTAAGCCTTTATTTTATTAAGTAACGATTTATAGCTGATATCCAGGATGACGGCGGCCTGCCTGCGATTCCAATTGGTAATCTCAAGGGCTTTTTTCATTAGTTTTTTCTCCATTCGTTCCATAAAATCGGCAGTTATCAGCTTTAGCGACATATGATTATTATCCTCTAAATATTTTTTTAGATCCGGGTTCCGATTAAATCTGCAGGATTCCGCAAAAGATTGCATAATGCGCAGGGGATCATTGTCATTTGGCATTGCTTCGGTGATTTTAAAATAATCCTGAAATACGGTTTCATTGCCGCTTAAAACAAATCTCTTCATCAGATTTTTAAGTTCTCTCACATTGCCGGGCCAGCTGTATGCGTAAAATATTTTTTTTATTTGCGGCCGCAGACTCATCATTGTTTTATTCAACTCTTTACAAGATTCGGCATTAAAAAAATCCGCCAGCGGCAAAATATCTTCCCTTCGATTTCTGAGCGGAGGAATTCTCATATTAAAAACATTCAAACGAAAAAAAAGATCTTTTCGAAATTTGCCTTGAGCAATTTTATTTTCCAGTCCCTTTGTTGTCGATGCGATAACCCTTACGTCAAAACTTTCTTTTAAATGGCTGTTTTGTTCAGTTTTTTTCCATTCACCAACAAAGCAGAGCATATCCGCCTGAACCCTGAAGGGGATGTCATCAATCTCCTGAATAAAGAGGGTGCCCTCATGGGCACTTTTAAAAATATCCCGGGTTATATTCAAATTTTTTCTTGTATTTTCAGACTTTCTATCCAAAGAATCAAAACCTGTAAAGTTTTCTGAAAACAAAGTGCTGTTTACCTTTACAAACGGTTTACCCTTTCTTTTCGAGTAATAATGAATCGCTCTTGCAATTTTTTCTTTACCCGTTCCCGACTCTCCGTGAATCAACACGGTATCCGGTAAACTCCGCAACTCATGAATCATTTTTTTTATTTTGACTATCGCTTTACTGTCTCCAGTCAACCCATAGGTTTCAACAGCCGGCACTATCGTAAATTTATTATCAAGCATTTCCTTAACAACACTCTCAAAAGCAGACAACTGTTTTATTTCCTTAATTATCCGGACATCTATACGAAAATTTTCCTTAACAAAATTCTGTATGTGGATAT
>CAYQNS010000190.1:0-7058 GCA_964418755.1 uncultured Desulfobacteraceae bacterium
AAGACCCCGTTTCTCAATGAATGCTGAGAGGTGGGGTTTTGTTGTTTATTGACAGCAGGATGGTCAGCAGGCAATGAATCGTATATTTTTGATAAAAAGCTGTAGTGTAATGAAATTGGGATTATGGCAAGTTATGTTGTCAGGTTTTGACACGTTCGATTTTTATCAGTTATTTTCTCAAGTATCAAAAGTTTGAAGACCGAAAGAAAGACCAAAATACATAGTATCTGCCTTATTTATTTCGATTACGGATCCTGAAAATAAACATTTTCTGAAGAGGCAAAATTAAAGAGAAGAGTTCATTGATGGTATGGTTTCAGCCTGTTGGGCTCTTTCTTTAAGCAAAAAGTGATAAATTAAATCACAGTATCGATCCATTTCAAGCATACCTTTACCTGAAACAGTGTATCTCCAAAATCCATATAGTTTGGTAAGGTTGATGAGGCGCTGGCTGTAGGATTTCCAATTAAAACTATCATGAACGCGTTGAACCCCGTTTTCAGATATGGTTTTCCATAAATTTTTATCTGCTTCACATTGATCGATGAAATTATCGAGGCTTTTTGATATCAGTTCTGGTTTGCTTGTGTTAAGTAAAAAGCCGTTGACCCCGTATTCAATAATCTCAAGCGGCCCGCCGAATTTGGGTGCAAAGGTTGGAAGACCCGAGGCCATCGCTTCGATAACCGTCAAACCGAAGGCCTCAAACAACGCCGGTTGTACAAAAAACCCTTTATGGTCAGCAATTATTCTGTAGACCTCCCCGGTATCCAATTTGTTGATACTGGGGAGCCAACGGACTTTCCCGTGTAAATTAAATCGTTCAATAAGATCGTATGCTTTGGTAATTTCACTTCTCTCTTCAATGTCGCTGGAGTCTTCAATATGAATCGTTCCGGCGGCGAAAATGAGATTATATGATTTCTGGAGTTTTTTGCTCATGCCGAATGCATGAATGAGACCGGTGATATTTTTAATTTTATCAAATCGGGCCATAGTGAAAACAGATGGCTTATCAGGATCATCCAGCTTTCCAAAAATATCTTTGGATTCATCATAAAAAAGCCGTTTTTCCCACTGCTTCCATTTGTGCTCGATACGCTTTTCTTTTTCATAATAGGGAAAATAAAGTTCTTCATCAACTCCCGGTGGTATGACATTAAATTTTGGTGCGAACAGGTTGATGCCGCTAATGACTTGGTACAGATCCGGCAAAGTAAAAAATTGATAGGATTCGTACTGGCCCATGGTGTCTTCTGTACCGATGATCTCCTGTAGTGTGCTGGTGATGATGAAGTCCGATTTGTTCATTGAAAAAATGTCGGCGGTATATTGCATTGAAAAATGGTAGTCTTGCTCGTTGTCCTGCCATCCGATATCAGAAAATGCATATTTCGTTTTTTCCAGGGCATGTGCAATGGTACATTGAATGACGTCAAACTTATCCGATAATAAAGAGGCCACCAAATTTCCGTCTGAATAGTTACCTATAATCAGATCAGGACGCCCCTGAAATTCTCCGAGCAGCTCTTTTGATGCATCTTCTGAAAATGTTTCCAGATATGGCCAGATCTTAAAACGGGATACCCAGTGTTTGACAATATTATACTGCTCATCCCGAAACGGAACCCGTAATATCCAGCCGTTATCAGACTGAAAAATTTTTTCCAGTCGTTGATTACAACTGGTGTCCTCAGCTTCAGGGATCAACCGGGTCAGGACAATAATTTTTGGATCGACGTCCAATCCGGTCAACTGAATTTCTGTTTTCAAATGCCGTTCCAGGGCTCGCACCTGGTCGAGGATGTATATCACCTGACCACCGGTATCGGGCTTGCCCAGTGAATTGGTTTGGCCAAACCAGCCATGGGGTGAGATAATGGCAATTTTTGAAATCAACGGCATAGGGACGCGAGATATAAATCGCTCCAACAGCTCATCGGTGGGTTCATTGATGAGGCCTTGAAGTGTTTCAACGGTTTCGATAATCCGCCCCACAGTATTGCCCCAACCGACCTCGAATCCGGATTTTTTCATTTTTGCTTCAACGCTGGAAAATGGTGTTTCAGGTTTCTTTTTTCTGAGCCATTCCAAGAGCTGTTCAAGTTTAGTGTAGAATGCTTCCAAGTCTTTGACTAATATATCGTTTACCAATAACTGCCGGCCATTATATTGATGAAGCTTAATGAACTCGAACAGTTTTGCATTCCACTCGTCCGGTCGGCTAAAAATGTTGCTGCTTAAATATCGATTCAAAAAACGGATACCGTTTCCAATAGAGCGAGTGTCGCGCATGGATGGTGAGAAATCATAAAACGGCATGAAATCAATATGAAGATGGTAGCCGTCTTTTCTCTTTTGCCTTGCATAATCATCTTTTAGATCCAAATACTTTGAAAGTGTAATTTCTTCCATGTATTCCCCGTCTCGTCGAACCATATAAAAACGGTACTTTGCAATGGCATAACGGTGAATCAGAACGAGATGTTCTTTGGTAATAAAAAGCTCCTGCACTTTCTTAAGAAAATCAAACAACGAAGAGCTTTTTTGAAATTTCTTTGTCTTCCGATTCTGATCACAATACTCACGGAACAACTGCATAATTTCGTTTCTTAAATATATATTTTGGTGTTGATTCGTCATAAAGGAGACGAGTCCTTTGAAATCTTTGTACTCGTTTTTTCTAATAATTGATCCCAGTAAATTCTTCATCATTTGTCAGCCTTATATTGTGCTTTTTTTAAAAATTTATAATGTCCAATGGCCTCTAAAATACCACCGGCATATTTTTGCTTTGCAAAATAGATGTTTCGTTGCCCTTTAAGTTTTGCGAGCTCAGGGCTGTAGTTCCCAACAACGGCGCCAAGCGGATCTCCCCGGAGCATTTCTTCGTCATTGCCTGAATCTCCACACACAAGGAAGTTATTTAAAGGGATTTCCCATTTGTAACTGAGATAACGCAATGCTTTTCCTTTTGATCCCCGATAAGGAAGGATGTCAATATGTTTGTCGTGAGAATAGATGAGCATGTAGCGGCATTTACTGCGAAGAAGCAGCTCATGAATTTTCGAAAGCCTATCTTTGCCCGGCTGCATGTTGTAGCTGACTTTAAATTGACGTTGGGTTGCCTCCTCCTGATAGGTCAAAAATGGAAGTTCCGCAAGTGTGTTGACGATCTTTTCTCTATCCCATTTGGCCGATATATGGGTATCCCAACCTTTAGCATAATGAATGTTTTTTCCATAGTAAATTTCAGCTCCTACAGATGATATAATGATGTCTGGAGAATGAACGCCGTGTTTTTCAAGATATGCTTTAGTTGAATCGATTGTCCGTCCGGTTGCTACACCAAAACCGATGATTTCTCGGTGCCTTTTTAATAAATCCAGCAATTCGCCCAAATGGTCATTCTGTTCGCCAATCAATGTATTATCGATATCCGTAATAATAAAATAGTTTAGTTTAGCCAAACGTCTGCCAATGGGATCTGATGGAACAGCGACCTTCATCTTTTCCCTATCAAGGCTCTCAACGGTATGCTTAATTTCGTTTACATAGGTCTTTGCATGGGTTTTCCAGGTGTAGTGCTTTCGTATGTTCATTATTCCAGATTTAGAATACTGTTTCCACTTTTCGCTATCGGTGATGATCTGTTTGATGGCGCTTCCTATTTCGCCCGTTTCGGTTGTATCAACGAGAAGCCCACATTCACAATTTTTAATGATATCCAGTGGTCCTCCGTCATTAGGCGCAACGATTGGCACACCGCAGGCGGCTGCCTCAATTAGAGAAAGGCCGAATGGCTCGGCAAGCGCAGAGTTGACAAACACGCCTCGTTTATCACCCACAATTCGGTATAGTTCCGGCACTTCAAACTCAAAGTCGTGTTTTTTGGGAATGGCGATTTTTCCATAAAGATCATATTTGTCCATCAGCAAGAGGATTTCTGTCAGAACATCGCGTTCATTATCTTCCATTTTGGAAATGTCTTTACGAATCCCTGCGAAAACAGCCAAGTTGGCCATAGATTGAAGCTCTAAATCTTCGCCGTATGCTGTGATTAAACCGGAAATGTTTTTGCGTTTGTCGGGCCGGCACAGAGACAGAATCAATGGACGATCCGGATGAATGAAAAATCGGTTGAGTTCTTCAAGAACTGAGGCCTGGGCATACTTTTCGGACTCATCTTTTTCGGTTTCAGGCAACATGTCATGATAAAAAGGATAAAATATTTCGACATCCAATCCCGGAGGAATGACCTTAAATTGTGGTACGTTTTTGTTTTCATATTGGCCATATTGTTCCTTGATTTCATTACTGGTGCTGGTAACAATTAGGTCTGCGTGTTTTAATATCTCTTCCTCAATTTGTATGCGGTAATCGATCTTGTACTTCTTTATAATATCCGGTTCTTTCATACCGTCATTCAAGAAGCTGCGCAGCTTTGAACGGCCAAGGGAATGGCCAGTATAAATCAACGGAATTCCAAAAAGCTCCGACAACTGCATGGCCACATATCCCGCATCGGGATAATGACCGTGTACAATATCGGGTATCATTTTCTGTTGCTTAATGTATTTAATGGTTTTATCGACAAATTCATCCAAGTGCGGCCATAGAAGTTCTTTTCGCCTGTATTTCCGTCCACCACACTGAATTCTGACTACTTTGAATTTGTCGTTGACATGTTCAACCGGTTTGGCGTAATCGCTGGATACGGCCCTATCAGAAATCAATCGCGTAAACAATTCGACCTGTCTCACTTCTTCTCGTTGACTGATGGCATTTGCCAATTCAATAACATATTTGATTTGACCTCCGGTATCTGCATCACGGCCCAGTTCCATATTTCCGGATCGCAGCAAACCATGAATGCTGAACATTTGGATGTAAAAACCTTTGGAACTCATGTTAGCCTCCATTTTCAATCATTTCCTTAATAGGTTCATAAAACTCCTGGGACTCGGGGATGGCGCCTCTAATTTCACAAATGTGCGATGCAAACATAGATGCCATGGATATCATTTTTGCAGGTTCCCATCCTTTTATAATCCCAATGGCCAGCATTGAAGAATAGGCATCTCCCGCGCCCACAGTATCGACGATCGACGAAACACGGTTTGTTTCTGCGTGGAAGTTACCGTCTTTAGTGTATAATTCGCTTCCCTTGTCTCCCCAGGTTATTGCGACAAATTTCAATGCGTATTGATCCATTAAAAAGTGAATATAGGCATCGTTATCTTTTGAAAATCGAAAGATTCTCTTACATTCATCAAGTTCTTGTGTATTAAGTTTCAGTATATCAGCGTGTTCAAGGGAGGTGAGGATCACTTTGTCAGAATAACAGTCCGGCCTCAAATTGATATCATAAAAGCAAATGGCATCAGAGCGTCGAAGATCCATGAACTTTTGAATGTTATCGAATCCCTGTTTGCTTCTTTGCACCAACGTCCCGAAATAAATAAAGTCAGCCGTATCAATGAGCGATGAATGCTCTTTTGGAAGATAATTGATATAATCATAAGCCACTTCGGGTTTGATGTGAAAAGTCGGATTACCTGATGAGCTGAGTTCAACCATGACCGTGCCGGTATCATGTTTGTCATCAATTTGGATGTCATCGATGTTAAAATGATGCCGCTCTAACTTGTTTAAAATCTCTTTTCCATGGGTATCGTTTCCAATGCGTGAAATATAGCGCACCGGGAATCCGAAATTTTTGAGATGATAGGCGAAATTAAAAGGGGCCCCGCCAAGCTGCTTTTCTTTTTCAAATACATCGAATAAGATTTCACCGACAACAAGTATCACTTTATAACCTCTTTGGTATCACTATATTGGAAAACTCGCCCTTTTTGTGAATGGTTGCTTTATTTAAAAATTCTATTTTATTTTTCGAATGTCTTCAATGAAGCTGTTTATCTCGTCAAGCAAGGCTTTCTGTTCCGATAGGATCAAATCCATGTATTTATTTAACTCTGGAAAAGATGGTGTGTCAGAGTCCATTGAATTTTTTTGAATGTCGCTGATATGGTTTATTAATTTTACAATATCTTCTTGATCAATGGATTGAAATGAACCCAAACCGACAAATTTATCCTTTAAGTTAACAATCGCATTATCGTCTAATCTTTTTTCAACAGATGCCAACATTAAGAGTTTAATGGCCAATTTGACATCCATTTTTGAGCATGGAAGTTCCGCGGTGTCTTTGAGCTTCACCGGGTTGTTTTTGAGATTAGCATCGTATTGATCTACAAGATTATATGCCCAGTTTGACATTGTTATTTGCGCTTTTTTGTTCATGGTGAGTATGGCAGTGGTTCCCGTTTTTCTTAACTTATTAAGAAGCGCTTCAATCTCTGATGACGAATTCTCATTTGTCTTTGAATTCTCATCTGATTTTTTATCATTTTTGGTCGGCTCCATTGAAAATTTCCTCATCTTTTTTTTCTGTCTGAAAATATTGAACCTCGGATAAAAATCAGCAAGTCTACCATAGATATGTATCAGGAAAATCAAGATTGTCAATGAAATGCTCGGTAAATTCCGGATGGACGGATAGCTCGACATATGAAATTGACCGGGACAAGTCCATGCTTTTCTGCCAGTATGATTGCAACAGCAGAACCATTGAAGCACCTTTGCTGTAGGCATTCTCCAGAGATCCGGAGGATTGTTAGTGAACCGCTCAAAGCGGTCATAAAACCATACGCCACCTAAAGGTGGCCAATCCTAAAACGAGTTATAGTCAAGAGTTGTGTATGGAAAAATTAGGCGGCGATCCGTTTTTTTTCTGTTCCATCCACAAACTTTACTCCATGCCTATCCGATTAACACAGGTTGGCATTTTGGTGTATGATCCTGCATGCCAGATTATGCCCGGACTTTAAGGCGTATAGGCACATACGAATCCTTAAAAATCAGACGAACATGTGCTAATCGGATAGGCATGCTTTACTCCTTTTATTACTTGCGCCAAGCGCTCAGGATGATGTAAGCGTATGCCATAAGAACCTTAGTTTCTGAGGGTCACCTGAAATATCAATACACCGGGT
>CAYQNS010000191.1:0-7055 GCA_964418755.1 uncultured Desulfobacteraceae bacterium
TTGACGACCAAAATAAAGATGCCGCATCTGTCTGCTGATATGGAAATTGGATCGGATAAGTGGAAAGAAGTCATAAACATCGGCGCCGACACATTCGATATTCAAATTGATTCGGAGAAAATGGATCGATTTGCAGCGCATGCCGCTGAATTGATGCAGTGGAATAAAAAAATTAATCTCACAACTATTTGTAAGCCGCTTGAAATTGCTGTAAAGCATGTTCTTGATTCAATCATTCCTTCACTGATAATACCCACGGATAAAAAAAAAATGCTGGACATCGGTTCCGGGGGGGGATTTCCAGGCATCCCGCTAAAGATACTAATCCCGTCCCTGTCCGTCACCCTGATTGATGCTTCTCGAAAAAAAGTAAATTTTGTAAGACATGTGATCCGCACGCTGAAGCTTGAAAATATTGATGCCCTTCACATCCGGGCCGAAGAGATGGCCGGTACGACCGGGTTTGAAAAGAACTTCGATATTATTATCAGCCGAGCCCTGGCTTCTTTAGAATCCTTTGTTGCCATGGCCTTGCCCCTGCTTTCGGAAAACGGTATGATCATTGCGCTCAAGGGGAGTGTCGAGGATGCGGAGATCAAGGCGTTGAAATCATTAATCAAAAGTCATGCCATGTTCCTTACCCTTCGGCAATACCCGCTTCCGCTGCTTAAGGACAAACGAACCATCGTCAGTGTAAGATCCCGCCTATAAAGTGAGAAGTGAAAAGTGAGAAGTGAAAAATTAAGGAATTCTATCGATTTTAATCCGGGTCCGCCTCGGGAGAATTATACAGATTTAAAGGTATTCTATCCATTGTATTTATAAAAAGACATAGCGAAGCGACTTCCACAACTATTCGCTTCTCACTATTCAATTTTCAATTCTTTCTATCCTTTCCGCCCAAAAGACCTGCAAAAGGATTGTGGAACGGGCGGTTGGGCCGGCTTTTTACCGGTTTGGTTTTTTTTACGGGCGGTTTTTTAGAAACCAATTTTTTCTTTTGTTTTTCAGTAGCAGGCTTGGATTGCATGGAAAGCGCGATTCGGTTGCGCTGCAGGTCAATATCAATCACCCTGACATTAACTTTTTGATGCACCTTGACCACTTTTGAGGGATCTTTAACAAATCGGTTTGCCATTTTACTGATATGTACCAGACCGTCCTGATGCACGCCAATATCCACAAAAGCGCCAAACGCAGTGATATTGGTTATAATACCCGGTAGCTGCATGCCGACTCGCAGATCTGAAATTTTTTCGATGCCGCTTTCAAAGGCAAAGGCTTCGAATTGCCGGCGGGGGTCGCGTCCGGGTTTTGCCAGTTCCGCCATGATGTCCGTAAGGGTCGGGATGCCGATTTTGTCGGTCACATAGCTCGTGATATCGATTTTTTTGCGCAAGTCGGCATCGGCCATAAGCGCGGCGGCATCGCAATTCAGATCTCTGGCCATGTTATATACGACAGGGTAGCTTTCCGGGTGTACCGCACTGGCGTCAAGCGGGTTGGCCCCGGCAGGTATTCTGAGAAAGCCGGCGGACTGTTCAAATGCCTTTGGGCCCAGACGGGGAACTTTTTTGAGTCCTTCACGGTCGCTAAAGGGGCCGTTTTTATCCCGAAAGGCGACGATGTTTCCGGCCAGCCTCGGGCCCAGGCCCGATATATAGGTCAGAAGCTCTACGCTGGCGCGATTAAGATCCACGCCGATCCGGTTGACGCAACTGATGACGACATCATCCAGCGCCTGTTTCAGATCGGACTGATCCACATCGTGCTGATACTGACCTACGCCTATGGATTTGGGATCGATTTTGACCAGTTCAGACAAAGGATCCATGAGACGCCGGGCTATGGAAACAGCCCCGCGGATCGTCAGGTCCAGATCGGGAAATTCCGCCCGAGCCGTCTCCGATGCGGAATAAACCGATGCGCCGCTTTCATTTACCGAAATGATCTGCACAGGTTCGGGCAGATTAAGGCTTCTTACCAGTGTTTCGGTTTCCCGACCGGCCGTACCGTTGCCGACGGCAATAGCTTCTATGTCAAAGCGGGCCGCCAGGAGCATGATCTGCTCGGCTGCCTCGAGATCCTTTTTTTCAGACATGTGCGGATAGATGGTTCGGTAGTGCAGCAGTTTCCCCTGGCGGTCCAGGCAGACCACCTTGCATCCGGTCCGGAAACCGGGATCTATGCCCATGACCCGTTTGGATCCCAAAGGCGGTTCCAGAAGCAGTTGGCGCAGGTTTTCCGCAAATATGCGAATGGCTTCGGTATCGGCTTTCTGCTTGGTTGAGAGCCGCATTTCGGTTTCCATGGATCTGGAGAGCAATCGTTTGTAGCAGTCGGTTATTGCCAGCCGTACCTGGGCTCCATTGTCATTATTGTGTTTGACAAACAGGTCCTCAAGAAGTGCCAGGGCATCTGGAACCGGAGGGGCGATGGAAAGGTTTAAAATATCTTCTTTTTCCCCTCTGCGCATGGCCAGAATTCTGTGGGACGGGGCACGGATCGCAGGCTCCTGCCAGTTAAAATAATCTTTGTATTTGGCGCCATCGGACTCTTTGCCGGTTGCAACAATGCTTTGGCATATTGCCTTTTTTTCAAAAAGCTGCCGCATGGCGGCCCGGGCTTTGGGGTCTTCATTGATCGTGTCCGCAATAATATTACGTGCCCCCGACAGGGCATCGTTAACTGTTTCCACCTGTTTTCCAGGGTCGATAAACGCCAGAGCGGTCTCCAACGGATCGGTTTCTTTCTGATCCAAAATTATGCAGGCTAAAGGTTCCAGCCCCTTTTCTCGAGCAATAGTGGCTTTTGTTCTGCGTTTTGGCTTAAATGGCAGATAAATATCTTCCAGAATCGCCATGGTTTCGGCAGCCATGACCTGCTTTTTCAGTTCGTCGGTGAGATGGCCGTGCTGGTCCAGCGATTTCAGTATGGCCTGGCATCGGACATCAATGTCTGCCATCCGGGCGAGTCGGTCGCGAATTGAGGTGATGACTACCTCGTCCAGACTGCCGGTGGTTTCTTTTCTGTAGCGGGCAATAAAGGGAATGGTAGCGCCCTGTTCCAGAAGTTGTGCCACGGATTCCACCTGGGCGGTTTGACAAGCAAGTTCCACGCTTATCCGGGAAATATGATTAGAATTCATAGTATCCTCATTAGTAACTAAGTTCTGAGATTCGTGTTTTTTATGTCAAAAAGTAAATCACAATAATCAAAAAACAAATGACAAATAAATCACAATGATTAAAATTCCAAATTTCAAAACAGGAAAAAACCAAAATAACAAAACGACTCCAGGCTATGTGTGAGCAAATAATTTGCTTTGGCTCTTATTTGAGATTTAGATATTGGCATTTGGAATTTGTTTGTCTTTTGGTGCTTGTAATTTGTTATTTCCGGCTTGTCCGCCTCTGGCGGGTTTGTCCGGCTTAGGGTGTCTAAAATTTTAATGAACCTACATGGCCCCGTGCCGGAAAGTCAAGTCAAAGCAGTTGCGCAAGGTATATTTTTCGTGACGGCAGGTATTAAAAGTACCTTGAGATCGTGTAATGCGCAGGTCGCCAACTATTAAACAAAGTCCGTAACGAGGTGAATCTAGTAAAATTGAAACAATTCAAGGATTATGGTGATTTTTAGCAGCAGGGCTGTCTTTGGATCGTAATTTATGATAATAACAGATAGTTCTTTTAAATTAATCTGTTTTTTGGTAGTTTTTATTGTACTGAAAAACCCCTGTCCTTTGGGCAGGATCAGAGTTAAACGGCTTTGCCATAAACGTGCTCATGCTCGTGAATGTACACATAAACGAGATTGAGATCGGCACCCGGTGTTGAGGAAAAATGCTTGTGTAAAACGTTTTTCCAAATTTGTCGGGATCGGGTGTCAGCGGCTTTGGCTCAGGGGAAAATAATGCTGAATAATGTTTTAATAGTTGACGATGAATCATCTCTGCTTTTCAGCATTGAAACCGGTTTTGCTGCATTTCAGGGCGATATAAAAATTTTTACAGCTAAAAACGGAAAAGCTGCCGTGCAAATTCTGGAATCGATTGCCATGGATCTGGTGGTAACCGATATTCGGATGCCGCAAATGGACGGATTTGAATTATTGGCTTATTTGAGCAGCCGGTTTCCCGAAATACCGGTGGTCGTGATGAGCGCCTGCGAGCCACCTGATATAGTGGCTCAGATCGAGGCCATGGGGGTCCTGCGAATACTTGAAAAGCCGATCCACTTTAAGGAACTGGTTCATACGGTGCAAGAGGGGCTGGCTTATGCTGCGCAACAGGGTTCACTCAGCGGTATATCTGTGGATAGTTTCCTGCAATTGATTGAGATGGAGGAGAAAACCTGTTTGCTGGAGGTCCGGGATCAAAAACGACAAAAAGGTCTTTTTTATTTTTATAAGGGTCAGCTCTATGATGCATCCTTCGGTGACCTCAAGGGGCAGGATGCTGCCGTTGAAATGATCACGTGGGAAAATGTCCGTTTGAATTTTAAAAATTTGCCCGGTAAAAGAATAAAACAACGCATTACAACCGGGCTGATGTCGATTTTAATGGAAGCCTCAAAGAACAAAGATGAAGCCCGGGAGGAATATGGAATTGATTTTGCGTCAATGACCCACCGCAGAGACGGTTCTCCGGAAATAATTTTTCGCAGGGGGGACAACCTGATTGAAAAGAGGACCAAACCTTCCGGAGCCGAAGAAACCGGCCGTAAATCCGGGAAGATGGCGGATCTGTTCCGGGAAACGGCAGACAGGGCTCGTGATATCATGATTATCTGCCTGGCGGACATGGATGGCAAATTCATTGCCGGACACAGTCCTACCGGCATGGAGATGTCCCTTTTTGCGGCCCGGATGGCTGATATTATGGACATGCTGGTTGAACCCATGGAGGAAGTCAGCCGGTGCGACAAGGTGCGGGAAGCCATTGTGCGGACCGATAGACGCTGGGTTGCCTGTCGCTGCCTGGCGAAAGATGTCTATCTCGGGATTATGGTCGGCGAAGACTGCACCCCGGGACGGATTCAGCGGCTTCTGGATGAAATCGCATCGGCCATGGCCGGGTTGATGAATTGATATGCATGGTTATCTGAGGATTCTATCGACGATGGAACCGTCGGATTACAGCAACGATATGGCGGTAGATTATTGCCCACGTTCGACTAATGTGCGAGCCCCACGATAAATCCCATTTGATAGAGAGGAAATAGTGGCAGTTGTTAACCTGAAAACGAAAAAAATCGTGACAAAGATTGTCTACTATGGCCCCGGCAGAGGTGGCAAAACCACCAGTCTGGAGAGTATTTACCGGAGCTATCGCGATTTGATTAACGCTGAACTTGTCAGCATCAAAACCCATGGAGACCAGACTCTTTTTTTTGATTTTATTCCTTTTGAAATCGGAAAGGTCAATGGCTATGACGTTAAAATTCAGCTCTATACGGTTCCCGGGCAGGTCAAATACAATGCCACCCGGCGTCTGGTTCTAAGGGGCGTCGACGGCATTGTATTTGTGGCGGATTCCATGGCCGTTCAAAGAGAGAAGAATATTATTTCCCTTCAGAACCTCCAGGAAAATCTTGAAATGTACAAAAAAGATATTTTTACAATGCCCATTGTCATGCAGTATAATAAAATTGATCTAAAGGATCAGGCTATTCCGCTCACGGATACGGATAATCTCAACCGTGACCTGAACAGCCGGTTAAAGGCCCCCTGGTTTGAAACCAGTGCATTAAAGGGTATCAATATATCAGCGGTTCTGAAAAAAATAACATCAACTACCCTGCTGTCTTTGCGCAAGGCAATGCAATAGAAAATGAATTAACCCGTATTCTGACAGAGGTGGTGAAAAATGAGCGTGGCGCCGGATATAGACCAGTCGTTTGAGTCGAAACTTCACGAAGCCGAAACCTGTCATGCCATGGGACTGCTCGAAGAAGCCCTTGTGATCTATGAACATATTCTTATGAACCTGCCGCCGCTGGAAAACGAACAGCAACAGAAAATCAAGCTTCGAATCAATGCGTTGAAAAAAGAGCTTGATTCTCCGAATATGGAAACAATTTCCGATCTGTCTTCTCGCGACCTTTCCATTATCAAACAAACCATTGGCCGTGATAAAAATTTTTCCATTCCGTCTGACAAGGCGGCTGCTTTCCTTGAGCTGGGGCTCATGACGGAGGCTGCCCGTGAATATGAAAAAGCTTTTGATGCCGGCTATGACGATATCTCGACCGTTTTGTCCTTTGCACAGTGCCTGTTGAAACTGCATTCGATTCCAACGGTTGCGAACCGCATGAAGAGTTTGGCAGAAAGGCTGAACATCGCCGGGACCAGGGCAGAGGGCCGAATTTTGTATATGCTGGGACTGGAGGCGGAAAAACAGAGGCGCACTGACCAGGCCCTTAAATTTTTCCAATCGGCCCTGCAGTTGAATCCCGAAGATGAAAAGATCAGGCTCAAATGCGCGTCCCCTACCGCGGGAGGTCCTTCAAAATCTTGTTATGACGACTTGCTCAAACGAAAGCTGGTGACGGCCGAACAATTGCAGGATGCCCTGCATTTATCCAAAAAATCGGGCAAAAGCGTTGAGCTGGTGTTGATCGAACAGTTTGATATCGGACAGGCGGATGTGGGGCAATCCCTTTCCCGATATTACGACTGCCCGTTCAAAAGCTTTGATCCTGAAATGACCGTTCCGGTTGAGCTGATCCGCAACCTGAAGCAGGCTTTTTTACTGCATGATCTCTGGGTGCCCATCGGCTGGACCAAAAACGGGATCGATATTCTGTTGGATGATCCCAGGGATATCCGGAAGACTGACCATATCAAGGCTTTGATAAAAACGCCTAACATCAGGCTGTATGTGGGTATTAAGGAAGATGTGGAGAAATTTATCCGACATTTTTTTAAAAAACAGACTGATCCGACCATTGAGGAAAGCATTGAGGATCAGGATCTTTTGCTGGATATATCGTTTGAGGAAGAGGAAGAGATCGAAGAGGAAGCCGAGTCCCTGGATGAGTCGGCCAGCCAGGTGG
>CAYQNS010000192.1:0-7005 GCA_964418755.1 uncultured Desulfobacteraceae bacterium
ACCAAATGGGGGTATCGAGCGGAGTTCATGTTACGCGGGGAAAGAATTCGGGCAGCGGGATTCTTCAAGCTAAAAAGCGAAGCAAAACAGTGGGTAAAGGACGAAAAAAATCGACTGACAGAAAACCAGAAGAGGTATTCTTCACAAGATAGAGATCTATCACTATGGACTATCGCACAGCAATATCTGGCGGATTGCAAAATCAATTTTAATAAAAAAACGTTTGATGAGAAACGATACTGCCTTGAACGGTTTTACAAGTTTGCAGGCGATGTCACCGTCATTGATATAGACCCGCCATCCATTTTAGAATTCATAAATGATCGGGCCAAAACACAGAGTAACAATGCCGCCAACAAAGATCGGAAGAACCTGAAGGCGTTTTATTCATGGGTTCAGGAAATGTATGGCGTCATGTATGATCCTACAGCTCCAATAAAAAAGAAATCACATGAAAAACAGCCCCGGCGGCTACTCCCCATAAAGGATATCCTGAAGGTTTTGCTCGTTGCACAGGGACATGATCGGGTTTTCATCGGTGCCTACTGGCACACCGGCGCCCGTAAAAGTGAAGTTCTGCGCTGGACTTGGTCCGATGACATTAATTTTGAAGAGCGGTGGGTGCGATTGGGAACAAGAAAAAGCAGAACCGGCGAGATGACCTATGAAAAGCTGTGGATGAATGAGGACCTTTATAATCTATTAATATGGCAGTGGAAGAATCGGCACCCGACCAGTCCATATGTATTTTGCCATATGAATTCCAAAAGCAAACTTTACGGGACACCATTCGTGACTCGATGGAAAATGCTCAAAAATTTATGCAAACAGGCAGGGGTCGAACCCTTCGGTTATCATGATATCCGGCACACGGTCGCCAAGTATCTAAACGATCTTCAGAAAGTCGGGCTAAAAAAAGTCCAACAGGTGCTGCGCCATCGCAGACAATCAACGACTGAGATCTATGTTGAAGGGAATTACACGACAACTGAGGACGCGATGAAATTGCTTGAATTAAACAATGTTCAAAAATTTAATTAAACTTTAACTCAGTTTTTCACTCAGTGGCATAAAAAAAAGGGCTTAGAATTTCTTCTAAACCCTTGTTTTTATTGGGTGGCGTCCCCAAGGGGATTTGAACCCCTGTCGCCGGCGTGAAAGGCCGGTGTCCTGGGCCAAGCTAGACGATGGGGACGCATTTGGTGGGCCGTGCGCGGCTCGAACGCGCGACTCTCTGCTTAAAAGGCAGATACTCTACCAACTGAGTTAACGGCCCTTTACTACAAGGGAAAAAATGGGTTAATAGCGCTATTTTGATTTCTTGTCAACAGGAAATATGTATAAAAAGCGTTTTTTATGGTTTGCATGGCCCCAGTCTACTTTTTCCAGAATTCCGGTACAACCAGAATAATCACCGTATAGATCTCCAGTCGTCCCAGGAGCATGCACCAGATCAGCAGCCATTTGCCCATGACCGGTATCTGGGCATAGTTTTCCACCGGGCCCACCATGCCGAAGCCGGGACCGATATTGCCGATGGCGGCGGCCACAGCCCCAAAGGCGGTAACAAAGTCCACCCCTGTCCCGGCCAAAAGGACGCTGCACAGGGCAAACAGTCCCATGTAGAGGGCCAGAAACACCAGAACACTTCGCATCACGTCATCGGGAACGGTTTTGCCATTGATCTTGACATGGGAGACGGCCCGGGGATGAATTATGGCAAACAGTTCCCGGTAACAGTATTTACAGCAGAGCATGATGCGCAGGCATTTCATTCCGCCTCCGGTGGAGCCGGCGGATGCCCCCAGAAACATGCACAGCAGGAGGATGAGCTGGGACATGGCCGGCCACTGTTCATAATCTGCTGTGGCAAATCCGGTGGTGGTGACAATGGACACCACCTGGAAGCTGCCGTATCGAATTGCCTGAACAATCGAATGATACACGCTGCCGTAAATATTAAAACTGACCACCAGGCTCAGCCCGACGATGGTGGCTATAAAGAAACGGCATTCGCTGTCGCGCCAGAACGCCAGGGGTTTTCCCCGGAGCATCTGGTAGTGCAGGGAAAAATTGATACCTGCCAGGACCATGAACACGAGGATGACCCAGTCGAAATAGGCACTGTTAAAATGGGCCACAGAGGCATTTTTTGTGGAAAACCCGCCGGTGGGCATGGTGGTGAAGGCGTGATTCAACGCATCGAACAGACTCATGCCGCCCAGCCACAGCAGCAGCACTTCAGCCAGGGTTATCAGCGCATACACCTTCCACAGGATCACGGAGGTCTCACGGATGCGGGGTTTGAGTTTGTCGGGCACGGGTGTCGGTACCTCGGCCTTGTATAACTGCATGCCCCCAACCCCCAGAAACGGCAGGATGGCCAAAGACAGGACAATGATCCCCATGCCGCCCAGCCACTGGATAACGCTGCGCCAGAGCAAAAGCCCCTTTGGCAGCGATTCAATACCGGTTAAAATGGATGCCCCAGTGGTGGTAAAACCTGAGACCGATTCAAAGAAAGCATCTGTAAAATTTATAAATGAGTCGTCCAGGTAAAACGGAAGCGCGCCCAAAAGGCCGATGGCCGTCCAGCTCAAGGCAACGATGGCCATGCCTTCACGCTGGGTGATATACTCTGTTTTCGGGCTCTTGCAGAACCGGTAGAGCAAAAGGCCCACGCAAAGGGTAATCCCCATGGCCTTGGCCAGGGGAATGAAGCTTTGTTCCTTTTCGTAAAGTCCCCACAGCAGGGGGAATATCATGGCCAGCCCCAGGAAAAGCGATAAGATTCCGATGATATAAAAAATATACTTCCAGCGCATTAAAAATACTCCAGCTTTACTTCCAGAATTTTTTCAACCCTGGGAATCGCCTCCCGGACGGCAAATATGATGATTCGGTCCCCGGGCGCTATAACACTCTCACCCGAGGGGACCAGAATATCCTCTCCCCGCATGATGCCGATGACCAGGGCACCTTTGGGAAAAGCGATTTTTTTAAGTGGTTTTCCGACAATGTCGGATGTCTCCAGGGCAAGGGCCTCCAGAACTTCGGCCTGTTCCCCCTTGATGGACATGGCCGACAGGACCTTGCCTCTCCGGACATGCTGCAGGATGGTATTGATGGCCGAGAGCCGGGTATTTACCACCTGCTCGAGGCCGATGGCCGACATGAGCGGAAAATAACTGAACTTACCGATTTTTGTGATCGTCTTGCCGGCTCCCATCCGCCGGGTCATCAATGAGGCGAGGATATTGGTTTCCTCGTCACCTGTCAATGTAATGGCCAAATCAATATCGCTGATATTTTCTTCGTTCAGAAGCCCCTGATCCGTCCCGTCTCCATGCAGGATCACCGCCTTGCTCAGCCGATCTGCCAGTTCATTGCAGCGATCGGTCCGTTTTTCAATGATTTTGGTGTGGATCGATTTTTCTTCCAGTTGCCGGGCCAGCCTGAAACCGATGCGTCCGCCCCCGATAATCAGCACTCGTTTTACAGGCTGGGTATGCTTGTTGAAGATTTCCAGCGTATGGATCAGTTTATCGGCCTCGCTGATAAAATAAACCAGGTCACCAGGCTTCAGCCGGTCGTGGCCCCGGGGTATAATCAGTTCTTCGTCACGAACCACTGCTGCGATCAGAAGTTGCCGGTCCTTGAGTATTTCCGGCAGCCTGGAGAGCCGCACTCCGGTCAGCCGGGTGTTTTCATCCATGCGGATACCGATGAGCTTCAGCCGGCCGTCGGCAAACTCCCCCACATCCACGGCCCCGGGAACACTCATGAGCCGGCCGATGGTCTTGACCACTTCGGTTTCCGGGTTGATTATCGTATCGATATGCGGGGCATGATCCCGAAAGGCGGACTGGTAGGCATCATAATCGGCATCCCGTATACGGGCCAGTTTTTTAGTAGCCGAAGACAGCATATCCGTGATCAGACAGGCCACCAGGTTGGTGTCGTCGCTGTCGGTCACGGCCAGGAGGATCTCGGCTTCGCGCACTCCGGCCTCTTCAAGGGTCACCGGACTGCTGCCCGAACCGATGACGGTCTGGATGTCGATTTTATCCGATATTCGACGAATCGCTTCCGGATCTTTGTCGATCACCACGACGTCCTTGTTTTCATGGGCAAAACAGCCGGCAATGTGAAAACCAACCTCACCGGCCCCGACGATTATAATTTTCAAAAAAAGACTCCTTTTTTATAATTATACCCAAACTTGGAGATACCGGAACAATAGTGAATAGTGAAAAATGAAAAGTGAGAATTTGTGGAATCGCTCCGCTCTGCCTTTTTTATTAAAATTGATAGAATGCCGTCATTATTTATTTTTCAATCATACAAGTCATCTGAAATTAAAAAATGAGATACGATTACAACAAAATTGCCAGAAGGGATACCCCGGAAACCACGAAAAGTCCGATCCAGTCGATTTTATGTGCCGCCAGTTCGACAGCGGTTCTTTTTTCCGTGTAACAGCGGGAATCCATGGCAACGATCAGTTTATCCGCATCCCTGAAAACAGAGAGTACCAGGGGAATCATGAATTTTTGTAACCGGTAAATCGGATTTTTGCGGTTGCCGATTCCACGGGCCTGCTGGGCCGCGTCGGTTTCCCGCATTTGATTGAAAATAACAGGGATGAATCGAACAATCAAGCTTATCATAGTCGACACCCGGCTTGCCGGGATAAAAGGTACCGGTTCAAGCAGCCAGGTCAGGGCCGCACGGATTTCGGATGTCCGGGTGGAACTGACAAAAAGAAGACCCAGCCCGATGACCAACAAAATACGCCAGCATACCAATATTCCGGTATACACGCCCTGTCGGGTAATGACTATACCACCGAAGGTCAGCCAGGGAATGCCGGGAGTTGTCAGTGCCCGGGAGATAAAAATCAAGGCCAGGAGGATGAAAAAATAGCGTAGTTCCTTACATACGGAAACCATGGACAGGCCCGTGCTTCGCATCAGACCGGCGCAAAGCAGCGAAAGCACGGCCATAGACCATGCATCCGCCTGCATGGTGCCAATGCTGAGGAGAAACAGAAATCCGAGTTTGAACCGGCTGTCAAACCGGTGCAGAAGGGAGTTTCCGGCCTGGTAGCCGAAAAGGGTCAGTTCAGCCATGATGAATGGCCCGGGTCGGCGCGAAAGGCGCACGGCAGACGAATACCGAAATTTTCAACCTCCAGGATTGTTGTTTCCGGCGCGCCATTTTTGACGATTTTTCCTTTTTCCATGATAATCAGGCGGTCGGCATGGGAAATTACCTTTTCCAGATCATGGGTTGAAAGCACAATGGTATGGCCGCTGCGGTGGAGTGTGACAATTTCCCGCAATACATGCTGTACGCCAGGGTAATCCAGATTTGAAAAAGGTTCATCAAAGACCAGCACTTTTGAATTCATGGCTAGAATTCCGGCAATGGCCAGCCTTCTTTTTTCACCCCCCGACAACAGGTGGGGCCGCTGGTCGGCAAGGTCGGTCAAGCCCACCGCACCCAGGGCTTTCAATGTCCGGTTTTTGATTTGGGCATGGGTCAGGCATAGATTTTCCGGGCCGAATGCCGCATCATCATAAACGGTTTCACCCACAATCTGGC
This sequence comes from uncultured Desulfobacteraceae bacterium, assembly GCA_964418755.1. Classification (GTDB taxonomy): domain Bacteria; phylum Desulfobacterota; class Desulfobacteria; order Desulfobacterales; family 4572-123; genus 4572-123. The sequence goes on from CAYQNS010000192.1 coordinate 5,608, forward strand.
TGTCGGCATCCTGAAAAACCATGCCGACAATCTGTCGAATCCGCGTAAGATTTCCGGCGACGGCCAGACCTGCGATTTTTATGGTCCCTGAATGGGGGTGCAATAAACCGTTTAAATGGCGCAGCAGAGTTGTTTTACCGGAACCGTTCCGCCCGGCAATGACGACAAAATCACCCCGCTTGATCGTGAGGTTGATCTTTTCGATCCCCATGCTGCCGTCTGAGAAACGATGACTTAAGTTGTTGATTTCAATCATATTCATATTGCATCTCTTGCAGGGTCGCGGAAAATAATAAGTATTCCAAAAGTGAACTTAAATTTTAGCTTGATAGTTTGATTTATGAAAAGACAGAGCGGAGCGATACCATAAGTTTTCACTCTCCCATTTTCACTATTCACTTTATTTACGGAGGATCGGCCGCAATGCCTTTGCAATGGGCAGGGCCGCGGCAATTTTCAGGGCATCGCCCGGCAGAAAAGGAACCATTCCCACTGCCAGGGATTTTGCCGGCGACATACCGGTCAGCAGCGCAAGCCAGCTAACACCGCAGGCATAAATAATCAACGTGCCGCAAACCATGGCCGTCACTTCGATAAACTGACGGCGCGGAAATTTTTCTGAAATCAGGCCGATCACAAATACCGCCGGCAGAAAGCCGATCAGGTAGCCGCCGGTGGGGCCGATCAACCGTCCGATTCCACCGGTGCCGCCGGCAAATACGGGCAGTCCGAGAATGCCGGCCAGAAGATAGACCGTTACACAGGTCAGGCCCCATTTGCGCCCCAGAAGAAGACCGGCGAGAAAAATAAACAGGTTTTGAAGTACGATGGGAACCGGGCCTATGGGGATGGCCATATAGGCCCCGGCTGCGATCAGGGCTGCAAAAAGCGATGCATAGACGGTCATGCGAAGTTGTTTTGCTGAAGTCATGCTATATTATATTCCCCATGGAAACAGTCCCCATAGATGATTTTTTCCCGGGATCCGTCCGCCAGTTCGAGTATCAAGGCCCCGGTGTCATCCACATCAACCACCAGTCCCTGAAGTCGTCGGTGATGGGTCACGATGGTCACGGTGCGGTTAATGGTCATGGTATACGGTTTCCATTCGGCAATAACATTTTTAAAAGTTTCATTTTTCATCCGGCTTTCCAGATTGTTTAAAAAAGTTTCCAGGAAATTTTTGATGGATACCCGGCGGCCCAGAATTTTTTTCAGAGAGGTTGCCCTGGGCTCAACCAATGGCACGTCGTTGTTTATATTGATACCCAGCCCGATGTTGATAAAGGAGACCATATCCGCCTCGGTATCCATTTCGGAAAGCATCCCCGATAGTTTCTCCCCGTTTACCAGGATGTCATTGGGCCATTTCACCATGGCATCGATGGCAAACATTTC
>CAYQNS010000193.1:0-6959 GCA_964418755.1 uncultured Desulfobacteraceae bacterium
TCCCTTTTAATGCCAACATCTAATGGCTAACCGCACAGGTTGAATTATTTCAATTCAAGTTCCGGTCTTAAAATCCTGGCGACATAGTGATCACCAACGCTTTCTCTTGCAACCAATTCGCGGATACGTTCAAAGGTTTCAGATTCGCATCCCGCAATTTCGGCAGCCTTCATCGTGTAGCCGTAGGCATCTTCAACATCGATGCCGTTGATCTCGTAGCCATACCCTTTTACCAGCCATCGCAGGGCCGCCACGCCTGCCTCGACGGCAAATTTAGGTTCGGCCTCGGCCATGTCCCGGGCCGCCCGGGTAAGGGTTCTGGGATCGCAGGGGGTGCGATTGGCCAGCTCTATGGCTTCATTATAGAGCCCCACGGACTTGGCGGCGGCAAACCATTTACCCTTGTCCTCGGGGGTGCCGGCAACCAGATTATTCAAAATATCAACAGGGTTTTTGTTCGGATATTTTTTGACAATGGCGCGAAAGGTAGCCAAGTAGGTGGTTTTTTGATTGGCCATTGTGGCATACCGACTGTAGGCTTCCTCAGCCAAGCCGCTGGTCAGCAGGATCTCTTCACAGGCTTCATCGATGATGACATCCGGTCCATTCACTCCCCGGGATGCCTCGGCAAAACGGAGGGCCTCGGCCTTTTTGCCCATGGCCACCAATGCTTTCACTCCCCATCTCCGTTCAGGCCAGAATTTGAAGGGCGCCCCTTTGAGCAGTTCCACGATTTTATTATTCCTCCCGGCCTTGAGCAGCGAGCTCAGGCAGGCCGACGTCCCCTTGAAATACATGCCCGGTTTCCTGTTCGGGCGCCATGCCAGCCGTAATGTATCGATAAATTTGTCGGCCCACTGCGATGCGCGATCGGGGGTAACGCACAACTCGCCCCAATGATCGGGAAGCAGTTCGATATACGGCATATTGTCCTCTTCCACCGCCTGCCAGAGACGGTTCATCCAGCGGTCACGGAGTTTGTCCTCGGCCGGTGCCCTGGCGATGATGGGCACCAGCGCCGCGATGGCATTGTTCACCGCCGTGCCGATGGCCCCCGAGGAACTGTCCACCTGCTCAATGGCCGGTGATATTTTTTCAAGGAACAAAACGGCACCCTCGCCCCCCAGGACCGGTGTCTTGCGGGCGACTTTTTTGATTTCCGAAACCGCTTCCTTGATCCGCTTGATGGGTGTCTGGGACCGCCAGCCATAGACGCCCCGCCTGAATCGGGCGCGAAAGGTCCATTTGTGTTTGGTATTAGAGAGCATTATTATCAGTCTTTCCTTTTTTCAATGGGTTTTCCGTGCAGGTCACCCAGATAACGGATGGTCTTATCAAAATCACTTTCGATACGATCTTTTTCTTGAATCCGTTTTTGGTTGAACTTTTCGTATTCGGTCTCGGCTAAGTCTTTAGCCATTTCGTGTGAAATTCTGCCGGCATGGGTGAGAATTTCACGTTCATTGAGCGACATAAATGCATCCAATTTTTTGATCCAGTCGGCCATATGCATGGGGATTCGGCGCATGGCCTGGCCCTCGGCAAAAATCAGGTACTGTTCAACCAAGTTGTTTAAAGCCAGCAATTCCTGTTCGTCAAGATAGTTTTTGGCGATGGTTACGTCCTGCTTGCGGACCTTGGCGCCGCGCCAACTAGTCAGCCCCATATTGGTCTTGTCACTATCGGCCCGTTCATGGATAATTTCCGCTGCGGTCATGCCGGTAATGGCCCAGTGTACCTTGTTCTGGACGGTCTTGAAAAAATCGATACTGATCTCCATGGTCGGATCATAGTCGATACTGGTGGCGTAAATGTCTGTCATTTTTTGATAAAACCGGCGTTCCGAAGTACGGATATCCTGAATTCGGCGGATCAGTTCGTCAAAGTAATCGAACGGCTGATCCGGGTTTTTCAGGCGCTCGTCGTCCAGCACAAAGCCTTTGACGATATATTCGCGCAGGCGTTGGGTAGCCCAGATGCGGAAGCGCGTGGCCACGTGGCTTTTTACCCGGTAGCCCACGGAAATAATCATGTCCAGGTTGTAATAATCCAGCAGGCGTTTTACCTCGCGTTTGCCCTCTCGGCGAACTGTCAAGTATTTCTTGACAGTTGCCTCCGGCGCCAACTCACCCTCATCAAAAACACTTTGAATATGGAGACTTATGTTCTGCTTGGTTGTCTGGAACAGATCCGCCATTAGTTTCTGGGTCAACCAGACGGTCTCATTTTCCAGCCGTACGTCGATTTTGACCCGGCCGTCTTCCGCCTCATAGACGAGAAATTGACCCTTGTCGGAATCGGGATTATCAATGGTTCCCGGATTTTTCTTCATGTCACTCTCAATTCATTTCAGTCATCAGAATTTTCAGTTTCGCCAATGCCGCTGATACAATTTTACCCTGTTTCTCAATATTTGTGATGATCTCAGTCGGTGTCCGGGTATCCATTTTGATGACGGCATTGGGGTTGACCGCCTTTAGATCGTAGACGGCAGCATCAATGATATTGGCTTTGGCCTGTCCGAGCCGCTCTTGAGCCAGATTACCCCGTTGTGGTCAAAGTAGGGCTTGTCGATTCCCTTGGAAATGGTGACAACGATAACGATCCGATCTTTTTCCACGACCACGTTTTCAGTCATGGGCGATATGGGGCTGCGCACATGCTGGCTGGCCGCATTGCTGATCAACTGGTTGATTCGGCCAACTTCGGATCGGGGAATACCGATCAACTTGCCGGTATCGGACACTCCGATTAGAATACGGCCACCCTCGCTGTTGGCAAAAGCCACCATTTCCGCGGCAAGAGCATCCACGTTGCGGATGTCCTGTTTGAATTGCAGTTGACTGTCCTCTCCCCTGGCAACAAGTGTTTTTAGGTTGGATTTTTTCATATTTCAAAATAACGTTTGCGTAGATCTTCGCCATAGTCGCCATTACTGTGCAGCAATGAATCGGAATTTATAATACGCGACTTGTCGGATGATATATCATACGTTAAAATGTGATGTTGTCAAATTATTTTATGTACCTGAAAAGATGGCCTTTGTTCAATGGATTTGTTAAACAAACCGACTTGGAAATGGGCTTTCCATTGTTTCATTTTGGGTCGGTAAGTAAGATTTAGGGTCATACCCATCTACTATTTTGAAATCCTAATAATTGCTTTCATCTATCTTATACCCAATTCCCCTATATCCCTTTTTTCGTTTTTTATACATTCTGACCAACATATTTACATAAAGATCTACATAATCATAAATGATGACTTCTTTTTTTCGCTCATGGTCTCGATGCAGACGTCCTGCGTACTGATTAAGAGTTCCTTTCCATGATATCGGTAAAGCCAAAAACAGGGTGTCAAGCCGGGAATCATCAAATCCTTCTCCAAGATAACGACCGGTGGCAACGATCAATCTTTCTTCATTATCAGACAAGGTTTCTATTCCCGCATTGATTTCATCTATTTCTTTCTTCTTCATCCCACCTTTTAGCATAAACAAATTTTTAACATGGGGCCTTAAAATATCGCATAGAATATCAAGATGTGCTGTTCTTTCCGTCAATAAGACAGGGGAGCGTTTTTGCGCCAAGGACCTGAGAACATCCTCGGCGATCAGGTAATTTCTTTTTTCATTAGAAATTAGAGCTGTGTATATGTCCTGTATTTTGATTGAAGAACTCTCAGAAATATGGTCTGGAAGGGAAAAATCTGTATCACGAACGATGACCTTATGTTCGAATTGACGAAGTTTCGCCTGTTTTTTATCACTCACTTTAAATCTAACCGGGCCACAGTTCATGAAAATTAGCGGGAGATGACCATCCTTCCGAATAACAGTTGCCGTGAGTCCTGTTACAAAGTTTGCTTTTGATTGTTTTATAACTGCTTCAAAACTTGGGGCTGGTATATGGTGACACTCATCTACAATAAGATGTCCATATTCTCCCACGATATCATCCACCATCTCTTTTTTTCTTAAACTTTGGGTCATGCATATATCTATGATACCCGTTGGTTTTCGCTTACCGCCGCCTATTTGACCGATTTCATGATGATCAATATCAGTAAAACGGCACAATTTATCAATCCATTGTTCAAGAATCCTTTTTCTATGAACCAGAATCATGGTGTTTACATTTCTTTTTGCAATCAGATAGATGCCGATAACCGTTTTCCCAAAAGCCGTGGAGGCTGAAAGCACTCCGGTGTCATGGCCCATTAATGCCTGAACCGCTTCCTCCTGTTCCGGTCGAAGTGTACCGTTAAATTGTAAAAGCAATCGCCTTCCAGCCTGACGTTCATCAGTAATAACTGTTCTTATCTTTAATGATTCAAATAATTCCAGGACCTCCTCCAAACAACCTCTTGGAATAGCAATATGCATAGGAAAATCATCACAGCAACTTATGACCCTTGGCTTTCCATACGTAGATTGTCTCATTGCTTGAGCTTTATAAAACGCCGGGTTTTGAAAAGCAGCTATTCTGACTATTTTTTTTATCAGATTCATGGGAAGGGCTTTTTTTTCAATAAATATCTGGTTTCCAAAAATAAGTTCTATCTTTTCCGGTAATGGCCCCTGAATTAAAAGTTTCTGTATTTTTCGGGATGGAGACGCTTTCCATGGTGAAAGATCATTTTCGTCAAGAATAGCGGACTTGATATCAATAATCCCACTCTCTTTATTTGCGTCGTTAATGATTTTTTCAATTTTGGACAGACTCATCTTTTGGACAGACGAAAGGAATGCCCATTGATCTGGAAACGGTACAAAATCGAGATTAATAAAAACGCTGTTCCCATTTTTCCTTGGCTTATTTTGCAGAGGAAGGGCAATCAAGTTCCCAAAGCCGTCCTTCGTTAGCGTATCCTGACTGGGAAACAACCTGTCATAGGATCTGAATTCAAGACCTGGATAATGTGCCATGGTTTGGGAAATTAAAAACGTACCGAGATTTCGTGCAACCTTTGCAGAAATCGGCTTTGAGAAGAATATCCATATATGTCCTCCATTTCCGGACCGGGACCGCTCCGTTACAGAAGGGATAGCAAAGGATTCACAGGTTGCACGAAAAGCTTGAATATCTTCCCGCCATTTGTCTTTGTCAAAATCGATGGCAAGAAACCAGCAAGTTTCATTTTTCAGAAGTGGATACACACCTATAGTAAAATCTTGCCGTCGAAAATCTTCGGGGTCATATCCCATAAGATGATTTCGGATAACAGCATCTGTGACCGGCATCAAATCACGATTGTTGCATTTTGCACATTTGATTTTTAGTTTTGTGCAAATTCCGGGTTTCCATTCATTTTTGCAATAAGGCTGATAGCCTGAATTGCCTGTCTTTTTACTTTCGAAGCGTTTGGGGAATACATCTTTTCTTCCCTTGAAAAGTGAACGGAACAAAGCAATTTTTTCAGCTTCAGATGATTTGTTTGTTAGATTTTGTTTAACCGCATTGGGTGGCGTGATTGATGATGGTTTGGATTGTTTTATCTCTTCGTCTTTTAATCGTTTGATGCGCTGAATGATCGATAGTCGTTTTTCGTCAAGTTTTGCCAACTTTTTTTCTGCAGCAGCAATGAGGCTATCCATATTGTGATCATTGATCATTATTTTAATTTGACACTTTTGGAAGGATCGCATGAGACGAATGCATGATCGGATATCTCCGGATTCGGCTCCGGGTCATTTATCCTTCCAGATGCCGGTCTTTACCAGGCGTTGGATAAGGGCCTTGCGCCGCAGGTGATCGGCCATGAAGTTTTTCAGGTCCTTCTGGAATTGTTGTCGGCCCGCGTGAAATGCATGGGCTTCAGACAGGTCGACAAGGGCGCGGCAGGCCTCGTCATAGGCCAGGCCCGATCCCCTTTCGACGGTTTGCCGAATCGCCTTCCACGCCTTGGGGAAATCTTTGGACAGCTTTTTCAGATAGGTCTTCCGCTTCTTGAGTTGTTCGATTTCACGCTTTTTTTGATCCCGTTTTTTCTGTTCAAGGTGTATCTTTTGGGCGGACAGGGCATTCTTCAGCAGTTCGCCCACCTTGCGCCGGGGCGCTTTTGTCCCGGAATCACTCAAGCTGCGTTGCCATGCCGCAAATTGGTTTTTGAGTGTCCGTTCGGCCTGCCGCCCTTTACCTTCCAGAAGCTGTTTCAGGATCGCCGTCACCTCATTTTCGGGCAAGTCGTCAATCCATTTATCCATCTCCTGTGATAAAGGTTCCTCATCGGGTAGCGCCGGACTGTCCATACCCGCACCCGCCAGCAGATCTTTATCCACATCCAGAAACTGCGCCAGCGACTGTTGGGCGGCGGTCAGAGCCCCCAATCCGCTCACAGCCAGGGGCTCCATCTCCTCGTCATCCACCATTTTCATGGCCACAGCAGCCAACCATCCGATATACAGGCTGCGAATATCTCCGCGCAGCAACTCGTCCCGAATCGGAGCAAGTTGCGCCATCCAGCCGTGGCCATCCTCTATGTCGAATCGGTCGTAGTTTTCGGATTCTTCCAGGCTCCAAGTGATGATCCAATGGGTTTTGGTGGTGTCAAAGTCCAAAATAAATGGCTTCGCCATGGCCTCGGCTATTTCCTTTGATAGCGCTTCAATGGGCAGGCGCACCATGAAAGTGGCCGTCATCCAGTTGGCTATATACACATGGGCATCGAAAAACCGTTGCATCAGCTTGACCGGATCGCCCTTGAAATTTCCCCAGTTGTATTCATTGGAAAAACTGACGGGCGTGATAGTGGCCCGGGTCGAAAGATCGCGCAGGTTCGACATTTCCTTAGACGTCAGGGGTCGGTCGATGGCGAGAAATTCGTAATATTGGTATTCACTCATTATAATTTCCCCGTTGGGTCAGTTCCGAAACATTGATATCAGTGAAAATAGGTGAAAATAGGGGTCACATCTCCATTAGCATACTTATTTCGTCATATTTTTTTTTAAAGGTTTT
>CAYQNS010000194.1:0-6944 GCA_964418755.1 uncultured Desulfobacteraceae bacterium
AAATCATATGTAGCATACTGCGTAAACGGTTGATGGGGATCGGCCCAGATGCAGTCCAGTTGATCATTGTTGCAGGGCCTGGTTTTTGCCGGAAGACTGATACTGTGCTCAAAGCGTCTGTGCTTCAATTTCAGTAGAACCGTATCATTTTGAAAATTTATATAGTTAAGCCTGTTGATTAGCTGCTTTTTACTAACATTTATTACGGGGCGGTTACCGGCGCTCAGGTTGCTCGTAGATTCGATTTTACGCATTCCGGCCATTACCTCTTGCCTCCGGGATTGAGAAAAAGTCTGATGCAACCGCAACATTCATTTCAGGATCGTGAAATCTATACAGGTGCCCATTTATACATGATATAGTATATTTGAAGAGATTATATAGCACGTAGTGTGTTAAAATTTCAATAAATATTGTCAATTAAACAAAAAAATGTGTTATTTTAATTGGTTATAGACCGGCGATGCAATTTCCCCAAAAGTTTAAGCTACTATTATTTTTGGTATCGGTCCGCGCTAACCGTTTGATACTTTTTTTGTTTTCCATTAACTGCCGACCGGGGCAATCGGAGCAACTGTTTTTTGATTTTGAAGGGCCTTCAGACTGGTACTTAGCCGGACTGGAAACAAAGCCCCTCTTTCATCAAGAAAATCATTGAGCATATCCACTATTATCAAAACTTTTTGCGACATATTCGCCTCCCGTGGATTAAAGTTAATTCAAGATACGGGTTTGTTCGGAAATTTTCAAGTTTGAAAACGCATGGCATTGTAAAAAGGTTCGCAAGGCTGCGGCACTTTATAAAAAATCAAATGTGTTTGTACTGTTTACAATACTCCATAATATTGATATATTAAATTTGATACAATGTGTTTGGTTTTTTAAAAGATAGAGAAGCATCCGGTGGCAACCAGATGAATACCGGCGGGCCATGTACCACGGCTCTAAAACGATTTCCGGAATCAGGAGGATTTTATTCATGCTGTTAAAAACCGAAAGAAATGATATAGCGACCTTCGGCAGGAAGCTGATTTCCGCAGGATTAACGACTGGGACCGGTGGCAATCTGAGCCTGTTTAACCGTCCCGAGAATCTTATCGCTATCAGCCCTTCCGGAATAGAGTACTGTAATATGCAACCCGAGGATATCGTGATTCTGGATCTTGCAGGCAAAGTAGTGGAAGGCCGGCTGAAACCCTCCAGTGAACTGGACTTTCACCTGGCGCTTTATAAGCGACGTCCGGATATTCATGCAGTGGTTCATACCCATTCAATATATGCCACCACCATCGCCTGTTTGAACCGGGAGATCCCCGCGGTGCATTACCTGCTGGGGTTTGCCGGAACAAAAGTCCCGGTCGCCCCTTACGCTACCTTCGGCACGCCGGAACTGGCGGCAAACATCACCCGGACCATTGGAGCTTATAATGCCGTGCTGCTGGCCAATCACGGACTGGTGGCCGTCGGCCCCACCATGGCCGGAGCCTTTTCGATTGCCGAACAGGTGGAATTTGTGGCCCGACTTTACTATCAGGCCGGATGTATCGGCAATCCGGTCATCCTTCCGGATAAAGAAATGGAAACGGTGATCCGAAAATTTGGAACCTATGGGCAATAAAAGTCGTTGGGAATACTCCGCATCCCAAAATTGAGCTGAATTTTGTCAATTTTGTGTCGGCCGTGAAATTGGGAAAAACAGATAGCGTTAAAAAATGTGATTCGGTAAATAACGGATGTCGATTTTTTCAACATTATGCTTGACAAAACATTTAGAAAGATCAATATTTAACACTTTTTAAGTGTTGGGAATTTTAGGTCGAAATAAAGGAGGTTCGGATTATGTACGCTGTAGTTGCTACGGGCGGTAAGCAGTATAAGGTTCAGGAAGGAGAGACACTGAGTGTTGAAAAACTTCCCGGTGAGGTGGGATCTCAGGTTGCCTTTGATCGGGTGCTCATGTTTTCCGATGATGAAAATATATCTGTCGGCAAACCGGTTATCGAGAATGCGGTTGTCAGCGCTCATATTATAGAGCAGGGCAAGGCCAGGAAAATCCTCGTGTTCAAATACAAACGCCGGAAAAGATATCGGCGTACGCAGGGACATCGTCAGACTTTTACAAAAGTTAAAATCGACAGTATCGAAGTATAGGCCATACCTATAAAAATAAATACGGGAGTTTTAGAATGTCACATAAAAAAGCGGGCGGCAGTTCAAGAAACGGCCGTGACAGCAACGGTCAGAGACGCGGTGTAAAGCGCTACGGCGGGGAAAAAGTTACCGCCGGCAGCATTCTGGTACGCCAGGTGGGCACCCGGATTCATCCCGGGGAGAATGTCGGACTGGGCAAAGATTATACTCTTTTTGCAAAGATCGACGGCGTCGTTGCTTATGAACGTGTAGGCAAATCGCAAAAAAAAGCAAGTGTTTATGCTCAGTGAAATTTATTGATGAAGCGCTTATTACCGTCCAGTCCGGAGATGGCGGTGCCGGTTGTGTGAGTTTTAGACGGGAAAAATCTATTCCCCGGGGCGGTCCGGATGGTGGAGACGGGGGCAAAGGCGGGGATGTTATATTCAAGACGACATCACGCAAACGCACTCTGTATGATTTTCGATTTCAGAAACATTTCAAGGCCCAAAATGGCACAGGCGGTCAGGGGAGCTCCAAAACCGGCAGAAACGGCAGCGATCTTGTCATTGCGATTCCTGCCGGAACGATGGTTAACAACCCGGACACCGGCGAGATTTTAAAAGATTTTGTTAAAACCGACGAGATATTTACCATTGCAGCCGGCGGTCGTGGAGGGCAGGGCAATCAACGTTTTAAAACGTCCACCAACCGGGCCCCCAAGTTTGCGCAACCCGGTGAACCCGGGCTGACGTTGAAACTGAAACTGGAGCTTAAACTGCTGGCCGATGTCGGTATCATCGGGTTCCCCAACGCCGGAAAATCCACACTCATCAGCGTCATTTCCTCGGCGCGTCCCAAAATCGACAACTACCCTTTCACAACGTTGAGTCCTAACCTTGGTGTCGTTAAAACTACGTGGGGGGAACCCTTTGTGGTTGCCGATATTCCGGGTTTGATAGAGGGCGCCCATCAGGGTGCCGGTCTGGGCATCAGGTTTCTGCGCCACATCGAACGGACCCGCATTCTGGTTCACCTTGTCGATGCGGCAGCCATTGATGTGAATGACCCCATGAAGGCCTACCTTGCAATAAACCGCGAGATCGGGCTATACAGCCGGGAGCTTTCAAAACGCCCTCAGGTAGTGGTGTTGAACAAGATTGATTTGCCGGAGGCTCAGACAGCCGCCAAGGCATTTACGGCTGCGGCAGGGTACTTGGACGTTCTTTTGATTTCGGCCGTTACAGGTAAAGGAACCAGTGTACTGAAATCAAGGCTTGCAAAAATCCTCAACTCCTCCGAGAAATAAAAAAACTGTAGCCGTTCACGGGTTCAAAGAACTACACAGCACCGTTCACGAGGTAGCGCTGTCTGCGTTAAACTTGATTTGTCTTATTTGTTCCCAGGGATTAAAAACCGGTTTTTATCTTTACATTCAGGTGACATAAAATGAAACAGATTATCACACGATTTCCCCCCAGCCCCACCGGTTATCTTCATGTAGGGGGCGCCCGGACGGCTCTGTTTAACTGGCTGTACGCCCGTCACACCAGGGGACGCTTTGTACTCAGGATTGAAGATACCGACGTGGAGCGGTCGACCCGGGCATCTGTCGATGCCATCTTCGAAGCTCTCGAGTGGCTGGGTATCGACTGGGACGATGGCCCTTATTTTCAGTCAAAACGGTTTGACATTTATAGAGAATACGTTCAGCGACTCATAGACTCAGGCCATGCCTATTACTGCACCTGTACCCCCGAAGAAATAGCAGCCATGCGTAAACGGGGAATGGCCGCTGCCGGCAAGCCCAGATATGACGGCACCTGCCGCAGCAAGGGGCTTGGCCCGACAGACGGGGCCGTAGTGCGCTTCAAGGCGCCTCAAACCGGGACCACCGTCATAAGGGATGTGGTAAAGGGCAATATCGTTTTTCAAAACACGGACATCGATGATTTTATCATCCAGCGCAGCGACGGTACGCCCATGTACAACCTGGCGGTGGTTGTGGACGATATTACCATGCAGGTGAATACGATAATCCGGGGGGATGACCACGTCAGTAATACCCCCAAGCAGATTCTGCTGTACAAAGCTTTAAATGCAAAGGTGCCTGTATTTGGACATGTGCCCATGGTTCTGGGCAAGGACCGTGCCCGGTTGAGCAAACGTCATGGCGCCACATCGGTGACAGCCTATAGGGATATGGGCTTTTTACCCGAGGCTTTTTTGAACTATCTTGTACGCCTGGGATGGTCCCATGGAGACCAGGAATTTTTTACCCTTGACGAATTGATCGAAAAATTTACCCTTGAGAATATAGGGCATTCCGCCGGTGTATTCGATATGGAAAAACTCATGGCCCTCAACGCCGACCATATCAAGGCGATGCCGCCGGAAAAACTGGCCGGGCTGCTGATTCCATTTTTGGAAAAATTAGGGATTGAAGTCGAAGAAGGCCCCTATCTGGAAAGCGTCATTAAAACACTCAACGCCAGGAGCAAAACCCTTGTGGAAATGGCTGAAAAGGCCCTGTTCTACTTTCAGGATGAAATCGTGTATGACGAAAAAGCCGCCGGAAAAGTACTGAAACCCATTGCCGTGGAGCCACTGAAGGAACTCATGGCCCGTTTTGCGGATATGGACACCTTTACAGAATCGCTGCTGGAAGATGTGTTCAGAGGGGTTATGGCCAAAACAGGGTTGAAACTCGGCAAAATCGCCCAGCCGGTAAGAGTGGCCCTAACCGGGCAGACAGCCAGCCCCGGAATTTTTGAAATAATTGAAATTATAGGTAAAAACAGGGTTATGGCCCGTCTTGAACAGGCCATCGAATTTATCGAATCAAAGACACAGGAATAAGTAAAAAATTCGTTGGCATCCTTCATGTACCGGTTTACGCTGAAAGCGTGTATATTTTACCTGGTTCAGGATGTCGAAATTTGAAATTAGCCAAATCATTGACATGCTACTGTTTTTTAATTTCACGGCTAAGATACAAAATTAAAAAGGTGTAAACTATTTTTAATTTGTTGTGAAGGATATCGATTCGTTTCAAAAATTCACTTGACTCTGTTTACGCTTTTGTGTATCAGAAGTTTAACAATTGATGAGGGATCGTCTAGCGGCAGGACGACGGGTTCTGGCCCCGTTAACCCAGGTTCGAATCCTGGTCCCTCAGCCAAAAAAGCCAAGGGCTGCAATCATGATTGCAGCCCTTGGCTTTTTTTAAAACAGAATCCCCGCATAGCCTACAAAGCTGTCTCCCGGGCTTTTATCATAACTGCTGGCATAGGCCAGTTTTTCTCCCGTTGCAGCGCCCAGTTGCCGTGCTGCAGTGATGGCGGCGGCAGCGGCACCGGCACAGCAGGCATTTTGATGTTTTCGGCTTTGTTTTATGACCGCCTCGGGATCCATGTCCAGCATGGAATCAATTATCCTGCGGTCGTTTTGATTTTTAGCCCATTCAACTGCTGAAGGACCGGTCCCCTGCGGCGTAAATCCGTAATTGGTACCATAATGGGTAAGATCGGTGGAACCCAGTACCCGGGTGTTCAACCCGCGTTCGGTTGCCATTTTTGCCGCTGTCCTGCCGATATCAAGGGCGATTTTTGCCGGCGGTACGCCCATGGGAACGATTTGGATCTCCTTGCTAAAATATTTCAAGAAGGGAAGTTGCAGTTCAATGGTATTGTCGGGGTGGCACCTGTCGGTCGTTTCAACCTGAAAGGGAAAACGTCCGGCAAGTTCACGGGCCAGGTCGGTATGGATGGCGATATCGCCAAAGGGTGTTTCCCATGCCCCCTGATCCATAATATAACAAGGCGATTCCGGATGAAGGTGCATACCGAAAATCAGCATCACCTCCGGTAAGGATTCTTGTATCAGCCGCTGAATAACATTGCAGGCAATTGCACCTGAAAAATACCATCCGGCATGGGGGACGATCCCCCCCTTGAACTTCCGGTCGGTAATCTTTTCAATCCCGGTGTCGGTTAAAAATCCTTTGATCTGTCGTTCACACTCGGATGCACTTTCCGGATACCAGCTACCGGAAAAGGCGGCTTTGCGGGTTTCCATGATTTTACCTCCCCTGATGATGACTTGTATAATTAAATAGTGAAGGTGTTCTGTCGATTTTGCTTAGAAAATTTTCAAAAATAAAAACACCTGTTTTTACAGGAAGATCATATGATCGATCGTGTTCCCTGTGGTGGGCAAACTATTTTTGGGGAAGTCTCTTGTGAAAATAAAGAGCAAGGCGATACCAAAAGTTTTCAATATTCAATTTGAGCCCGGTATTTGCAGAAGCTATCATCAGCTCGTATATTTTCAGCAAATCCGTTAGAAGGGATATCACTGGTGGTGCAGCTTATTGTGGACAAGATTTCGGAGCCATTGGATCCATGGTTCAAAGCCGTCTTCGGTTTTTGAAGAAATCTCGAATACCGGCATATCCGGATGAATCTGCTGAATTGTCCTTACAGCGAGCTCCCTGTCGTAATCAAGATAGGGCAGCAGGTCCGTTTTGTTCAGCAACGTCGCATCACACTCCCGGAACATCAGAGGGTATTTGGCAGGCTTGTCTTCCCCTTCCGTTACAGACAGGACAACCACTCGTACATCTTCGCCGATATCAAATTCCGCCGGGCAGACCAGGTTGCCGATATTCTCTACGATCAACAGGTCGATTGTATC
Source organism: uncultured Desulfobacteraceae bacterium (assembly GCA_964418755.1). Classification (GTDB taxonomy): domain Bacteria; phylum Desulfobacterota; class Desulfobacteria; order Desulfobacterales; family 4572-123; genus 4572-123. The sequence goes on from CAYQNS010000194.1 coordinate 6,826, forward strand.
CAGGTTCAGCCCGTCCACCGCTTTTTCAATCACATGGGCCGCTAGGTGGCAGTCACCGCCGAACTGGTCGGTATTGATCTGAATTACCGGGGCCCCTGATATGGCCAGTCGATCGGCAT
>CAYQNS010000195.1:0-6927 GCA_964418755.1 uncultured Desulfobacteraceae bacterium
ATGTGCTATTTATATTTTGGTTTGTGTGCTTTGTAAACAACGTCCCCCAGGATGCATGCGGCGAGTTGCTGGATGTTCAGGCCGACACCGGCGGATACAACCTCCAGGCGACTTTTTCCACCGGCCACCTGGCAGGACGCTGCGCCGCCGTGGGAAATAGTTAAAAATTACAAGTACCCATCGAATAAATGAAATATCTTCAGCTAAACAACATCCAACCTGGCCGACGGGCCATACAGACATGTCTCTCCGAATAGAGGTCGATTGCCACAAATTCAGAAAAACGTTTGACAGCAACTGTCACTAACTGTATATAAATTGGCTGTTATGAGGTATTATGAAGAAATTTATGATTTGTGGTCAAAGAGGTATACCTGATGGATGAAAAAACAGGCGATGTCCTGACCATCGAAGAGCTCTCCGTCTACCTGAAAATCCCGAAATCCACGCTCTACAAGCTCGTTCGGGAAGGTAAGGTTCCGTCTCAGAAGATTGGGCGGCACTGGCGCTTCCGAAAAGAGGCCATCGATCGATGGTTGGATGATCTGCCTGCCCGCGCTGCAAGCAGTGCAGCAGGCGGGTCGGCGCAGACAGAAACGTGAGTTGAAGAGCCGCAAACAAAGGGAGAACAGTAATGGCAGAGGCACTCGCGGATCAGATTATGCGGAAGCTCAAACAGGCTGATGAATCATATCACCGGCTCATGCTGGTCGTGGCTCCGGCAGGAGCGGGGAAAACCACTGCGCTTCAAGATGTGAAAGAACGCGTAGATGTTTCGTTGATCAACGTCAATATGGACTTGTCACGCCGGATGCTTGACCTGACTGATCGTCAGCGTGCATTACAGCTCCCCCGATTGCTGAGAGAGATCCTAAACGATGCCGAAGGTGAAGTTGTTTTGTTTGACAACATAGAGATTTTATTTGACGTATCCCTGAAGCAGGACCCTCTGCGGCTTCTCCAGGGACTTTCTCGTAACAAGACCGTGGTTGCTGCATGGAACGGCAAAATTATTAGTGATGTGCGGAAACGGAAAGTGATGAGTGGTGGGCAACAGTCCTTTGATTCATCCCTCGTCCCTCATCCCTCGCCCCTCTATTTAATCTATGCCGTACCGGACCATCCGGAGTACCGCCGCTACAGGGTCCGTGATTTTCTGGTGGCAAGTCCAAAATTTAGTGCTGAGGACTGAGTGCTGAGTGCTGAGCGAGGGAGAATTTTAATATGAAATATAAAGAATTGATTCAGTTTGAACCCATCGAGTCCGTGGTTCAACTACGGGATGCTGACGAAGCTGCTGCCGCCCGTCAGTTTGTGGAGACCTACGTCATTTCTGATGAAATGGCTGAGAAGCTTACCAATCTTGTTATTCCCCAGCTTCAGTTTGAGCAGCCAACCGACAATAAAGGGCTTATGGTGGTTGGTAATTATGGCACTGGTAAATCACACCTCATGTCTGTGATCTCCGGACTTGCCGAGAACTCTGAACTCGCATCCAGTCTGAACAATGCGGAAGTTGCCGATGCCGCGTCACGGATTAGCGGCAGGTTCAAGGTGGTACGTACCGAACTAGAAGCAACCACAATGCCTTTACGTGATTTTGTTTGTCAACAATTAGAGGAGCATCTCGCGATATGGGGCATATCATTTTCGTTTCCACCACAAGATGAATTACTAAGCCATAAGCGCGCTTTTGAAGAAATGATGGCGGTATTTCATGTAGAGTATCCAGATCATGGGATACTCTTTATTGTTGATGAACTTCTGGACTATCTTCGTTCCCGTGACGATCACCAGATAATTCTTGACCTTAATTTCCTACGTGTTCTTGGGGAGGTCTGCAAAGACCTGCGCTTCCGCTTCATTGCCGGTGTTCAGGAAGCCATCTTTGACAGCCCTCGCTTTTCGTTCGTGGCAGACAGCATCTGCAGGGTAAAGGACCGCTTCGAACAGTTGCTCATTGTCAGCAAAGATATAAAATTCGTGGTTGCCGAGCGTCTTCTCAAGAAAACCGTGGAACAGCAGGTTAAGATACGCGAGTATCTGACGCCATTTTCCAAATTTTACGGGCACATGAACGAACGAATGGACGAGTTCGTCCGCCTCTTCCCGGTACATCCGGACTACATTGATACGTTTGAGCGTGTCACCACAGTGGAAAAACGCGAGGTACTCAAGACCTTGTCTATGGCGATGAAGAAGCGCCTGAACGAGGACATGCCGGAAGACCGACCAAGCCTTATTGCCTACGATACCTATTGGGCTACGCTGTGTGAGAACCCATCGCTTCGTGCCGTGCCCGACATCAAGGCGGTCATCGACTGCAGCCTGGTACTGGAGTCCCGCATTCAGCAGGCCTTCACGCGACCGGCCTACAGGCCCATGGCGCTACGGCTCATCCATGCCCTGTCGGTGCATCGCCTCACCACCGGCGACATCTATGCCACGCTCGGGGCTACGCCAAAGGAGCTGCGGGATGCGCTCTGTCTTTATCAGCCGGGCATTGAGGAGTTGGGAGGCGATCCAGCCGATGACCTGCTTTCTCAGGTGGAGACCGTTCTGCGGGAAATCCATAAGACCGTCAGTGGGCAGTTCCTCTCCGCCAACCCGGACAATCGGCAATACTATCTCGATCTCAAGAAAACCGATGATTTTGACGCATTGATTGAAAAACGGGTTGAAAGCCTCGATACATCCCAGCTCGATCGCTACTACTACGAAGCCCTGAGAAGGGTCATGGAGTGTACCGCTCATACCTATGCTACCGGCTACAAGATCTGGCAGCACGAACTGGAATGGCTGGAACGTAAGGCCGCCCGTCTGGGGTATCTTTTCTTCGGCGCACCCAACGAGCGCTCCACGGCCGTTCCACCGCGGGATTTTTATGTCTACTTCATCCAGCCATTTGAAGCACCGCACTTCAAGGATGAAAAGAAGGCTGATGAAGTCTTCCTGTGCCTGACGAATGCCGATGACGAGTTCCGCACCAAACTCAGCAATTACGCTGCGGCGCTTGATCTGGCATCCACCTCCTCCGGACATGCTAAAGCCACCTACGAATCCAAGGCGGATAATAATAATCCAAACTCTCCTGGCTATCTCCAACAACTTGTAAAGTGGCTGCAGAAGCATATGACAGACGCATTCGAGGTGACCTACCAAGGGCGCAGTAAAACCATCACCGAGTGGGCCGAGGGCAAATCCATACGAGATTTGTCCGGCATCGCCTCCCATGAACGGATCAACTTTCGCGATCTGATAAATACGGTGGCAGGTATCTGCCTCGCCACTAATTTCCAGGAACAAGCGCCGGAGTACCCTTTTTTCTCAGTTCTCATCACCGGCGATAACCGGGCCCAAGCGGCCCAGGACGCCATGCGGGCCATTGCCGGCCAAAATCGCACCAAACAAGCCACGGCTGTTCTCGATGCCCTGGAGCTGCTCGATGGTGAAAGGCTCAATCCATACCGATCCAGGTACGCCGAACATATCCTCGGCCTGCTCAAGAAAAAGGGCCATGGCCAGGTGGTCAACCGCTCTGAATTGATTCAGGATTTGCTCGGCGTCGAGTACCTTTCCCCACAGACTCTGCGGCTCGAACCGGAATGGGCCGTCGTTATTCTGGCCGCGTTGGTTTATTCCGGCGATCTGGTATTGGCTATCCCCGGTAAAAAGTTCGATGCCACCGGCCTGCCCCAGCTTGCCGGAACCTTTATTGCAGACCTGGTTCAATTCAAACACATCGAGCAGCCCAAAGACTGGAACCTGCCCGCACTCAAGGCGCTGTTTGAGCTGTTGGGCCTTACCCCCGGCATGGCCCAGCTCGTTACCCAGGGAAAAGAGGAACCGGTACAGCAACTCCAAAAGGCGATTACGCAGACAGTGGAGAACCTGGTTCTCATCCAGCAGAATCTGCAAAGCGGTATGCCGTTCTGGGGCCGTAATCTGCTTGCAGAAGAGGAAACGCAAAAGCTCCGTACCCGGCTCGATGATACCAAGGCCTTCCTGGAATCCATGCAGGCATACTCGTCCCCGGGCAAGCTCAAGAATTTCCGCTATGACGTAGGGGAAGTCAATGGCCATCGCGACGGACTTAAGGCACTAAACGAGGTCGAATCGCTTCAGGAACTGGTAACGGACCTCGGTCCCACCGCTTCCTACCTTTCGACTGCCGAGGCGGTATTGCCGTCCGAGCACGAGTGGATAGGCAAGATGAAGTCCGCCAGGGACGATGTCCTGGCCAGGATCGGTGATCCGGACAAACGAGGCACGGGTGATTTCCGCCGGAAGATGTTGCGCCGGCTCACTGACCTGAAAAAGGCGTACCTCCTGGCCTATCTGGAGATGCATACCAAAGCACGGCTGGGGGTGAACGAGGATAAACGCAAAACCCGGCTGATGAGCGATGAACGGCTCAAGGTATTGCAGAAACTATCAACCATCGACCTGATGCCACGCCAGCATCTGAGCGATTTTCAGAACCGCCTGGCAGGTCTGAAGAGTTGTTTTGCCCTTGCAGAGCAGGACCTCGAAGCCTCACCTGTCTGCCCGCACTGCAGTTTCAAACCAGGATCAGAGCCACCCGCGGCACCTGCCGGGACGATACTCGACAGCCTGGATAGTGAATTGGACAAACTGGTTGAGAACTGGACTCAGACGTTGCTGACCAACCTGGAAGATCCGACCACCAAGGGTAACCTGGATCTGCTCAAGCCCGAGCCAAAGAAACTGGTTAATGATTTCATCAAAAAGCAGGCCCTGCCGGACGAGATCAATCAGGATTTCATCCATGCCCTGCAGGAAGTGCTCTCCGGACTGGAAAAGGTGTCGGTAAGAACTGCTGATATGCGTGCGGCGCTCCTGGCCGGCGGTTCACCGGCGACTCCGGCGGAGATGAAGAAGCGTTTCGAGGAATATCTCGACGAACTCACCAAGGGCAAGGAGACCGGCAAAGTTCGCATTGTATTGGAATAGGAGCGGCTTATGGACACGGATAGACACGAATTAACAACTCGGGAAGGCAATAGTTTATTTAATCGTGTAGTAATCATTCTGGAGCAGGCACGAACTAATGTTGTTCGTACCGTTAATAGCGAAATGGTGCTCGCATACTGGCAGATCGGACGAGAGATAGTCCAGGAGCTTCAAAAGGGTAAAAATCGGGCTGAGTATGGCAAACAAATTATTAAAGAACTTTCTGCAAAGTTGAATAAAAAATACGTCAAAGGATTCTCCACGACAAATTTATGGTATTTCAGGCAGTTCTATGTTGTATATTCAAATCGGGGACCCAAGATTCGCCACAAGGTTTGTGGAGAATTGATTGCTGGGGAAAAACTCCACAAAGCTTGTGGAGTTTTGGGTGATTTGAGCCTGGCTGTTGAAAAAAGTGAAGATATCCAAGGATTTTCACCAAGCCTGAGCTGGTCGCATTATCGGACATTATGTAAGGTTGAGCATAAAAATGAACGTCTGTTTTATGAGATTGAGGCCGAAAAAGAATGTTGGAGCGTTCCCGTTCTGGAACGGCAGATTCACTCTTTTCTTTTTGCACGACTTCTGAAAAGTAGAGATAAAGACGGAGTTCTGGAATTAGCAAAAAAAGGGCAATTAATAAAAACTCCGGCTGATAACATGAAAGATTCTTATATCCTTGATTTCCTTGGCTTGCCTGATTCTAAGCAAATCCATGAATCAAAACTGGAATCTGCAATTATAGACAACCTCCAGTCATTCCTTCTGGAATTGGGAAAAGGCTTTGCTTTTGTCGCTCGACAAAAACGTCTTCAGTACGAAGACGAATTTTTCTATGTTGATCTTGTTTTTTATAACTGTATTCTGAAGTGCTATTTGCTGATCGATCTGAAAATCGGCAAGCTTGCCCATCAGGATGTCGGGCAGATTGACAGCTATGTTCGAATGTTTGACGACCTTTTTATCACCAAGGATGATAATCCGACCATCGGGCTGATTCTCTGCTCCGAAAAAAACGAGTCCATTGCCCGGTACTCTGTGCTGAACAATAGTAAAAAGCTCTTTGCATCTAAGTACATGCTCTATCTACCCACCGAGGAAGAACTAAAGAGTATGCTGGAACGGGAACGAAGGTTTATTGAAGAAAGAGAGCAAGCAGGAGACGAAAGCGGTCAAGATAGGGATTAATTTTTTTTGCTATTTTGGTTTTGGGAGCGGACAGTTGAAAAATACTAACGCTATTATGATCGTATTAACATGATCAAATCCGGCACAATTATCATGTTTCAGGCGAGATGACGAACCGAAAGGTCAACATCTTATCGGAATGGAAATGGTTCATGTGGAGCCTATTAATTGGATCAAAAAAAGGATCAACAATGAATAGGGAATATACCCAATTAATAGGTATTTAAGAAGCTGTGGTACCTATACCTAAATTGAGCGATCAGCAGTTAGTTTTTAGCAATTAGCACAATAATTTCAATATATTGCCATCTTTTATTCGCGTTCATTCGCGTCCATTCGCGGTTCAAATCGGGATTTCAATATGAGCGATAAACAAAAACAACTATTCAAAACAAGAATCGTTCCCGGCAAAGTCGGCTCCGGAAAGCTCTTTGATGAGGAGTTTGTTACGAATGACGGGCCGATGGAATGTCTGGGCATGACATTCGACAACGACGAAAAGCGTCGTGAGTATTTTTTGAAGAAACTGCGCGAGAAACTCAGGGACCCGGAATTCCGCAAGATAGAGGGATTCCCCATTGGCGAGGACGAGGATATCCTGGCGCTGTCCGATCCGCCGTATTACACCGCTTGTCCGAACCCTTGGATTGGGGATTTTATTAAGCAGTACGGCAAGTCCTATGATCCGAATGTGCCTTACAGCCGGGAGCCGTTCGCTGCGGATGTGAGCGAGGGGAAGAACGACCCGATCTATAACGCTCACTC
>CAYQNS010000196.1:0-6868 GCA_964418755.1 uncultured Desulfobacteraceae bacterium
TTATATCACAAAAACGGCAACCCCGCAGCAGAGCTGCGAGGAATTCTTTTGATTAAAAAAATGCAGAGATAAATATTTTTTGACATATACCCTAAATGTTTATATAAATTATTTTCTTGCTAAAATTGATATTGTTCCAAACCCTTAACAAAGGATGGACAATCACAATGAATACGAAAACCCCATTTCTCAATGAATTCTGAGAGGTGGGGTTTTGTTGTTTATTGGCAGGATGGTCAGCAGGCAATGGATCGTATATTTTGATAAAAAGATGTAGTGTGCTGGATTTGGGATGTTGCTATCACACACCGCTGAACGCACCAGTTTGATGGGATACTCAATATATCACGAGCTCGGCGATAAATTTTATTAAATCAAACGTCACTGTTGCGATTTCCCATGAACGACTTCGGCGTATCGCAACACCTTGATCGGTGAATAATCGGTTACCTGTCGTTTTCAACAAGCCGATGGACATAACCAGAAATTGCCCTGGGCAGAAGCGCCGCTGATTTGAAGCGATGTGAAATTTATAATTTATTACAAAAGGAGATCAGAATGAATATCTATGTAGGAAAATTGTCACACGAGGTCACTGAAGAGGACTTATGGCTGGCTTTCGAGCCATTCGGACAGGTTGAATCCGCCACCATTATCAAAGACAAGCATAGTGGTCAATCGAAAGGATTTGGATTCGTGGAGCTGACCTCTAAAGCTGAAGGGCAGTCTGCAATCGATGGCCTAAATGGCAAAGAGCTAAAAGGAAGAGCGCTTAAGGTGAATGAGGCTCGCCCTCGCACCGAAAGTCGCGGTAGTGGAGGAGGATACGGCGGTGGCAGAGGTGAACAAGGTGGCGGCAGAGGTGGACGAGGTCGTGGCAGAAATTAAACGCAACTATCCCGGCTGGAGTGAGGAACAGGTTCACGATGAAGTCGATAGGCTTGCGGACATATACGAAAATGAGCGTTTTAACCATATTATTAAAGTTACGGTTATAGAGTGTCAAAATATGGTCAAGGAGTTACAGAAAATAGCCGAAGCATAAAAAATAGTTTTTTAAAACTTGTTGGCTGATAGTTGCAAAAAACGGAAAGAATCACGTAAGCATTGATATAATCCTCTAATATAACAATCTAAAATACCGCCTCCCAAAACCAGCTTGACACCTCCGCTTCGCTTTGCTATATATGCAGTGTTTTAAGCAGGATGGTGAAAAGATGGCCATTATTCTGCATACTGCCCAGTCGAGCCATGGTGCCGCCAAGATTGGCATCCCTTCATTGCATCTTCTAAACGTTTACCGGTATCAGTTGCCGTACAAATCATTCTGCCTGCCGGGTGTCGGAGGGTGGGTTTAAGCATAAACCGGCAAAGTTAAACAACCATACAATTTTGTGCCGGAAGCGAATTTTTTCGTCTGGAAAAAGGGGGTCAGATGAAAAAAAAGATTGAAACTACCAAAAGTTATTCATTTCATTAGCACCTTCTCATCTTACAAGCAAAGGGCTTATTAAATTTCCACATTTAAACGCATTGACGAAGGGTTACGGGTGCTTATACCGTAAGGCCGCAATCATTTCGTTTTAGGAGACTTCCAGGGCGTCTCAACTACCAGCGCACACCTATTCCCCAAGGCTTGATTTAAGCCTTAAGTCCCGGCTAAGGCATCGGATCTCTGCCCGCGGATATTTCAATTCCACTTAAGTTGCGAGCAAAAACCTGAGTTCTCGGATACAAACTTCATCCCGGCAGCAAAAAAACTGCCTGGGGTAGAAGCTTCACCGGGCTGTTTCTTTCTTTGTATCTATCCACACGTAACCATCAAAAGGAGGGTACCAATCTATGAGTAAAATCAAAATCGCGATTGTCGGAGTTGGCAACTGTGTCAGTTCACTGATTCAAGGTATCCACTATTACCGGGGGAAAAACCGGGAAGACGCCATCGGTCTGATGCACTATGATATGAATGGCTATAAGCCCGGCGACATTGAGGTCGTAGCCGCTTTTGATGTCGACCAGCGCAAGGTCGGCCGTGATGTGCATGAAGCTATTTTTACCAAACCCAACTGCACGACGCTTTTCTGTTCCGACCTTCCTCCATCCGGTGTCACCGTTCGCATGGGCAAAATTTTAGACGGCATTGCAGGTCATATGAAGGATTTTCTCGACGACCGTACATTCGTTTTGTCCGACGAACCGGAGTCGACCACAGCGGAAATCATCCAGGTGCTCAAGGAGTCCGGCGCTCAAATCCTCACCAACTATCTTCCGGTCGGCTCAGAAGACGCTACCAAGTTTTATGCCGATTGCGCGTTGGAATCCGGAGTGGCTTTTGTCAACAACATTCCGGTGTTCATTGCCAGCGATCCGGCGTGGGCCAGGCGCTTTGCGGATAAAAACCTTCCTATCATCGGTGACGACATCAAGTCTCAGATGGGCGCTACCATCACCCACCGCATCCTGACCGATCTGTTCAAGAAGCGCGGCGTCAAACTGGAGCGTACGTACCAGCTGAATACCGGGGGCAATACCGATTTTCTCAACATGCTGGAACAAAAGCGTCTGGCCACCAAGAAAAAATCCAAGACAGAGGCGGTACAAGCCGTGGCCGCCAGGCGTCTGCAGGACGAAAACATTCATATCGGTCCCAGTGACTACGTGCCGTGGCAGAAAGACAACAAGGTTTGTTTCATTCGCATGGAAGGCAAGCTTTTCGGTGACGTGCCCATGAACCTGGAAATGCGCCTTTCCGTGGAGGATTCACCCAACTCGGCCGGAGTCGCCATTGACGCTATCCGCTGTGCAAAGCTGGCGTTGGACCGGGGCCAGGGAGGCGTACTTGAAGCGCCGTCAGCCTATTTCTGCAAGCATCCTGCGCGCCAGTTCACCGACGATGAGGCCTTTACCATGGTCGAAGACTTTATCACCGAGGATAGCCACTCAAGCATTAGCAGGGTGAAAAGAGTGGTTTAGGTATTGTTTCCGGATAGCACCCATGCAGCGGCCAAAGCTTTGCGTTATAAGCTTTCGAACATTTTAGACGCGGAAAACACCTCACATTAGGTTGGCAGTTATCAATGAGGAGTCAGTAAATGGGCATGAAGTGTTTGATCATTGCCGCCGGCAAAGGAAGCCGGCTACGGCAGCAGGGTAACAGCAAACCCCTGGTTCCTGTTCTGGGCTTACCCCTGATCGAACGGGTTATCCGTAGCGCTCTAGAGGCCGGCGCCGACGATTTTTATGTGGTCACCGGATACCAGGAGGAGCTAATTCGCGTCTTTTTGGTCGGTTTGACCGGGCGCCTGGGGTGTCGCATCACCCCTATTTTTAACCGGGATTGGGAAAAAGAAAACGGCCTTTCGGTGCTAAAAGCCAGGGAATACCTGCAAGAGCCATTTTTGCTGCTGATGGCCGACCATCTCTTTGATCCGGCCATCGCCCGTGAGTTGATGGCGCTGCCTTTATCCGACGGCGAAATCGCCCTAAGTGTTGACGGGGATACCCACAGCTCCTTTGTCGATATGGAGGATGTCACCCGGGTAAAAACCAATGGCGGTAAGATACTCATCATCGGTAAGGATTTGACGGACTTTAATGGTTTTGACACCGGTATTTTTAAGTGTACTCCCGCTATTTTCAGCGCGTTGGAGCGCAGCGCAAAGAAAAATGGTGACACCACCCTGTCTGCAGCGGTGCAGATTCTATCCACCGAGGGAAAGGCCAAAGCGGTTGAAATAAACGGCCGTTTCTGGATTGATATAGATGATTCGACCGCTTTCAGTCGTGCCGAGAATGCCATTTTGACCAATTTGAAGGCCAAACCCAATGATGGACCGGTGTCACGTTATATTAACCGGCCCTTATCGGTGATGATTTCCCGCCGACTGGTGGACCACCGAATCACACCCAATCAAATATCGCTGTTCTCATTTCTATGCTCTGTGCTGGCCGCCGGCCTGTTTGCACTCGATGGTTATTTGGCCCTATTGCTGGGCGGCATTATGGCACAATTCGCCTCGATTGTAGACGGCTCTGACGGTGAAGTCGCCAGGCTCACATATCAAAGCAGTCCTTACGGCGGCTGGTTTGATGCGGTACTGGATCGTTATGCCGACGCCTTCCTGCTTTTCGGTCTCATGTGGCACGCCTACGCTGATAGAACGGATGGCCTGATTCTGTTGTTCGGATTTTTAGCGATTATCGGCTCCTTTATGTTGAGCTATACGGCCGACAAGCACGACAGCCTCATGCGCGACCGGATCAGTCATGGCAAAGGATTGCGTCTGGGTCGCGATATCCGTGTCTTTCTGATATTTCTCGGCGCCGTATTCAACCAGGTGTATTTGGCCCTGATTGTGATTGCCGTCTTGATGAACATAGAAACCATACACCGCCTGATCATCTGCCGGGATCATGGATAGTATTGAGTGCGCCAAACAAAGAATCCGAGAGATTATTGCGGACTCCGGGGTGCCGGAAGATCCGCGTCATGCCGAAAACACCCTCAAATGGCTATTCGCATTTGAACCCGAAGCCGACTCGGCGTTGCAAATTGCCTCACTCGGCCATGATATCGACAGGGCAGTTGAGACCCGTAAAGTACGCCGCGAAGATTTTACTGACTATAATGAGTTCAAAGCCGCTCATGCCCGCAACGGAGCAGAGATTCTGAGAGCGATCCTGGACAAGTGCGGTGTGGTCAAGTCTGTTGCCGATGAAGCTTGCCGCTTGGTAACACTGCATGAGGTGGGCGGCGATCCCAGTTCCGATCTGCTCAAGGATGCGGACAGCATATCCTTTTTTGAGGTCAATATGCCCCTGTACTATCAACGCGAAGGCTGGGAGGAGACCAGACGTCGCTGCAGCTGGGGCTATCGACGCCTCTCGGTGCGGATGAAAAAGATCGCCCAGCGTATATCATACAAGGACGAGGTGCTGACCTTCCTGCTAAAGGAGGCCATTCGGCAAGCCTGTCTGAAGGATTGATAAGGCCTGCCTTTGCACATTTCTTCAGTTAAAGATCACACGAATACGCTGTCTCGGTTCAACTATTCCGGCCATCCCATGCATGCTGGGCTTGAATCAAGAGTGTATTGCCTCCAGCATATCCGGATGCTATATTGGCCCCTCCGGAGGACGTCATGAATATTTCCACTAAAAGGGGAAAGGCCATAGAAGCCGCCATGGCCCAGATCGAACGTCAGTTCGGCAAAGGCTCTATCATGAAGCTGGGGAGCCAGGCAGCACTCGATGTGCCGGTCATACCGAGCGGTTCACTGGGGCTGGACAAGGCGCTTGGGACCGGGGGACTTCCCCGGGGCAGGGTCTGTGAGATTTTCGGGCCGGAAGCATCCGGTAAAACAACCCTTGCGCTTCACGCTGTTGCCGAGACTCAGAAACAAGGCGGTATTGCAGCCTTTATCGATGCCGAGCATGCCCTTGACACAGCGTATGCCAAAAAAGTCGGTGTGAATTGTGACGAGCTTCTGGTTGCCCAACCCGATACCGGGGAGCAGGCCCTTGAAATCACGGATATGCTGGTCAGAAGCGGAGCCATCGACATCATCGTTATCGACTCAGTGGCGGCTCTTGTTCCCCGGGCAGAAATCGAAGGAGAGATGGGGGACTCTCACATGGGGCTTCAAGCGCGCCTCATGTCTCAGGCCTTAAGAAAGCTGGCCGGAGCGATAAGCAAGACCCTGACCGCGCTTATTTTTATAAACCAGATCCGCATGAAAATAGGCGTTGTTTTCGGAAACCCGGAGACAACGCCCGGCGGTATTGCGCTGAAGTTCTATGCTTCGGTTCGGCTTGACATCAGGCGCATCGGCGCGATCAAAGCCGGCCAGGAGACCGTAGGGAACCGCACACGGGTAAAAGTTGTCAAAAATAAGCTGGCACCGCCTTTCAAGGAGGCGGAATTTGACATTATTTACGGCGAAGGCATATCGAAGACCGGGGATCTGATTGACATTGGAGTTGAGACCGGCATCATCGAAAAAAGCGGCATCTGGTATTCATATGAGGGAGAACGGATAGGCCCGGGCCGAAACAACGCCAAAGAATTTTTCAAGGCCAATGCGGATATCTGTGATGCGGTGTATGCCAAACTCAAAGATGCATTGGGGCTTTCCAGAAAAGGGAAAGAAAGCGCTTAGATATCCTGCATAAGCTGGCAGAGCCTTTGGTGGAAAAAAGATGCTAAAGTATGGCGGATATCTTTTATTTAAAATACCCGCACGGAACCGTTGCCGGTGGGTGACACGTAATTTTGGGCTTTTGGGGTGTGGCAGGCAAGTGAGCCTGCAGAAAGGAGGCAAAGATGGAAATGAAAAAAGTGCTGGCAGGATGGAGCAAAGTCTGTCCCGGATGCAACATCGGGCGCAAATATCCGGATTCCTTCATCGGCAAGAAAGTCAGGAATCACTGGGAAAAAGGTTGCAGCTCACATGACGCCTATGTTGAGGTGTACGGTAGTGACGAGCCTTCACCCAAGAAAAGCAAGGAAGAATCCGAGGATAAATAAATTTGCGATAAGCCGCTGTGAAGGGGAGTTGGAACCGTTTCCGGTTTAGCTGGCTGAGTAGGATCGCATAACTTTTCACGGTTTATTCTATTGTATCTACAAGGCCACAAAATGTTTTTGGCCTTGTCTTTGTCGTCAGGCGAAATCAGCATCTGTGCCATCATTTCGCATACGCTTGGAGGCGTCAAGAACTGGCCTTTTATGCCCTGGCTGAACCGCCCTCTGCATCTCAACGTACATGTTCGCCCAAATAATCATATCTGTCAGCGTGGATAGCATAGAAGTGCTCCTTGTAGATGACGGTCATCAAATTTTGGGGACGCCCATAAAATTATAACTTTC
>CAYQNS010000197.1:0-6835 GCA_964418755.1 uncultured Desulfobacteraceae bacterium
TATCGCCGGTTTTCTCAAAGTCGTCAACGCCATGCTGGATCAGGGTTTGGTGTAAATCAAAAAATTGCCGTCGTTCAGTACATCCCTGAATACGGCTGACAGCCAAAAGACCGTCGGATTATTTTTCATACCCGGCGGTCTTTTTTGTTTCCACTGCTTTTCTACCTGATGTTTGAGACCCAATACCCGGCAACTCATGTTTGATGTTTATGTCAAGCCCGGCAATTTCAAAAAATATAGCTTCGGGGACATATCTCGTATTGACATTTATAAATTTTGCCCTTATTTTGTAAACGAAACAGGAGTAAACTCAAAATTAAACCATGATTTCAGGCCCGCAACGTCGGGGCATGCCTGCTGCGGCCAAGGGGAAAGATGTGATAAACCGCCCTGTTCTGAAACAGGCGCCTGTCGGCATGGATAATTTGCAATACAAACGCGGTAGGTACCCCGGGATCGGGGCCGGGCCGTAAAATAACTGTACCATTAACAGTAAAGGAATAAATAAATGAAAGTTGCTATCAGTTCCAACGGCACGGATTTAGACGCGCAGATCGATACCCGTTTCGGGCGATGTGCATTTTTTCTATTCGTAGAAACCGAAACCATGGAATTTGAATTTTTGGATAACAGTGCCATGGCCCTGGGCGGTGGCGCCGGTATCCAGGCGGCCCAACTGGTTGCTTCGAAAGGTGTCGGAGCTATTATTACCGGCAATTGCGGCCCCAACGCAGTCCAAACTCTGACTGCCGCGGGAATTGAACTTTTTACAGGCCAGTCGGGAACCGTCAGGCGTGTTTTGGAGAAATTTAAAAACAAGCAGCTTTCATCCTCCAGCAGCGCCAACGTGGCCGACCATCACGGCATCAACGGATCGGGAACAGCGCAGGGTGCCCCGCAGGCCCCGGCCGCCGGGTCCGGCATGGGCATGAGGAGTGGCGGCGGTCGCGGTATGGGCGGCGGCGGCGGTCGCGGCATGGGCGGCGGCGGCGGTCGCGGCATGGGCGGCGGCAGGGGTTTTGCCCCGGAAACTTTTTCCGGCTCCTCCCCGGGCGGCAACCTGACCAAAGCCCAGGAACTGGAAGCCCTGAAAGAGCAAATGCGTCAAATTTCCGAGCGCATTGAGCAGCTTGATAAAAAATAGCGCACTTGAAAAATTATAAAATGCCGGTTTAATGGAGCATAAATATGATAATCAGTATTGCCAGTGGAAAAGGGGGGACCGGTAAGACCACCATCGCCACCAATCTGGCTGTCTCCCTTGAAAGCAAAGCCCAGATACTCGACTGCGATGTGGAAGAGCCTAATGCCCATCTTTTTTTGAATCCGCTGATGGATAAAGCCGAAGCGATTACCACCCCGGTGCCCGAAGTTGATAAAGACAAATGCAATCTATGCGGGAAATGTGCAGAAATCTGTCAGTTCAAAGCCATTGTGGTTATTGCGAAAACCGTGCTGACGTTTCATGAGCTGTGTCATAGCTGCGGCGGCTGCATGGAAGTCTGCCCGGAGGATGCCATCACGGAAGTCGGTCGTGAACTGGGAGTTCTTCAGATCGGTCACCGCGACAATCTTAAATTTGCCGACGGCAAGCTCAGGGTGGGAGAGGCCATGGCCCCGCCTTTGATCAAAAAAGTTCGCTCCTGTACCGATCCGGACAGGATTACCATCATCGATGCCCCTCCGGGAACTTCCTGCCCGGTAATCACCGCCATGGCCGACACCGATTTCGTGTTGCTGGTCACCGAGCCCACGCCCTTTGGTCTGCATGATCTGAAATTGGCCGTGGGGGCCGTGAAGATTCTGGGCATTCCTGCCGGTCTGGTCATCAACCGCTCGGACATGGGCGATGACAAGGTCTACGAATATGCGAAATCGGTGGCTCTCCCCATCCTTATGGAAATCCCCTTTGACCGAAAAATTGCCGAGGCCTATTCCAGGGGAGAGCTTCTGGTGGATGTCATGCCCGAATTCAAAGAAAATTTTATACAACTTTACAAGCGCATTGCCCAAATCGTCAATGCCTGATCTGGAGCTTTTCTAATGAAGGAACTGATTGTTATCAGCGGAAAGGGAGGGACCGGCAAAACCAGTTTAATGGCGGCTTTTGCCTCGCTTGCCGAGAACAAAGTTTTGTGTGATGCCGATGTTGATGCCGCGGACCTGCATTTGATTACGTCCCCTGACGTCCGGGAGCAGCATGATTTTCAAAGCGGGCGCAGTGCCGTTATCCATAGGGATAAATGCACCGAGTGCGGGTTATGCCGTGATCTGTGCCGCTTTGAAGCCATCAGTGAAACGTACGAGGTTGACCCCGTTGCCTGTGAGGGTTGCGGGGTTTGTGTCTATTTCTGTCCTGAAAAGGCCATTGACTTTCCCATAAACACTTGCGGACAATGGTTTAAATCGGAAACTCGCTTTGGCCCCATGGTCCATGCCCGGCTCGGAATTGCCGAAGAAAATTCCGGCAAACTGGTTTCACTGGTACGCAAGGAAGCACGCAGCCTTGCAATGCAAAAGGGACTGGACCTTCTGATCACAGATGGCCCTCCCGGGGTTGGATGTCCCGTCATCGCATCCATTGGCGGGGCCAGCGCCGTGCTCATCGTAACCGAACCCACGGTGTCGGGCAAACACGACATGGAGCGCGTGGTTCAACTGGCGGCTTTTTTCAAAGTCCCGGCCATGGTATGCGTAAATAAATTTGATCTGAATCCGGACGTCACCCGGGAAATTGAAGATTTTGCAGGGCTGAACGGGCTGAAAAGCGTGGGACGAATTCCTTTTGATCCGATATTTACCAAGGCAATGGTAAATGGACAAACCGTCATTGAATATGACGGTGGTTCGCAGACGGCAAAAAAGATAAAAGAAATCTGGAAACATGTACTGCAGAATATTGATTAATGAAATCGGCATCCTGAGTCAGGCAAAAAATACACGTCTTTTTTTAAAACAATATAAATCCACAACTGACGGATGCCATAAAATTCCACCTTTGACCTTCCGGCCGGGCGTATTTTGGTAAAACCCGCATAACATTCGCGTGTCTCATATACGCCCTCTGGTTATTGGTTAATAATACGGTTACACGCCCTGCAATATTCCGGATCGTCCCTCAAACGGGCGGTGAATTTTATATATTTCCAGGCAATGGCCCTGACCGCCATTTGCAGGGCATAGTGGCGGACCGGTTTTTCCAGCAAATAATTGATGTCCGCCGCAAGGCACATATCCACGATATCATTGCTGGCGTTTCCGGTAATAATAATCGCATCTTCATAGATCGATCGGTATTTTTCGCAAATTGAATCCAGAAATAAAAACCCGCTCTTGCCATCAAGAAAAACATCCACGATAAAGATGGCGATGCTGCTCTCCCGGTTCAGACAATAAATGGATGCGGCTTCCACATCCGTAAACGGTACGACCTCCCCCCAGACATAAAACTGGACGATGTTCTCGGACAGCATACGGCAAACAGCAGGTTCATCATCGACAATGATAATATCCAGTCCCTCAGACATGCGATCCTCCCTGTGATCTGAATTGAGTCGTTTTTTATGCCACCGGCACAAATGTTCTGCGCATCAGTCCTCCCCGCAAAGGGCATGGCCTTCCCGGCTTTTATTTATCGTCAGGGTTTTTTAAATCAAATACCAACGGTCACCATGATCGGATTAAGAATACCGACAAGAGCCTCCGGTGCCAGTTGTGCCAGGGCACCCCTTTTCCCGGCGTTGATATATATCGTATCAAACGACATGATCGAAGATTCAAGATAAATTGTAAGCGCTTTTCGAATTCCAAAGGGTGAAATTCCCCCCACCTTATATCCTGTGATTTTTTGAGCGATTTTCGGTTCACAGGGGGTAACCGCTTTGATTTTCAGAGATCGTGCCAGGGATTTTACTGAAACCTGTCTGTCTCCGTGCATCAGAACCAGAAAATACTCTCCCGGATCACCTTCCATTACAAGCGTTTTTATCACCTGTCGCTCATCGAACCCAAGGGCTCGGGCTGCCGCCGTGGTTCCGCCGTTATTCTCATATTTATAGAAATGCAGTAAAAAATCAGCATTCCGGGCCTTTAAAACCCGAACGGCCGGCGTTGCAATGGTTTTTTTCTTTGACATGGAAATAAAATGAATCGAGCATCCTTTATGACAACTCAAACGTCGTTTATACTTTGTTGATTTCGTATTTTGGCCGTGAAACCGGAAATTTGCAGTTTGAAACAATATTTATTTTAATGTGTATAAAAAAATACAGCAAGTAAAAATATATCCCATGGGGAAAAGATCATTTATAAAAATACCGGCAGGTATTATCCTTGAATTTTCAATGAATTAAAGTATTGCCTTATTTCTGATAAACCGGAATCAACGGCCCGGTTTTTATTGACACAAAGCAAAGGGGCATTATATGCCATTGATAGCCACGGGTGATAGGGGGTTGCTCAAAAATTTCAACCCGCCGCCACGGCTGTCAGCTCTTATTTTTACATTATGCCAACAAAGGCGATACGGCCGGAAGCCGGGGCAGGGTTGTCGGCTATGCCGCCATCGCCTTTTACGGAGAAACCACTATGACGGACAGCAAAGTTTCCCTTAAGCAATTCAGCACGCAGCAGGGCCAGGCCCTGGTCCGGCTTGCCCGCCGCACATTGAATAAAAAACTGGATAGGCCCATGGATAAATCCCAGGACAGGGCCCTTGACACGGCTTTGGCCGACCCGGAATTTGAAACCAGATGCGGCACCTTTGTCACGTTGACCATCAAAGGCCGACTGCGGGGATGCATAGGCAGTCTGGAACCCGATGAAGCCATCCGTGAAGGGGTAAGGGAAAACGCACTGAATGCAGCGTTTCATGACCCCCGGTTCTCGCCGGTTACAAACCGGGAACTGGATAAAATCGATATCGAAGTCAGCATTCTGACCCGGCCCCGAGCCCTGGCATACACAGATGGAAAGGATCTCGCGGCAAAACTGCGGTGCGGAACAGATGGGGTCATCATCCGCAAGGGATATGCCCGCGCCACTTTTTTACCCCAGGTGTGGGATCAGTTGCCCCGGCCTGAGGATTTTCTGGGCCATTTATGCCGTAAAGCCGGGCTGTCTGCCAATGCCTGGCAGGCCACCGACCTGGAGGTATTGACCTATCAGGTTCAATATTTTCATGAGCAAAAATAAAAATTCCGTCAGTCTGGTCGTAATGAAAACATCATACAGGGCCGGGAATTAAATTGAAAATTCTGTCTTATTTTGTAACCATGATTTGTTTTTTCGCTCTATTTATACATGATGGTTTCGTAAAAAACTTGATTGAGACGGATATTTGATTTGCCGCCGCATCCGTAACAATTTTATGGCGGCTTTAATTGACAAAGTTAAAAAGTGTTATTAGATTATTTAAAACTCATTTTACCCGGCCTGCCCGAGAGGGCCGGCCAATTTATTTATTATAAGGAGGATAGCATGCTTGAAGTCAGCGCTGCTGCAACTGCTCAACTTGCAGAATATTTTAAGGATCGTGAGATTTCGCCGGTACGAATATTTTTAAATGACGGGGGATGAGGCGGGCCTTCGCTTGCCATGGCTCTGGATGAGCCTAAAAACACTGATAATAATTATGACATTGATGGCTTTAAATATATTGTCGATAAAAATTTCATGGAACAAGTAGACTCCATAAATATCGATTTTAACAATTACGGGTTTAAAATCACCTCCGGCGCTGATCTCGGCTCCGGATGCTCCGGCTGCGGTTCCGCAGGTTCCTGCTAGTAATTTCTATTTTCTTTATCCGGTTTTATGTCCGGACAGCACCATGCCGATGCTGCCCGGGCATTTTATCTGCCATTTAACCCTCCGTGTCCCCGGCTGAATTTAAAAAAATGAACTTAAATACCCGGGACAGGTGCCCCTTGCACAAACACAAAAAATTACAGCCCTGCCCTTAGCCGTATTCGGACCTGCTGTTGACGCCCCCCGGGCCGACATGGTATCGTCTATTTTTGTAACCGTGAACGGTTACGCTTAATCCGGCCCTGCACAAGGAGGTTATTAGATGACGATGTTCGAATATACTGTTGATGAGAAGGTAGCTATTGTGACCATGAACAGCGGCGAAAACCGTTTCAACCCTGATTTCCTCAAAGCCTTTCTTGATATCCTGGATGAAATTGAACAACAGACCGATGCGCTGACGCTGGTCATCAACTCGTCCCATGAAAAGATATATTCAAACGGTATTGATCTGGAATGGCTGGTGCCTGTGATTCAAAAAAATGACATTCAGACGGCCAAGAATTTTTTTTATCAACTAAACAAGCTATTCCGAAGGCTGATTACCTGCCCGATGATCACCATTGCAGCCATCACCGGCCATGCATTTGCCGGTGGAGCCATTTTATGCTGCACTTTTGACTTTCGCTTCATGCGTTCGGACAGGGGCTTTTTCTGTTTTCCCGAAGTTGATCTCGGGATTCCCTT
Source organism: uncultured Desulfobacteraceae bacterium (assembly GCA_964418755.1). Taxonomy (GTDB): domain Bacteria; phylum Desulfobacterota; class Desulfobacteria; order Desulfobacterales; family 4572-123; genus 4572-123. The sequence goes on from CAYQNS010000197.1 coordinate 6,496, forward strand.
TCTACCCGGCATGAATGCACTGCTGCAAAAAGCCATCCCAACGTACAAGATAGAAGAGATGCAATATACCGGCAGCCGACTGACTGCGACTGAATGCGAAAAGCATCATATCGTCACCAAAGCCTGCCATCTTGACGATTTGATGAATGATACGCTGACTTTTGCCGGAAGCCTGAACAAAAAGCGCGGTATCATTGGCGAGATGAAAAATAGACTCAATCAGCATATCGTCCATGCCATTGATGTGGAAGATGTCCCCTATATTGAATCCGGCCGGTTTAATATCACCTAAGATGAGCGATTAGCTCTTAGCAATTAGACATAATGATTGATAGTGAAG
>CAYQNS010000198.1:0-6762 GCA_964418755.1 uncultured Desulfobacteraceae bacterium
CCTGCGGGCTCGCTCGCCTCCCCTCCATCTGTCACTCGGAAACGTACCAGGTATCCCTGTTTATAGATTGTCAAATAAATCACATGTAAAAATAGTAAATTAAATAGTATACGCAAGCATACCTCATGTCGTTATTTAAGATAATATCCGGGTTTACGCCCAAAGGAGATCAACCTGCTGCCATCAAGTCGCTCTCTAAGGGCCTGGGAAGAAAAAAAACACATCAGGTTCTTTTGGGGGTAACCGGGTCGGGCAAAACATTTACCATGGCCCATGTAATTGCCGAAGCAAACCGGCCTGCCTTGATTATGGCCCCTAATAAAACCCTTGCAGCCCAGCTTTACAATGAATTTCGCGGATTTTTTCCGGAAAATGCGGTTGAATATTTTGTCAGCTATTATGATTACTATCAGCCCGAGGCCTACATACCCTCCAGCGATACTTATATTCAAAAAGATTCATCTTTAAACGAAATGATCGATAAATTGCGCCACTCGGCGACACGTTCCGTGCTTTCAAGAAGGGATGTCATTGTCGTGGCCAGCGTATCCTGTATTTTCGGACTGGGGGCACCTGAAGATTATCTCGGCATGCGAGTCGATCTTGAAAACGACCAGGAACTGGCCCGCGAACATTTGCTGTCTAATCTTGTCCGTATGCATTATGATCGCAATGATATGGATTTTCACAGGGGGGTTTTCAGGGTGCGGGGGGATTGCGTTGATATTTTTCCTGCCTATGAGGAAAATACCGCCATCAGGATAGAGTTTTTCGGAGACCAGATCGATATGATCACGGAAATAGACCCGCTCCGGGGAACCGTAAAAAAAAAAATAAGCAGTGTAACCCTGTTCCCGGCCAGCCATTATGTGACCAAACAACAGACCAGGCAGCGGGCCACCAAAACCATTATTGCCGAACTTAAGGAGAGACTCAGTTTTTTCAGAGACAACAATCAGCTTGTAGAGGCTCAACGAATTGAAGAAAGGACAAATTTCGATCTGGAAATGATGCAGGAGATAGGATACTGCACCGGCATTGAAAATTATTCCCGCCATTTGACCGATCGCTCGCCGGGTGAGCCCCCGCCGACGCTTATGGACTATTTTCCGGATGATTACCTTTTGTTTATTGATGAAAGCCATATTTCCGTCCCCCAGATTCGAGCCATGTACAAGGGGGATCGATCGCGCAAGCAAACACTGGTTCAATATGGTTTCAGGCTCCCATCGGCCCTTGACAACCGACCCCTTAAATTCGATGAATTCGAGTCCAAAATTAATCAGGTTATATATATTTCCGCCACGCCGGCTGATTATGAAATCAATCATGGAAAAAATTCAATAATTGAACAAATCGTTCGGCCCACCGGGTTACTGGATCCGGCAATAGATATCCGGCCTGCCAAAAACCAGGTCGACGATCTGCTGGAACAGATCCGTGACCGCATCAAGAAAAATGAAAGAGTGCTGGTAATAACCCTGACAAAACGCATGGCCGAGGATCTTACCGAGTATTATGAAGATCTCGGGCTCAGGGTGCGCTACCTGCATTCGGATATCAGTACGTTTGAACGTATGGATATTATACAGGATCTAAGGACAGGGCTCTTTGATGTACTGGTGGGGATCAATCTTCTCCGGGAAGGACTCGACCTGCCGGAAGTTACCCTGGTGGCGATTCTTGACGCCGACAAGGAAGGTTTCCTACGGTCTGCACGATCCCTGATTCAAACCTTTGGGAGAGCATCCCGCAATGTAAATGGGAAAGTTGTCATGTATGCGGATAAGATCACCCCGTCCATGAAAATTGCAGTTGAAGAAACCCGTCGCCGTCAAAAAATTCAGCAGAAGCATAACAAAACCCATCATATTACACCTGTATCCATCAAGAAAGAGATCGTTCCCGTTTTTATGACGGAATATAAACAGGTCAGGGAAAATGCGGAGATGATCGCCGAATCATTGTCGGATTTTTCCTCCACGGACGATATCAGTGTCAAAATTAAAAAGCTTGAAAAAGAGATGGGCCTTGCAGCCCGGGATCTTGAATTTGAAAGGGCTGCCCGGCTCAGGGACCGGATAGAGGCTTTGAAAAAAATCATGCTTTTTGAGCTGTAAATTTTATTTCTTATGAAAAATTACGGTACCAAATTATCCATGGTTGCCTCTGATCCAGGCGTCTATCTCATGCTGGATGATGCCGGCAGTGTCATTTATGTGGGCAAGGCCCGCAATCTTAAAAAACGTCTCTCCTCCTATTTTAAGAGCCCTGAAAGGTTGGACATAAAGACCCGGGTGCTTGTCAGGAAAATTGCCGACTTTGATACAATCCTGACTGCCAGTGAAAAAGAAGCCCTGATTCTCGAATCCACGCTGATTAAGAAATACCGGCCACGGTATAATGTCATTCTAAAAGATGGCAAACGCTACCCGGCCCTTCGTTTTGAAATTACCCATCCCTATCCACGGTTAACCATTGTGCGCAAAATTAAAAATGATGGAAACCTATATTTCGGACCCTTCTCATCAGCTCAGGCGGTTCGCAGCACGTTGAAAATCGTCAACAAAACCTTTAAGCTGCGAAAATGCAGCAATCGTGAATTCAAAACAAGGCTGCGCCCCTGCATTAATTTCCAGATGCTGAATTGTCTGGCGCCATGCTGTATCGACATAAAAAAAAGCGTCTATAATGACATGGTCCGGGAAGTGACTCTTTTTCTAAAAAGCAGAACCCGGGAACTGGCGACAAAAATCAAAAAAGAGATGCTTGTAGCTGCAGAGGCCAGGGATTTTGAAAAAGCGGCAGAACTCCGGGATAAAATGTTTGCCATAGAAAAAACCCTTGAAAAACAGGTAATGGTAACCACAGATCTCCAAGACCGGGATGTTGTCGGAATGGCTGCGGCGCCTGAAGCCGCCACAGTTACGCTGCTGACGGTCCGTGGCGGACACCTTCAGGGGGTGGGGAATTTTAATTTTTCAACAACCATGGGTACTGACGCCGAAATAATCGGTTCATTTATCAAGCAGTATTATGATACTAAAAATTTCATTCCGACCGAAATTCTCACGCCGATTGTGCTGGAAGATGCACATTTACTGGAGGAATGGTTTTGGGAAAACAAAGAAATAAAACTTAAAATTCTGCACCCCCGGCGTGGAGAAAAAGTTCGTCTGCTTGAGATGGCCCTGCAAAATGCCGAACATCACCTTAAAAACCGCATTGCTGATATTGCCGGCCGGAAAGAACTGCTGATCCGACTGCAGCAACGTCTTTTAATGCCTCGGCTTCCGCAACGAATTGAATGTTTCGACAATTCGAACTTTTCCGGAACCCAGGCAGTATCGGGTATGGTGGTCTTCATTAACGGCAGACCCAGCAAGGCGGATTATCGTAAATATATCCTTCATAGCGTTTCCGGTTCAGATGATTACGCCGGCATGGCCGAAGTCCTTGAAAGACGTTTTAGCCACAATCCAAAGCCGTATCCGGATCTTCTCCTTATTGACGGCGGCAAGGGACAAATCGGCATTGCCCGGTCGGTTATCCGGAAACTGGGGCTGGAAAATCGTTTTGCATTGATCGGAATTGCAAAAAAGAATGAACAGAAAGGTGAAAGCGCCGATAAAATCTATAAGCCCGGTCGTATGAATCCGATTAATTGGGGCAGGGAAGGGGACCTGCTGCTTTTTCTTCAAAGAATCAGAGACGAGGCCCATCGATTTGCGATTACCTTTCATCGACAGCGTAGATCCAAAGCATCCACAGTATCCGTGCTTGATTCAATTCCCGAAATCGGGAAAAAACGCAAGCAAACAATATTGAGGCATTTCGGCAGTCTGAAAAAAATAAGGGCAGCCACGCTTGAAGAACTGAGCGCGCTGCCCCAAATGAATCGAAAGGCGGCCGAAGCCGTAATAACGGCCCTGGCTGCCGGACAATTCACTAACCGCTCATATTAAGTAAGCGTTCACGGTTTACAGTTATCGGTTCATGGTTGAAAAAACAGAAATTTGGAATCAATATTCAAAATGCTTCAGTCGTCAGGCAAAGCCGGTCGTTGTTGTAAAGTTCATTGGAAAGACTGTGAACCGACAACTGCGAACGGTTACCGGCAGGCCCGATCTGATCGACAATTATTTTGCTTCAAGCTTCTTTAAAGTATCCTTCAGTCCCTGTACTGCAATTGCTGATTTTTCCAAGATTGATTTTTCCTCATCGGTAAGAACGATTTCAATTACCTGCTCAATACCATTGGCACCGAGTTTGACCGGGACACCCATGAATAGTCCGCTGATGCCGTATTCGCCTTCAAGGTAGGCGGCACAGGGAAGAATTTTTTTCTTGTCTTTGAGGATTGATTCCGCCATTTCCACGGCCGCTGACGCCGGTGCATAATAGGCACTCCCGGTTTTCAGCAAACTGACTATTTCAGCGCCGCCGTTGGCGGTCCTTTCCACAAGCGAGTCAATTCTTTCCTTTGGCATCAGTTCCGTAATCGGTATTCCGGCAACAGTGGAGTATCGGGGCAGGGGAACCATGGTATCCCCATGTCCGCCAAGGACAAACGCATGGGTGTTTTCAACGGAAACATCAAGCTCCATTGCAATGAATGCTCTGAATCTGGCGGAGTCCAGTACGCCTGCCATGCCGATGACCCTGTTTTTGGGAAATCCGCTGGCTTCAAAGGCCACATGACACATGGCATCCAGTGGGTTACTGACGATGATCAGAACGGCTTCCGGAGAAAGCCCGGCGATCTGTTGTGTTACATTTTTCATGATTCCGGCATTCGTACTGATAAGGTCATCACGACTCATGCCTGGTTTTCGTGGAATTCCGGCTGTAATAATTACGATATCGGATCCCTCGGAAGGTTTATAATCATTGGCGCCTATGAGATGAGCATCATGTTTTTCAATAGGAGCCGCCTCAGTCAGATCCAGTGCTTTACCCTGGGGTACGCCTTCAATTATATCGATCAGAACAACATCACAAAGTTCTTTTTCGGCCAGTCGCTGAGCCACCGTGGCTCCAACATTGCCCGCTCCCACAACGGTTACTTTCCTGTTCATATTTACTCTCCTTAGATTTGGTAAGTTGAAAGGGATTGTGAACTCAATCATTCGATAAAAAATTGTTAGCATAATAGGTGATAATGTCAATACATTTATATCTTTCTCGAATATTGACATTGCATATAAAAGCAGGATATATAAAAATATATTAAATACTATTAAATACTATGTCTGATTCTCGATTTTAAGCGTCGGACATTCTGAATCAGGCAAAAAACAGGCCGCATTCAGGGTATTGCGGACAAAACAGGCAATAATCATAAAAATCGATTTTTTGAATGAACAACAGGTAGCGGGCGTCAAGATGGATATTATTAAACAGATCAAGGCATTGCTGCATGAAGCAGAAATATACCATGCCCAGGGTTTCATGGAAGAGGCCCGAGCAAAGTATCGTTCCGCAGTCGGTATTATCAGTAACAATAAGCAGATTGAAAACGACCCAAAGCTTACCCGCGTCATAATGGAGAAAATTAAATCCCTGGAAAACACATTATCCGAAGATAAAATGCCGCAGGCACTTGAGAAAAATGGTGTTGCGGACCTGAAAAGCATTGTAAAAATGCTCCATGAGGCCGAGCTCTACAAACTTCAGGGGTTGTTGACAGATGCAGCTAAAATATACCATGACGCCTTGGATATGGTAAAAAATACAACCTCAGACAAAAATAGCAGAATACTTGTAAAAACGATTACAAATAAACTTAAAAAAATTAATTTACAGATTACAAGTATTCAAAATACACCATCTACACCTGAATTGTCAGATGAAAACAGAAAGTTGATAAAAAAATTATTTGCCTTTACAGATGACGGTACTCAAGATTCCGCCGACCTGTCGAGTGCCATCGCGCTTGCTAAATTCGGACAGTATGAAAGTGGCATCAACGAGTTAAACAAATTGCTTTTTAAAGATAAACCTCGTCTAATTGCGGCTAAAAACATCTTGCGTTGCTACATTGCCATGGATTTACCGGAAAGTGCAGCTGAAAAATATTTAGAATGGGGCTCGGGGGATCTATTTTCATCCGCACAAATTGAAGAATTGCACCTGCTGCTGGAAGCGCTTTTTAGAAAAAAAGGAGTCGATTCACTGCTGCCGGGCAAAACAACCGGCCGAAAAGAAAAAATTAAGAAAAATCAGGAAATAGAAATTATTGACATCAGTTCAATCGGCATCACCCTGAAAGATGGACCTCAAAAAGGCCGCCTTGTTGAATTGGATGTCAACTATCAGAGTGGGAATATTATCAGTTTTGTCATTTCAAAAAATGATAGAGAACTTGTAGATAGTTTTAATATCGGGCTCCAGCTTGACGACATTCAATTCTATTCGCCCATTGCCATATTTAAGGGCGCAGGCTTGATATACGACAAAGTTGAAATCAACAGGGGACCTAAAAAAGGGGACCTCAGTATGGATATAAAAATTATCAGTATATAGGCGCTTAATTTTGAAATTCGTGTGTTTTATATCCGTAAAAAATTACAATAATCAAAAGACAAATGCCAAATAAATTACAATGATTAAAATTCCAAATTTACGGAAAGCTCGAATTTTGACACGCGACAAAGCGTTTTGTGCTATGGTTAAGGAATAGTGAAAAAAATATCATCCGCCTTAAGCTTGAAAATATTATAAATTTGCATTGGAGTTGAATTGTATGGCTGTTTTTAATTT
>CAYQNS010000199.1:0-4850 GCA_964418755.1 uncultured Desulfobacteraceae bacterium
GCCAGGGGCAGTGTGCCGCCTTTTACATTGATGAGCAGTTTAATGAGCCCCAGGGCCAGAAAACAGGCCAGGCCGATATCGAAACGATGACTTATGGTCTCCTGATCCGTGGGTCTGACCCATAACCGTATCCCGCAGAACCACAGGAAACAGACACAAAAAAGGAGGAGGATCAAAAACAGCCACCCGGTAACGGCCCTGTCCAGCATAAAAAAATCCAAAATCCAGCCAGGGTGCCGGAAGCTAGATTGAAGATTGTAATAGCGGTGGCAAAGCCATAATGACGCAAACACCCATCCTGCCAGGTGGAGTCCGGCGATATATATCGGGCGCCACCCCCTTTGACGGTGGATGCCGGTGAGGATGGCGGCGAAAAAAAGAATCATTGCCGCTTGGGTTGCATGGATTGGTTTCTGGGAGATACCGGCCAGAATAAAATCGGTGCAGGCATAAAAGCAGCTGATCATCATGATACCGGATGCTGTCATCAGAAAAATTGAGGGTCGGTGTTTCATTTTTTCCGATCCTCCGGGGCCAACAGATTATCCAGATAGACGGTGTGACCTTGCTGCAGGGTGTCCGGTATCTCATCCTCATTGGACTTTTGCGCCAGGACAAAGCAGGCGGGAATGTTTCGATAGACCATGAAGGCTTTGGCCAGACGGGTTTGCCGGCAACGGTGACAGGCAAAGTAGATGCTGGTGACACCCCAGGGGATGGTATACCCGCCTGCCAGGATATCGGTGACCGGACCTGCCTTTTCAGCACTGACTCCGGCAAGGGTTTCAAGGATGGATGCCATCTGCACGGCACTTCTTGAGATGGGAATGATGTTTGATCCGTTGCCGGCAATGGTGCCGTTGGTGGCAAATCCCACGGCAATGCGCTGACGATCCAGTTGAAGGATAAGAGAAGCGATGGCTTCCAGGCTTTTTTCAAAGTCTGTCGGCGTTTTTTCAAATTGGTCAACATCGAGAAGGATCAGTATCTTTTCCTGCTGGGCCGGTTCGCAAAGCTTTTCCTGCAACCGATGGTGTCGCGCACTCGCCTTCCAGTGGATGCTCCGGGCAGGCCTTCCCGCTTGATAATCCCGGGTTCCGAAAATATGGTACGGATCTTCTATGGGGCTGCGCATGCCGGGAATACCGAAAAACGCTCTTTTGGGAAGAGACAGGGGCCTGATGGGCACAATGCGGGGGTAGACCACCACCTCGAGCCGGTCTTCCGCCTTTTCAGTCTTGAAAAAAAAGCCGAAGATGTCTCCTCCCTGCAGGATGGGCGGACCCAGGTTGTAGACGCCCCTTTTTTTCGGGAACAGCTCCCTTGAAATCACAGATTGTTGAAACCAGAAAAGACAGATCTCCTCCCTGATCCATTGGTCTCCATCCGGTTTTATCATGGATCTGTGGGTGAAGAGATCGATTTTCAATAGTACCGGGAGCAATTTTGAGTTGATGACGCGAATTTCGATTTTAAGCCGTTCGCCGGGAAACAGTCTTGTAGTATTCAGTGCTATGTTACAGTTGACATGGTCCAGGCTGATCCGGCTCCATAGATAGGAACCGATGCCCATGGCCAGGATGATGAGGGAAAAGAGGGTCAGTTCCGCAACATCAAACAGCAGGGCAAAAAACAGGCAGACAAAGATAAAGGCCTGTATGAAAAATGCCGGGAAGATGGACGCGGGCGCTTCAGCCAACGGCGGTCTCATTTTCTCACCTTTGTGAATCAGGCCGGCACCGGGGTGCGGGAAAGGATCTCTTCCAGGATATGCTCAGGGCGCTTTCCCTTGAGTTTTTCCGCCTCGGTTAAAATGATGCGATGGCCCAGAACAGGGATAGCGAGCTGTTTGACATCGTCGGGAAGGACATAGTTGCGATCCCTTAAGGCGGCAAGCCCCTGGGCCGTGCGCATCAACCCCAATGAGCCCCTGGGGCTGGCCCCGAACCGCAGGCTTTCATGATGCCGGGTGGCCCCCACAAGGTCTGTAATATAGTCCCGCACCAGGGTCGATATTTTGATTTTTCGACACATCTGCTGCATATGGACGAGCTGGTCGGTGTCGGCAACGGGGGTGAGTGCCGCCAGCGGGTCATGGCTTTGAAACCGTTCTAATATGGCCATCTCCTCTGTCTTGTCGGGATAGCCCAGGCTGATTTTGAGCAGGAACCGGTCCAGCTGGGCCTCGGGCAGGGGAAAGGTGCCCTCCAGTTCAATGGGATTTTGTGTCGCCATGACGAAAAAAGGCCTTGGCAGCGGGCGGGTCCTGCCGTCAATAGTCACCTGGTGCTCTTCCATGCTTTCAAGAAGACTCGACTGGGTCCTGGGAATCGCCCGGTTGATCTCGTCTGCCAGCAGAATATGGGCCATCACCGGCCCCGGTTGGAATTTGAATTCCCCGCTTTTTTGATCATAGACATTGAACCCGGTAATATCTGCGGGCAACAGGTCCGGCGTGAACTGGATTCGTTTGAACGATCCTTTGATGCTTTTGGCAAGGCTTCTGGTGATCAACGTCTTGCCCACACCCGGCACATCTTCCAGCAGGACATGACCATCGGCAAGCAGCGCCACCATGAGAAGTTCGAGGGCATCACCCTTTCCCACTACCACGCGGGATATATTTTCAATGATTTTTTTTCCTGATTCGAATGTCATGATATGTCCCGGCCTATGGTAATCGAATAATTAGAACCGGGATAGCAGATTGCCTGACCACCTTTTTGGCGGTGCTGCCGGCAAGGACTTTAGTGATGCCGCCCTGGCCGTGGGTCCCCATGACGATGAGGTCACAATTCTGTTTTTGGGCTGTTGCAATGATGGTTTCGACGGGTGGTCCCTCTCTGATCAAGATTTCATCGGTGACAAAGGTCTGATCCTGGGAGTCGGCCTTTACTTCATCGGAAAACGCCTGGAGCACCTCCTTTATGGTAACATTATTCCTTTTTTTGCCGATCATATGTTCCCGGGCTTCGGAATAATGCCGATCCTTGACCTCTTTCAATGTTTTGGCACTGATCATACTCGATATAAATTCTTCACTGGCGGTTTCAGCAATAACATGGAGCATCGTAATCCCGGCACCGTAAATATCGGCGAGACTGACGGCATAGGCAAATGCATGAACAGCGCTTTCCGACAGGTCGGTTGCATACAGGATTTTTTTAATCCGGATATTGGGTAAATTCATTTTTTATCCTTTTTTTAGGGTAAAAGAAAAATAGCGTTTTGCTGTTTAATGTGAGTTGCCGGAGGAATCTATCTTCCGTCCGAATGGGATACAAATGCATCGGGTATAAGCAGTTTGTTCAGCCGTGCATCCTGCATATTTCTAAAAATAGAAATTAGAAAGCAGTGTGTATTTTGCGTAAGTATTATACCCGGGTCCGGCGCATTGAATTTGGTCAGGCATGGAACAGAGGATTCGGCGCATCAGGATTTCGAGACTGCCAGCTGGTCTGCTTTCATGTTGTGCCGGAGGGAGCATGTTTTAAAAAATACTCCCTCCGGTGCAGCGTAAAGGCGGTATGCCTTTTTATTAGCATCAGTAGATGGATTGCCGGGGTATTCCCCGAAATTATTGTAATTGCCTTGTTTTAATGCCCGAAATATACACTGGGCAACCACAAAGCTATCTGGGGAAATACCATCACGAGGATTAGCCCGAGCAGCATAACCAGCACAAAGGGGACGATGGAGCGATAAATATCCGCCAGGGAAACCTCTTTGGGCGCCATAGCTTTCATAAGAAACAGATTATAGCCGAAAGGAGGCGTCATATACGCAATTTGACAGGTGATCGTATAGAGAACACCATACCATATCGGGTTGTACCCCAATTCGATGATCAGGGGTACATAAAGCGGCGCAACAATGATGAGCATTGCCGTATCATCTAGAAACATGCCCATCAGAATGTAGGACAACTGCATCATAACGAGTATGCCGAACGGACTGAGCCCCCACCGGTCGAGAAACAGAGATTTTATCGCATGCACGGCGCCCAGGCCGTCAAAGACTGCGCCAAAGCAGAGGGCCGCCAGAATAACCCACATAAACATGCAGCTTACGCTCAGAGTGTTCCGCAGCGTGTCTTCCAGGACCTGTCTGCTTAATCGGCCTTTGACGATAGCGACAATGGTTGTTGCTGCAGCACCGGCTGCGGAGCACTCGACGAGGCTGGTGATTCCCATTAAAAATAGTCCCGTCATGGAAAAGATAATAACGAGTGGAATGATTCCGGCCCTTAGCAGCCGCAATTTTTTCCCCCATGTAAACTGCCGTTCTTCCGGGGGTAAAATCGGCCCCAGATTCGGCTGAAGTTTGCAGCGGATAGCGATGTAGGCGATAAACAGGCCTGCCAGCAGGAGACCGGGGAAAACACCGGCCAGCCATAGCTGGCCCACCGGCTGTCTGGCGATCATTCCATAAAGAACAAGGACGACACTGGGCGGGACCATGATTCCAAGGGAACTGCCGGCCTGGATGACGCCGGTTACCATGACTTTGTCGTATTTTCGTTTCAACATTTCCGGCATGGCGATACTGGCGCCGATCGCCATGCCGGCGACGCTCAGACCGTTCATGGCGGAGACGGCAACCATCAGCCCCATCGTTCCAATAGCCAGACCGCCGTGAATCGGACCCATCCAGACATGAAACATCTTATAGAGATCACTGGCGATTCCCGATTCGGAAAACATATACCCCATATAGATAAATAATGGCAGGGTCAGAAGCGGGTACCAGTTCAGCAACGCAAAGCTTGCGTTGAACGGCATCTCCCCACCACCGTTTCCCCACAGCGTCAGCGAAAAAATCGTGGCGATACCTCCGATGGCGCCAAAGAC
>CAYQNS010000199.1:4950-6734 GCA_964418755.1 uncultured Desulfobacteraceae bacterium
GCATATTCAATGCTGGAATATGCGCCGACGAGGAGAAACACCAGGTAGAAAATCAGAAGGGGAGCGGTAATGGAGTCCGCCAGACCCTGTTTTTTTACCGACCATCGGCCATAGAGGAGGTCCATCCTGACATGCCCTTTGAGCATCATGGAATAGCCGCCGCCAAGCAGGTAGTAAGCCGCCATGGTAAACTGGGCCATCTCCACAACCCATATGTGAGGCGTATCGAAGATGGTCCTGGATATGGACTCATACAGCAGAATTCCCATCATGCCGAAAACCAGATACATTGAGAATTTGCCCACCGCCTTGTTGGTTGTTTCGACGTAGTGTATGAATAATTTTATTGGTTTAGGCATTGCAGCCCCTTTCTTTTGGTTCCTTTAAACGGAATTGAGCAATTTGTTACTCAATCCGCGCTGATCTATTGAGTATCCCCGCAACGGGATTTACCGAAAATCACCAGCATAAACAACGCAATGTTCGTCGAAAAACCCGTTGCCTTTACCGGGGCAGTATTCGTGAACCCGTATGCATCAATATCTCAGCACATCTCTACGTAATAAATCGCTCAATTTATGCTTAACTTGGAGTTTGGAAGGTCAGCCCCCCTGCCGGGTTCTAATCCAAGGTCAGGGAAGGCCGCCTTCTATGCTATACTACAAGGCTCTCCACCCAATTTTCAGGATCGGTAAGGAGGACCGGCGTCTCTCATGGTCTGGGCGTATTCCTTAAATATTTTTACCACCTTGGCACAACGGGGGCTCTTAGCGGCAATTTTGTCCCAATACTTAATTGCCGCATCTTCTACAACTTGCCATTCTTTATCGGGGATGGAGGTAAGTTCCAGCTTTCCCCCCTTGGTGCGGTAGTGTGCTTCTCCCCACCAGTACCAGTGCTGCCTGTAGTAATGAGAACTGTCCATGGACAGCCTGAACAGTGCCTTCAGATGTTCGGGCAGGGCATTCCATGAATCGGAATTGGCAAAATAGGAACCCGACCAGGCGCCGGATATGTTATTGGTCAGATAGTACTTGGTGACATCGGCCCACCCGACAGTGTAATCCTCGGTGATGCCGGACCAGGCAACGCCGTCCAGTTCACCTGTTTGAATAGCCATCTCAATGTCTTCCCAGGGAAGTGCCATGGGGACAACACCGAATTGCTGCATGAATCTGCCCCCGGTGGGGAAGCTGAAGACTCTTAGTCCCTTAAGGTCTTTAAGGCTTCGAATCGGCTTGGTGGTGGCGAAATTGCAAGGGTCCCAGGCCCCGGCGCTCAGCCAGGTAACGCCCTTTATTTCCGAGTAGGCTTCCTCCCAGATTTCATTCAGCCCATACCAGTTCCACAGTACGGGAACATCCAGTGAGAAACGTGACGCAAAGGGAAAGTAGGCCCCAAATACGGAAACGTCCACAGGGGCGGCGATGGAGTCATCGTCGCTCTGGACGGCATCAATTGTGCCTTTCTGCATGGCTCTGAACAGCTCACCAGTGGGCACCAGTTGATCGGCATTGTAGAGCTCAATAACCATCTCGCCATTGGCCACTTTGTTAAACGCATCAATTGCCGGTTTGCAGACATGCGCGGATAGAGCCGCACCGGCATAGGTCTGCATCCTCCATTTGATGGTGGTTTTTTTTGCCGCATGCACAAAGGGTGCGTTTACGGCTGTAGCTGCCACTGCAGCGGCTCCAACGCCTGCTTTCTTGATAAAATCGCGTCTTTTAATCTTACTGGGTTCTGTTTGATTTTTCATTCTACCTGGCTCCTTTCATGCTGTT
>CAYQNS010000200.1:0-6650 GCA_964418755.1 uncultured Desulfobacteraceae bacterium
TCTTGAAGGATTTTCTTCCATCTCTGAGGTGTTTGATGATGGCAATATTGATCGAATCAATTTTCATTCAGACAGACCTTCTTTTCAATTTTTAACAGCAAAAAAATGCAACTACATTTAAACTGCACGGTATCCACTTTTAATTTGATTTGAACGTATTGTCAATATTTTTCTTTAAATTCTATGAACACCTCAATATATAAATAAAAATATGAGCAATACATTAATTTATCAACACTACGCCCTTGCTCGGAGATACGAAAATGAGAGCCGGAAACAGAGTGATAAAGCGGTCAGGGACAGCGATGGATGAATTCGAAAAAAAATGAGGCCGGAGGCGTGGTGTTGATCAATAAATACTGTTTTTCCGTATCCGTTCAGGTTCAGAGCGCTACGCTCATAGTTGAAAACTGTGCGTGTTAGCCCGCAGTCATTGATTTTACAGAGGGTGATGTATGAGGCATCAACATCTGAACCGTGAACCTTGGAACTCCAAAGTTTTAAGCGGTTCTTTGGGTCGGGAATATTACCTCGTAAGCAGTCAATATTTACGGAATTTGTATATGGTCCTGTTTTTGAAAAGCTAAAAAATTTGTTCGATTAGGCAAACCTTCTTATATAAAATTTTGTCTCATTATAAGAAGTTTGTTTGATTTTTTCCTGGCTCATTAATTTTTCCACAACCGATATTTCTCCACCGGCATGAATTAAAAACTGATTCATTGCCTCTTCACTCATGGGATGAACTGCGGTAATGCTCAGGATATCGGCCCGGATGTCGCCGGTAAAGGCAAATTCATTGCCCTCGTAGCCGATCAGGTATTCTACCTTTGCGACCTTCCGGCTGAAGATCTGATACGCGCGGTTGACAACCTCTTCACTAGCGGGGAATACTCTTTTTTCCGCCGGTGGTCTGGTGGGGATGGCGACATAGGCGATATCCGGATTTAACCGATGCAGAAAATCTGCAATATCCGACAGATGGTTATCCCCATCGTTAACATCCTTTAACAGCATGGTTTCCGTCACAAGGCGTCCTGTAAAGCGCTTTTTAAATTGGAGCATTCCCTCCTGAACAGCCTTTAACGTCAATGAGCTGTGGGGACGATCTATTTTCCGCCAGATGTTTGGATGGACCGCGTCAACCTTCAGGGAAACCCAGTCGGCCCGGGCAAGATCATCCTGAACCGCCTGCTGCCGGACAAGGGATGCATTGCTGATGACCGCAATTTTAATTCCCAGAGATTTGAGCAGTTCGATTTCACGGCCCAGGTTAATGTCCAGGGTCGGTTCACCGTCGGCAACAAAGGTCAGATAATCCACAGGCTCGGCAAAATTCCGGCTTTTTTCAACCTTTTCTTTTGCCGCTTCAAAGATTTCTTCAGGGGTATAAAACTTGCGGCGGTCGGTAACAAGATTCAGAGTACGCCCCACCTAGCAGTACAGGCAGGAGTATGTGCAGTGTTTTGGGGGAATGTTATTGATTCCCAAACTTCTCCCAAGACGTCGTGAGGGGACAGGTCCAAAAGCGATCATTTCGGTTACTCCTCTGTTGTAATTAAATTGAGCGATTTTTTACTCGATCCGCACCAATTTCTTGTGCCTAAAGGTTTCGTGAAAAATCGCTCAACTCAGGTATAAAAAATTGCGTTTGTTGAAAAATTAAAAAAAATGTTCGCACTCTGTGAACTACAAATTACAGTTTATACGGCACCTTTAAATTGTAAGACTTGTAAATAACGAATGTTTCAAGGGACTGGACCCCCTCTATACGGGAGATTTCTTCGGTATAAAATTCCAGCAAACCGAATCCCTCCTTAAAAACGGCCATCAGCATCAAATCGTAACGGCCGGTCACAACCGCCACCGAGACCACTCCCTTTAATTCGCTGAATTCGCTTCCTTTTTGAACCAAATCAGTGCTCTTGAGTTTGACACCAATGATTACCGTACTGTGCCCGGGAATGGCGGAAGTATCCACCAGACCTGCAATTTCCAGAATCCCTGCTTCACGCATTTTGTTGACCCTGGCACGGATCGTGTTTTCAGAGACATTAAGATCATTTGCAATGAGTTTGTAGGCTTTTCTTCCGTCAATCAGATGCTTGATAATGGCGATATTGAGGTCGTCTATTTTCATTCGGATGTAATCCCGTCGTTTGCTTCTTGATCAATGGCCATAAATCTGGTTTAAAATTAATGGTAAGAATGCAAATCTATTTCGCTTTCAACTTGTATCTTTTAAACAAGTTTGCCGGATAGTCAATACATTTATGGAACAAAATGAGGTATAGCGAAAATAATGGATAAAAATTTTGTATTTAAATCAATTGGTGTTATTCGGTCTTCGCATACAAAAGCTTCCGAAACACCGATTCAGCCGGTTTTTGCCGAGGGGATCAAGGGAACGGTTGTTCTTAACCCGGATTATGCGGACGGACTGCAGGACCTATATCAGTTTTCTCATATCTGTCTGTTTTATTACTTTCATAAGGCCGGCCCACTTGAACTTGTCGTCAAGCCGTTTCTCGAAAACCGGGAGCACGGCATATTTGCCACTCGGGCACCGGCAAGACCCAATCCCATCGGGTTCAGTGTCGTAAGACTTGTTTCCATGGATAACAACTTACTCCACATATCCGATGTGGACATTTTGGATGGAACCCCGCTTTTGGATATAAAACCCTATATCAAACGATTTGACAGCCGCGATAATGTTCGCTGTGGATGGCAGGACAGGGTAAAGGATGAAGATGCTGCAATTCGCGGTCGCCGGGAATTCAAAGGGAGTTGATTCATGGTTTTCGTTCACGCACGATCTGCAAGACCATGGATAGAGATCCTGATAGTTTCAAACCGTATTGCCGGAATGTCGGGGCGTAAAATTCAATATAGTAAGTAATGCTCATTTATTAATTATTGACACATATCAACGGTTTCGGTATTATTCATTCCCTTGTTTTAATTCGCTCAATTGAAATCGAAGTATTGCGGTAAATATTACTCACCGCAGCACGACAGCAATTTTTATTATTTAACCCAAAGGCGTTATATATGAGCATGGCATTAAAACTGGTTTTACTTATTGCAGTATTGGCAGGACTTGTTCTCCTTATATTGATAGCTTACGCAACTTTCACAGATTATAAACCCGATGAAAAAACGGTTGTTTTTGAAAGCAATGATCCCACAGTCATCCAGGCGGGGGCAGAACTGACTTTTATGATCTGGAATATAGGATATTGCGGTCTTAGTGCGGACATGGATTTTTTTTACGATGGCGGTAAACAGGTCCGGACATCTGAAAAAAATGTTCGGCAAAACCTGGAAGAAACAACCCGGTTTTTAGACGAAAAACAGTCTTTTGATTTTATTTTACTTCAGGAAGTAGACCGTGATTCAGGCCGAAGCTATCATCTGGACGAATTTGATTCAATTTCAGAACTTTTGAAAAAATTTCAGGCTTGTTTCGGTACAAATTATGATGTTAAATTTGTACCGATGCCCATTACCTCCCCCCTGGGCAAAGTGTTTTCAGGGCTGGCTACCTTCAGCAAACAAGTTCCAAAATCTTGTGTCAGATATTCATTTCCCGGAAATTACAAATGGCCCAAGGGTCTGTTCATGCTGGATCGATGTTTTCTGGTAAACCGGTATGCCGTTTCCGACGGGAAAGAACTCCTTGTGATCAATACGCATAACTCCGCCTATGATGACGGCAGTTTGCGAAAAGGGCAGATGGATTATCTAAAGGCCTTTCTGACCGATGAATACGGCAAGGGGAACTATATTATCGTGGGGGGAGACTGGAATCAGTGCGCCCCGGGTTTTTCACCCGGATTTGACGGAAAAAATTTTGACACCAATGATTACAGCCTCATTGACGGGGATTATCTACCCTTGGACTGGACATGGTTGTACGACAACAAAACACCTTCGAACAGAAGGCTTATGATTCCCTACGATACTGAAAAATCACTCGTGACGGTCATTGATTATTACCTTTTGTCCCCCAATATCAAAGGAGTTTTCAAACAGACCGTGAACCTTGATTTCCAGCATTCGGATCATCAGCCTGTTCTGGCAAAAATTAAGTTGAAATAATCGCAGGAGTGGAGGAGTGCGGTTTAGAATTCAATCGTCGAGAAAAATATAACCCAGTGAATGAAGGACGCCAACAAAAGACACCTCTATGATAAGGAGCATAAAATGAAACCGATTCGTTGTCTTTGTATACTGATGTTTCTGGTATTTGTTGCCTCGCCGGTTGCAGGTGCTGGTAAAAAAATCACGATTGTCCACTCCAATGACCTGCACTCCCATTTTCTTGGCTTTTCGCCCAATATTGATTACTCCCCTTTGCAGACCCATAATGACGATACAGTTGGTGGATGGGCCAGGCTTGCGACGGCCATCAAACAGGTAAAACAGAAGCGAAATAATCCGGTGCTGGTACTCGATGCGGGTGATTTTTTGATGGGCTCGCTGTTTCATATGCTCAGCCGCGAGGAGGCATTTGAGCTGCAGTTAATGAAAGCCATGGGATATGATGTCATCACCCTTGGTAATCATGAGTTCGATCTCAAACCGGCCGGACTGGCACGTATTCTTTCAACGGCCCATCAGCAGGGGAAGATCCCGCCGATTGTTTTGTCCAATGCTATTTTCAGCGATGCCGATATTGCTGATGATGCCTTGAAAAAAATCTTTGACAGGGGAATTGTAAAGCCATACCGGATAATTGAAAAAAACGGCCTGCAAATCGGTTTTTTCGGACTCATGGGCAAAGATGCCGCTGAAGTCGCCCCTTTTTCTGCGCCGGTTACATTTGATGATCCCGTTGCATCGGCCCGTGAAATGGTTGGACAACTGCGCGAAAAGGAAAAGGTGGATATCGTGATCTGCCTGTCCCACAGCGGCCTGTCTGATGATCCGAAACGATCCGAAGATGAGATTCTGGCAAAGGAGGTGCCCGGGATCGATATCATCATCAGCGGCCACACTCATACCAAAACAAATGTCCGCAGGGTCAATGATACGATCATCGTTCAGGCCTGGTCATACGGAAGGCAACTGGGCGTGATGGATATCAGCCTGTCCGGCGGCAAAGTATCTCTGGAGGACTATCGTCTCATCGAAATCAATGATGCTATTAAGGGAGATGCCGGGATTACGGCCATGATCAATGGCTTTGAAGATCGCATCAATCAAAACCTGCTGGCCGGTCAGGGGCTTGAGTTTCGCAAATTCATTGCCCAGACCTCTTTTAATCTGGAAATCCTGGAAGATGAATGTAACCTGGGCAATCTTATCGCCGATTCGATTAGATGGTACATCAATCAAAACGATTCCGATGCAAGTGATCCTGCAACCCGGGTGGCGGTGGGGGTCATCAGTAACGGGGTAATTCGTGATAATATCGAGATCGGACAAACCGGCAGAATAGCCGTATGCGATGCTTTTCGCGCCATTCCGCTGGGAATCGGATTTGACGAAGCATCCTCTATGGGGTATCCGCTCATATCTTTTTATATCTACCCGAGTGAGCTTAAAAAAGCCCTGGAGATATTGACCAGCATTTACCCGATGAAGGGGGCCGATTACTACCTTCAGCTCTCCGGGGTTAAATTTTCATATAATCCCAACCGGATGCTTTTCGATCGGGTAACACAGATATGGCTCGGGGATGAAGAGACCGGGTACGCACTTCTTGATTACTCAACCTCCGGCAAAAGACTTATTCGGGTTGCCGCTGATATCTATAATGCCACATTTTTAAAAGTTGTGGGAGATTTTACATGGCATGTCCTGGATATCATCCCCAAAGACCGCAATGGCAGCCCTGTGACCGACTTGAAAAGCGCCCGGGTCGATGCAGACGACAAGACGCCCGGAATTCAGGAGCTCAAGGAATATACGGGGGTAATAGAGTATATCAGAAGTTTTCCCGACATCACGGGCGATGGAGTGCCGGATATCCCTGAGAAGTATAAGGGACGACTTGGACGCCAGCTTGTCGAAGCCAGTTGGAATCCGTATAAACTGCTCAAGCGCGGGACCTATGTTACCTGGATCGCCTTCGGTGCTCTTCTGACAGTTCTTTTGGTCCTGGTTCTGTTCATCGGTCTTGCCCGTCGCATTATCAGAAAATTTTAAATTCGGGGACACCATACCTGTTTCTGTTTGTTTTGATCTTCCGCTTTGTGTAACGATGATGCGCTTCACCGATCGAATTCATCAGATAGTGGTGACATAGGATTCGTTTAAGGCCCCATGTGCGAAGCCCTTGGAGGAATAGAAATGCGCCATTTCGGCCCCATTTTAAGTTTGCCACGAAAGGCCATTAAAACCCAATATCGTTTTCTAAAAAACTGAAATATTCCGTATTGTTGAAAATGATATGATCCAGCACGGTTATACCCATAATCTCTCCGGCCTGTCGTAATCGCCGTGTCGTCTCCATATCCTGCCCGGATGGTTTCAGCGTACCGGCCGGGTGATTGTGGGCCAGGATTACGGCTGAAGCACGATCAACAAGCGGATCTGCAAAGACCTCTCTCGGGTGAACATGGCTTCTGTCAATAAGACCGATGGAAACAACACGGATATTGATAACCTCATTTGCACCATTGACCGAAGCACAGATAAAG
>CAYQNS010000201.1:0-6596 GCA_964418755.1 uncultured Desulfobacteraceae bacterium
ACGGCCGTGAATTCATGTCGCTATCCGCCACGGAGCTGCATCAGATGACCGGCCGCGCAGGTCGCCGGGGAATGGACAATATCGGTTTTGCCATGGTGCTGCCCGGCAAGTTTATGGATATAAGGCTGGTGGCCCGGCTCCTTTCCTCGTCGTCCACGCCGGTGCTCAGCCAGATCAGGGTCAATTTTTCCATGGTGCTCAATTTGCTCTTGAGCCATAGCCCCGAACAGGTCGAAGAACTGCTCGGGCAATCTTTTGCCACCTATCTGTTGTCCCAAAAGCCCGGCAGGAAACGTTCCACGCAATTGCCGTCTCAAAGCAACCAAAAACTGGGGCAGGATTTTTTAAGGCACTTGAATTTTTTAATAAAAACCGGTTTTGTAACCCCGGAAGGGGCATTGACCGCGGACGGACAATGGGCTTCCCAACTGCGGGTGGATCAGCCCCTGATCATTGCCGAAGGGTTTCGGCGCGGGGTTTTCCCGAAATCCGACCCGGCCGTGATGGCCGGTATTGTTGCGGCCTTTGTTAACGAACGGGAAGAACAGGACCGGACGGAAATCACGATTTATCCGGAAAAGCTTAAAAAACATTTTTTCAAGGTTCAAAAAAAGTTGAGGCCTTTTGCCGAACAGATGCAGCAAAATGGTTTTGGGGTAAGGCCCTTGTTTTTGCGCCCGGCCGTGACCCTCTATCTCTGGGCCGCCGGCCAGTCTTGGGAAAACGTGCTGGAATTCTCTTTGCTGGCCGAAGGGGATCTGGCCATGCTGATCCTGCGGACCGCAGATCATCTGCGGCATATCAGCGCCCTGAACGCGATTTTTCCGGAGGCTGCCGCCACTGCAACCCGGGCCACCGATCTGATCCTGCAGGCTCCCGTGGTGACCAACTATTCGGCCTGAACCGATTTTAAGGGGGATATTATGCCGGACGGAAAAAAATGACGCCCTGGTTGAATCCGGCCACACAGGGATCGAAAACTACTTTAAATGGTACGATAAGGCAGGGGCCAGGACAGCCAACAAATAAAAAATTCCGGCTCAAAAGGGCCATGCCCTGTATTGTTCGCTCAAAAGGCTTTCAGGGCCAACCCGTTACTATAAAAAAACCACGCACTCCACTGCAGCGGCGTTATAAGACTAATATAAAAAGGAATTCATAATGATTTTAAAAATACCGGGGCGTGAAATAATAGAGATAGAAAATGTCGTATTTGATTATAACGGCACACTTGCGATTGATGGGCAATTGATTGAGGGTGTGGGTGAAATAATGAATGAACTTGCAGAGGTGATTAATTTCCATGTCATAACAGCGGATACATATGGATCCGTTGAAAAGGCATTAACAAATATTGATTGTAAAGTTGTCAAGATTTCGAATGAAAAACAAGATGCCGGCAAACTTGATTATCTTTTAAACCTTGGGAAGGAAACAACGCTCTGTGTTGGAAATGGTAAAAATGACCGATTAATGCTGAAAGAATCCGTCATAGGTATTGCTCTTATCCAGGATGAAGGTGCCTGTGTTGAATCATTACTGGCAGCGGATATTGTCTGCAGATCAATCATGGATG
This sequence comes from uncultured Desulfobacteraceae bacterium, assembly GCA_964418755.1. Taxonomy (GTDB): domain Bacteria; phylum Desulfobacterota; class Desulfobacteria; order Desulfobacterales; family 4572-123; genus 4572-123. Next base: position 1,577 of record CAYQNS010000201.1, read on the forward strand.
TTTTTGCATATTTTAAAAATCCGGACAGGATTAAGGCAACTTTGAGAAATTACTGATCAAACATCAATATCATCTTAAGGGTTCGCACAAAAATAAGTTGGCAATTTTAAGCGCTGAGGCGCCTGGCCGGCAAGGCGCGAAAGCGCAGGAATATCAAGTATATTCCGAGTTTTCGCAACGCAGTCAGACAGAATGTATCGGTGCTTAAAATGTTAAGTTATTTTTGCGCGAGCCCTAAAAGTACCTTTCGCTCTTATGTCGAAGCCCCTGGCGTCATTCCTGTCCATGGACCATGGAGATGACAAATGAAAGCAGCACAATTGAGTAAAATCCTGAGAGGCCTGGCAGATCCAGTCATAGCGAAACATTCTCAACGGTTTTTCAAAACCGGGAAAGGTGAATATGGAGAAGGGGATAAATTTCTGGGTATCCGGGTACCGGTACTCAGAAAACAGGCCAAAAAATATAAGGATATTGCCCTGGAAGAGATTCAATGCTTGCTGAAATCCTCTTTTCATGAGGAACGCCTGTGTGCGCTTTTTCTATTAATTCAAAAATTCACCAGAGGCGATGCGGCCGAAAAAGCGACTATCTACCAACTGTATCTGAACAACACCCGATACATTAACAATTGGGATCTGGTTGACAGCTCAGCCTATTTAATCGTAGGCGCCTATTTGGAGGATAAAGACAAACAACCGATCTATGAGTTGGCCACATCGGACAGTCTTTGGGAGAGGCGGATCGCCATTATATCGACCTTGCATTTCATCCGAAAGCATCAATTCCATGAGGCATTGGATTTATCGAAGCAATTATTAACCGATAAAGAAGATTTGATACACAAAGCGGTTGGCTGGATGCTCAGAGAAATCGGTAAACGCGATCCGGGCGTAGAAGAAATTTTTTTAAAAACGCATTACAGGCAGATGCCTCGTACCATGCTGCGCTATGCAATCGAGAAATTTCCTGAACAAAAGCGGAAAAAATATTTGGCGGGCACGGTATAAGTAGCTGACTTTTTTCGCCCCACGCGACGCTTTGGCGGGAACTCACCCGCCCAAACTCCGTATTAGACCGCCGCCAACCCATAAATCATTTTTTACGAATTTTAAGGTTTTGATCCATCCTCCTTATCGCTAACGTAAAGCTAACCAGCGGCGGCCTAATAGCTAAGGCCTTTCGGAAAGTTCAAAACAATGTTAACTGCGAGATCGGACAAAACGCCACAATATTAGCCGTCTGAGTTAAGCGCCTTGTTCGCAGTTTTTATTTTTTATAGATCAATCTTTTTAAAAGGATATCTTCAACATTTTGCCGAGAATCTATTACAGATAAAACAAATATTTTCTGTTCTGCGATCCTGTATATTAGTCGCCATGGCGGGGCAATCAATTCCCTGTAGTGTAGTATGCCTTGATCCTGGAGCTCTGGTACGATGCGGCCTCTTTCAGGAAGAGTATAGAGGCTTGAAGCTTTTTTTTTGATCTTTCTAAGTATATTTAATGCATTGTGAGGGTTGTCCACTGAAATGTATTCAATGATTTCTTTTAAATCATTTTCCGAAACACTGGTCCAAACAACCTGATGCCTTACGTTCATTAAAGTTTTTCTTTCAGTGAATTCTCAATGTCTTTAAATATATCCTCTTGGGCCTTAACCTTGCCATTCCGAACGTCACTTTCACCTTGAGATATCAGCTTTAACAAGCCAATTGCGTTCCGCATATTCTCATAGCTTTCAGGATCTTGGAGAACAGCTCTGGGTTCACCGTTTTGTGTTATAATCACAGGACGATGGGTTTCGTTGATCTGGTTTAATAAAAGAGCAGCTTTTGATTTTAGATAAGTAACAGGTTTTATATCGTTTGTAATATTCATTTTTATCACCTCCGGTCTGTATATGATACCAAATATAGACCGGAGGTCAAGGCTGAATTTAATGCGACACAATCCTTAAGGTTAGCCTTTTCCTTTTTTATACAGGTATTGGTGGATAGTGATCTCGTTACCATTTAGCGTTTCGCTACTCAGTGCTCGTTCTTCTATTTTTTCCCAGTCGGACAGTAGATCGTCAAAGTGACCGGGCTCATGATGGCGGAATATAGCAGTTGCGGATTTGAAACAACCATAGGTATTCAGCTCTCTTTGCCCGTAGCGGCTACGGTAGTGCGGGTTATCACCTGTCTCATAGTCACTTATATACAGACAAGCATTTTTCCGAGTATGGCTATTAATTAGTGATATCAGTTCTGATTGTTCATCGGTTAATGGGCAAGAAGTGAATAGTGCAAAACAGAGAACCAAATCAAAGGATTTGTCCGCCAATGCATTTATATCGCACGCGTAGGACGCCCCGGGATTCTGACTAAAAGCCCGTTCTATCAACGGAGCGCTAGAATCAAAACCGACAATATTCCTGAATCCTTCTCTTCTGAGGTCACTCGTCAGGCGTCCATAACCACATCCAAGGTCAAGTACTGAAAATTCTCTGTCGATGTTTGCCAGCCACTCCGAACTGATTGGGTGGGTGAAGACCTTCTGAGCGCCTTCATTGTTCCAATATTCAGTATTTCGCATGCTCATCCTTTTGGGCTAACCAAATTTTTCATTAAAACAGACATCTCATATAAACTTTAAGGGTCATTTTTTAAAAACCCCAATAAAGGAGAAAACAGGCTTCCTCAAAATACCCTTGAATATGCTTCACTTGGATAAAGTTTATCAATATTGCTCGTTATTGGCACTACTTGGACCGGATTCAAATAATGGTTTGCAGCATCATTGCTCACGATGATGGCAGGCCTTTGTTTGCGGATTTCACCTCCGATGGAGGGATTAAAATTAATCCACCAAACTTCACCTCTCATCATCGTTTATATCTCCTATAGTGGCTTCGGCCCATTCAAAAGCCTCAGATTCTCTGATTTGATCAGCAGCCATTTTTTTATATGCGGTATACATATCTTTTTTTAGAACATGTGGGCGGACTAAGTCCTCAATAAAACGGCTGATTTTTTGCGGCCCAATAACTGTTCGTAATCCCGCATAAACTTCTTCGTTTATGGTAACCGTGAGTTTTTTTTGTATCCGGATCACCTCCAATGTTTTGTTGGCCCCCTTGATATTGTAATATTATTTTGTCTTATTCTTTTTATAAGACGTTATCAGCTTGGATACCATTGAATTCACATTGCAATTTCCCGTATCTGCTAGCTCATTAAGTTTTTTGTAATTTGCACTTGAAATTTTTTTGTCCAATATTTTAACACTTCCATCATTCCAATGCAGAACACCCCGCCCATCAAGTATAAATTTATCAGGATGAAGTTTTGCAGCTTTCTTTTTTGTTTCACTCCATGCTGTGTTAATTTCACGAGAAGTTGACAATTGACCAACCATAACTAAAACGCAAAGTAACATTTTCTTTTAAATGGGTCGCTCCATCAGATAGTTCTAAAAGCCCCTCTATCATCATTTTTGTAAGTCTACCTTTTGATAGTATTGCCATAGATAACTCCTGTTGTGATTTTAAGGCCAACGCCAAGTTCACCGGGAGCGTTAGCGATCCGGTGGAACGCCTCGTTCGCCCTTCTCCTTTTTGCAAATATCCTAAAGGTAAGAACGTAAGCCGTGAGATAGCAGAAAAGTATGTGCCCTAAATCTTCATTAATCCGAACACTGTATATACTTTTCGACAACGGGATCTTTGATAAATTCGGCTATCGCGAGGTTGGTGGCGTAGCCTATGGCATTCATGATAATTCCGCTCCCCTCATAGCCGCTGTAAACATGTGTGTAGCCGATCTCCGGGATAGCGATTTTCAGTTTGACATTGCATCCGAAAGACCAAGCGCCGTCCGCGTGGACCTCTTCCATCCATACGTAGATTTCCTTGCCGGTTTTTTCGTCCACCGGAACGTTGCTCTCGCGAAGCTTGTCTTCTATATACCGCGCTACGAGGCTAACGTACTCGGTTGGGACTATCGTGTAGCTTATTCCCGCGACGCTGTAGACCGTGTAAATGTCGGTTCTCGAATCCTTGTTTACTACACGCAGGGTCCGTGCGCCCGGGCACCGGCCTGCTGACTGCAGGTCGATGGGCTTGACGCTGGTTTGGCTGTTCAGATACTTTGCTTCAAAGACATCGGGCAGCCGAGAGGTGATGTTGTGGGCGCAGCCGGTAAGCAGGGAAGCAAACAGCCCCATTAAAATGACGAACAATCTGATTGTTTTCATGCTCTTCTCTCTTATTTTTCTTTTACAGATAATCAAGATAGGGAGAAGCCTTGCGGCTCCCCCTCCTACACCACCAGGCATACGGATCACGCACCATGGCGGTTTGATTGATTAAGTTAATTGTTGGGAACAACAAGTCTCGGAAAACCCTGCGACTTGAAATACTTATTCGTGAGTGCGTAGTAAAGCATCGGGCTACGACTCAAACGCCAGGGTCAGTGTGCCGACTTTGTTGTATCCCAGGCTAATTCGCGATCAATACCACGCTTCCGGAGTTCCTTGTATCCTCGACGGCCCCATTGCTACCAGAGGTCACCCATTAAAGGGCTGGTCAAGTAAAAAAACACCTCTCCATGCAAAATAATAGAACTTTTTTCGCTTGATCTATAAACGCTCCATGCGGCACGGTGTTGCTTTGCCTTCTATCTGCACCCGCTATTTCTTTTTTCTGGTTACGGCCAGACAATCGCTGATCCGCACCGGTCACCCATTACAGGGCTGGTCACCCATTAAAGGGCTGGTCAAAGCGAAGCGGGCGACGAATCCACTTCTCAAAATTAACCAGTGGCGGTAGCACCTCGCTGAACCCGGAATATCCACGCCAACCGAGCATATATCGCCTTATCTCATCGACTACCCGCTTTATGCTGCAGCCACGGGTGCGTCGGTTAAGACGACGACTCTCGGGCTTGAAACTATTCAGCGTTTTTTCACTTACCTTATGGCAAAGCTCTTTTATGGGAGCGGGCTTCGACTTATGGAGTGTATAAGGCTGAGAGTTA